>NZ_CP109171.1:321250-642500 GCF_036246005.1 Streptomyces sp. NBC_01723
CAGTGCCCTGGTGAAGGGAGCCCCCTCGTCCGGCGCACTCGGGCCCAGGAGCAGCAGACACACCCCGGCCACGGCGCACGCGAGCCATCGCGAGCCGCCCTTCCTGAGCACCAGCGCCTCCTGCCCGTGGACCCACGCCACAACTGACGTCTCCTTGGGAGAGGTTATGTCACGCGCCGCCCGGCGAGACATCCTCGGCCGTGGTCCCGCCGGCCACCGGCAGGGGCATCGCCAGGTGGGCGAGGTCCCCGGGCGGGGGCGTGCTCACCGGCCACAGGGGCGCGGGGGTGCCGTCGGCGACCGCCGCGGGGGCGTCGGTCAGCCGCATGCGTTCGCGCAGCCGTCCGTAGAAGTCCATGGGCCCGAGCCGCACCGCCCGCAGTCGGCGGGGCGCGGCGTAGACGCCGAGCCAGTCCCCGGGGTCGAGGACGCCGCGCAGTTGTCCGTCGATGCTCACGGCGGCCTGTCCGGACCGTTCGAGGATGCGCAGCCCGACGGGTTCGTCGGGCGCGGTGACCACCGAGCGGTCGAAGGTCATGTGCGGGGCCACCGCGGTGAAGACGAGCGCCTCGGCCCGGGGGGAGACCACCGGGCCGCCCGCCGCGAAGCTGTAGGCGGTGGAGCCCGTCGGGGTGGCGACCAGCAGGGCGTCGGCGGAGTACGAGGCCAGGAGGCGGCCGGAGACGTAGACCCCGACGGAGATCTGCCGGTCCCGGGACAGCTTCTCCAGTACGACGTCGTTGAGGGCGGTGACGTGCAGCGCGATGCCCCACTCACCACCGCTCTCGCAGTCCGTGCGCACGCGCGGCGGCGGCAGCAACGGGCCCCGCCCGTACCGCAGCAGGGCCTCCATCTCCGACGGGATCTCCAGCGGACGGGAGGCCCTGAGGGTGAGCAGCATGCGGTTCTCCGGGTCCACACCACCGTCCCGGACGGCGTCGAGGGCGGCGCGCACCGCCGGTGCCGGGACCTCGGTCAGGAACCCGACCCGGCCCAGGTCCACGCCCAGGATCAGCGCGTCGTTCTCGGCCGCCAGCCGGGCACCGCGCAGGAAGGTGCCGTCGCCACCCAGGGTGACGACGAGGTCCGGGTCGCCGGCCGCCTCGACCTCCTCCCGGGCGCTGCGCCGGCCCTCGCCGCTCCACACGTCGATGTCGGCACATCCGACCGCGTTCTCGTGGCACCACTGCCGGACGTCCCGCGCCGCCGCCGCCGCGCCCTCGCGGCCACCGTGCACCACGAGTCCGACCCGCTCGACCGTCACCGCTGCCTCCCTGCGCGTTCGTCCGGATTCGCCAAGGGCGTGCTCTGCCGGAATCCTCGCCGACCGTCAGGCGGGCCGGGCCGCGACATGCCGACGGGCGGGAAGGCCGCGCGCGCCGGGTGGCTTCAGGCGTTCCGGCCGGCCGTCACAGTCCGCGCCAGATGTTGTCGAAGGCGGCGTCCTCGATGCTGCGGCGCTGCCTGATGGCGGCCAGTTCCACCACGGCGTCGTTCACCGCGGCGAGCACGGCCGCGATCCCGTCGTCCTCGGGGTCCTCGACCCGGTCGGCCGACTCGTGGTGGATTCCGACCGCGGCCGCGAGGCCCACCAGCACGGGGTCGCCGGAGGCCCAGCGGTCGGTGGCCCGCCGGCGTGTCTCCGGATCGGCCGGGGCCGGCCGGTCGGCGTCGCGCCGCCCCATCCAGCGCGGCCGCTTGCGGCGGGTGTCCTCCGCCCCTTCGGCGGCGACGTACTCGGCCGCCAGTCCCCGCCCCCGGCGCCACAGCCAGTCCTCCACCGACTCGTCCGGTTCCTTCCCGACCTCGGACGCCGCCGCGTCCAGCATGGGGTCACCGGACCCCGGCCGCTCCACCGGGCGGAGAACGGACCCGTCCAGGGACACCGCGCCGGCTTCCAGCAGGTCGGCCAGTTCGGCTCCGGCGAGGGCCAGCGAGAGATCGCCGCGCTCGACGGGATACTCGGTACGCGCCTCCAGTGAGACGATCGTCAGGTCGTGCGCTGTGGTCATGGCGTGGGCTCCACATCTGTCACGAGTGCCGGGATACGCGGCAGTGATCGGTTCAGCCTACCCACGGGCACCGGCCGGTCCCGGCGCTCGCCGGGACGCTGTCAGTGGCTGGTGGCAGCATCGGGCTCATGACGGACACGAAGGCCTTCGACTGGCGGCGTTTCCTCCTCATGTGGAGCGCGGAGTGGGCGGACGGCATGGCGGACGACGAGGGGCGGGGAGAGGACGACCAGGAGGCCCGGCGGGCGGGTTGGCTGGGGTCCCCGCCCGCGTCCGAGGAGCGCGTCACGGCCGTGGAGAAGCGCCTCGGCCGGCGGATGCCCCCGTCGTACCGGGAGTTCCTCAAGGTCAGCGACGGGTGGCGGCACGCCGGCGGATTCGTGTGGCGACTGGCGGGGACCGCTGACGCGCGCTGGCACGACGACGAGTCCGGACTCGCGGTCATGTTCGAGGAGTACCTGGACGCGGACTCGGAGGACGAGGAGTGGCGCGAGGCCGGCCTGTGGCGGCGAGGGCTTCAGCTCGACGTGGAGTCCGACGCCATGTACGTCCTCATGGATCCCGAGGACGTGGACGAGGACGGTGAGTGGGCGGTGTACACCTGGGCGGGCTGGCAGGCGGCGCCACCGGTGCGGCACGCCAACTTCCTCGAGTTCATGCGGGACATGCACCGCGAGTTCCACAGCCTGCGCGCTCTCCCGGGGGACGGGGCCCCGGCGTTCGTCAACGACACGACACGCAGGCTGGACGCCCAGGTGGAGGGGGCCCGAACGGCGGCACTGCGCGGCGACTGGGAGGGGGCCGGGCGGGCACTGGAGGAGGCCAAGGGATACGGCAGACCGCGGGCGGGCGGGCTGGGCGACCAGATACGGCGCCTGCTGAGTGACACCTCGCCGGTGAACTTCGAGGACCTGGTGACGGACTCGCGGTACGCGCCCGACCTGCTACCGCCGTTGATCGCCGAGTTCGCGCGGCACTCGTACCGGGACGACTCCACGCTGCGGTTCCAACTGCGGGGCGCCGACGACGAACTGGTGTCGCGGGCTCACGCGACTCTGGCACGAGTGAGGGACCGCACGTACCGGTACGCGCCCGGCGGACCCTTCGGGGAGGCGGTCGAGCGGGCCCGGGAGCTGGCGCGGTGGGGCGACACCGACGGGGCGTGGCGGACGCTGAGGAGCGCGCTGCCGCTGTGGGAGCCGCTGGGGCCGGATCATCTGGCGCCACTGGGGTGGATCGCCGACCCGTTCCTCGGGCCGCTGCTGACACCGGAGCGGGGGCGGGAACTGCTGTCCACGCCGCGGGGCGGGCAGGCCGGTGACGCGCCGCGGCCGACGGCCGATCTGGACCCGGCCGGCCTGGCCTGGCTGGCGGAGCCGAGTCCGGGGGGCGGGCGCGCCTCCTACCGGTTCGTCCTGGTGGAGGGTGTGGAGCCGGAGGAGTTACCCGGACGTCTCGCGGACGAGGACGGCGCCGTGCTGGGCGAACCCTTGACCCGGTCGGAGGCGCGCGGCAGGTCGCGGGGGGAGGGCGGGAAGTACCCGTCCTACGAGGACAGGGCGGTGATGGCGGTCGGCCGGGCCGGGGCCGGCTGGAGTTTTGCCTTCGACCACGACCCCGGGCCGTTCTCGCCGCAGTACTTCGTCTCTCCCGCCGCGGCTGCCAGTGCGGGCACGCGCGCTGTGGTGGTGGGGTGCGGCCTGCGGGACCGGCACGGGGAGCCGTTCTTCCACCTGTCGGTGGCCCAGGACGGTGCCGAGCAGTACGCGGTCACGTACGCGGAGGGGCAGGTCCGGTCCGACGGGGAGCCACCGCGTGCGCTGGACCCGAGCCGGTTCCTGGACGGCACGGAACCCCGTCCCGAGGCGGAACGGCTGCTGCTGGAAGCGGTGGCGCAGGAGTTCGGCGCGCGTCTGCCGCGCCGGGCGATCGACGACGGACGGCTGCACACGGTCACCACGCGCTCCTGGACGCGAGCGCCCCGGGACGGAGAGACGTACCGGGTCGTCGAGATCTGCATGGGACGCGAACCACGGGGAGAACAGGCAGACCCCGGACGGTGAGGACGCCGCCGCTCTCGCGAACCGTGAACCGTCCGGGGTGACGGAGCAGAGGTGGGGCGTGCGGGTGGGTGCTTCGCGCGCTCTGCGCCTCATCAGGGATGTTTGTGCCTCGTGGTGTGCAGGCCGCCCCCCTTCGCGCCTACCGGCACGCCGCCCGGCGCTGGTTGTCTTGCTGAAGCGCACGGTCCACTTGTGCCTCACGGGTCGTTCCGCTCACTACCGCTCGCCCTTCCTGGAGGGAAATTGTCCGCTCAGGACAGCGCCACAGGTCTGGCCACCCCGGACCACGGTCCCGCGGCATCCGCCGAGAACCCGCCCACCAGCCTCGGCACCCGTGCCGCGCGTCAGCTGGCGACGACCACCAAGTCCGAGCCCCAGATGCGGGGCATCTCCTCCCGGTGGCTGATCAGGAAGCTGCCGTGGGTGGACGTCAGGGGTGGGGCCTACCGGGTCAACCGCCGGCTGCGGTTGCGGGTCGGGCGGGGGCGGGTCCAGTTCGAGCAGAACGGCGCCGACGACGTCCGGGTGATTCCGCGGACCCTCACCGAGCTGCCCGTGCTGCGGGGCTACGCGGACCAGGAGGTCCTGACGGAGCTGGCCGGCCGCTTCTCGGTCCGCCAGGTGCGAGCGGGTGAAGCGCTGTGCGAGGCCCGTCGGCCGGTCACCGAGATCTACCTGGTCGTCCACGGCCGCTTCACCCGTCTCGCCGTGGGTCGGTACGGCGGGGAGGCGGTGGTCGGTGTCGTCGGCGACGGCGAACCGGTGGGGGACGAGGCGATCGGCCGGCCCGACCCGGTGTGGCCGGCGTCGGTGCGTGCCCAGACGGCGGCAGTGGTGCTGGCCCTGCCGCGGGACGCGCTGCGTGAGTTCACCGACCGGGCGCCCTCCCTGGCCGCGCACCTGGCGGCGTACGCGGAGCGGCAGCGGCTGCCGACGAACCGCGGGGGCGAGGCGGACATGCCGGTCCAGGCCGGTCACAGCGGTGAGCCCACGCTGTCCGGGGGCTTCGTCGACTACGACCTCGCCCCGCGCGAGTACGAGCTGTCCCTCACCCAGACGGTGCTCCGCGTGCACACCCGGGTCGCCGACCTCTTCGGCGATCCCATGGACCAGACGCGGCAGCAGCTGCGGCTGACCATCCAGGAGATCCGCGAGCGCCAGGAGTGGGAGCTGGTGAACAACCGGGACTTCGGGCTGCTGCACAACGTCGACCACGGACAGCGCATCGGCACGCACTCGGGACCGCCCACCCCCGACGACATGGACGAACTCCTCTCCATGCGCCGCGGGACGGGACTGTTCCTCGCCCATCCGAAGGCGATCGCCGCGTTCTTCCGGCAGTGCAACCGGCGCGGGCTGGTCCCGGGCTCCGCGACGGTGAACGGGCACCACGTCCCCGCCTGGCGGGGCATTCCGATCTTCCCGTGCGGCAAGATCCCCGTCTCCCGTTCCCACACCACCAGCATCCTCGCGCTGCGCACCGGCGAGGCCGACCAGGGCGTCGTCGGCCTCTACCAGACCGGCATCCCCGAGGAGTACGAACCCGGGCTGAACGTCCGGTACATGGGCCTCAGCCGGAACGCCGTCACCAACTACCTCGTGACCGCCTACTACTCGCTGGCCATCCTCGTACCCGACGCGGCCGGCCTCCTGGAGAACGTCCAACTCGGCCGGGTTGCCGACTGACCAGTTGGAGCACACGACCATGAGCACCTCCACCAACGGCACGGCCGCGTTCTCACTGCCCGGCCCGCCGAACCCCGCCCGGTCCATGCGGGCCCGGCGCGAGAAGACCATCCCCGGCCTGAAGCACCGGCCCGTCGCCCCCGCCGACCCGGACAAGTCCGCCGAGATCGACGAGAGACTGGAGGCCTGGGCCCGCGCGCTCGACCTGTTCCCCCCGGAGTGGAGCGGGGACTTCTCCCAGTTCCAGTTCGGCCGTGCCGTGGCGCTGCAGCACCCCGAGGCGGTCGACATGGAACGGCTCACCGTCGCCGGCAAGCTGCTGCTGGCGGAGAACATCGTCGACAGCTGCTACTGCGAGGAGGACGAGGGCCGGGGCGGCGCGCGACGCGGCCTCGGCGGCCGGCTGATCATCGCCCAGTCCGCCCTCGACCCCTTCCACTCCACTCCCGAAGCCGAGAACGACTGGCGCCAGGGCGTCCAGGCCGACGGTCCGCTGCGGTCGTACCACTGGGCCCTCAAGGACTACGCGGCCCTCGCCACGCCCAGCCAGACGACCAGGCTCGTGCACGACCTCGCCCGGCTGCACCTCGGGTACCTGGCGGAAGCCTCCTGGTCGGAGACGCGTCACCGGCCGCGCGTCTGGGAGTACCTGGTGATGCGGCAGTTCAACAACTTCCGGCCCTGTCTGTCCATCGTCGACGCGGTGGACGGTTACGAACTGCCCGAAGCCGTCTACGCCCGCCCCGAGGTACAGCGGATCACCGTCCTCGCCTGCAACGCCACCACCATCGTCAACGACCTGTACTCGTTCACCAAGGAACTGGCGAGCGACCCGGAGCATCTGAACCTGCCCCAGGTGGTCGCCGCCAACGACCGGTGCGGTCTGAAGGCCGCCTATCTCCGCAGCGTCGACATCCACAACCAGATCATGGAAGCGTTCGAAACGGAGTCCGCCCTGCTGTCCACCACCTCGCCCCTCGTCGAGCGATACGCCCGCGGCCTGGCCGACTGGGTGTCGGGCAACCACGAGTGGCACGCGAGCAACAGCGACCGATACAGCCTGCCCGACTACTGGTGACCGACGCCCGGCACCAAGAGCACACGGCACGACGGAACACGCACCACAGCACCAGGGAGCCACAGTTGACCACCGCCCAGACCCGCGCCAAGGCCGCGCAGGTACCCGCCCAGTCCACGTACCAGAACCGTGTCGCGGACTACTGGAACGCCGAAGAGAACCCGGTCAACCTCGAACTCGGCCGAGTCGACGACCTGTACCACCACCACTACGGCATCGGGGACGCCGACACCTCGGTGCTGAACGAACCGGACGCGGACCGGCGCCGGGAGCGGATCACGCACGAACTGCACCGGCTGGAGCACGCCCAGGCCGAGTTCCTCGCCTCCCACCTCGGCGACCTCTCCCCCGACGACCGGGTCTTCGACGCCGGCTGCGGACGCGGCGGCGGCAGCGTGGTGGCCCATCTGCGGCACGGCTGCCACACCGACGGGGTCACCATCTCGGCCAAGCAGGCGGACTTCGCCAACGAGCAGGCACGCAAGCGCGGCATCGACGGCAAGGTGCGCTACCACCACCGCAACATGCTCGACACCGGCTTCGCCACCGGCGCCTACGCGGCCTCCTGGAACAACGAGTCCACGATGTACGTCGAGCTGGACCTGCTCTTCGCCGAGCACGCCCGCCTGCTGCGCCGCGGCGGCCGGTACGTGGTGATCACCGGCTGCTACAACGACACCTACGGACAGGCCTCCCGTGAGGTGTCCCTCATCAACGCCCACTACATCTGCGACATCCACCCGCGCTCGGCGTACTTCCGGGCGATGGCCCGCAACCGGCTCGTCCCCGTCCACGTCCAGGACCTGACCGCGGCCACGATCCCCTACTGGGAGCTGCGCCGCGAGGCCGACCACCTCGTCACGGGTATCGAGGACACCTTCCTCAACGCCTACCGCAACGGCAGCTTCCAGTACCTGATGATCGCGGCCGACCGGGTCTGACCCGATCCGCTCAGACGATCACGACCCGACGGCCGCGCGTGTGCCCCGCGCGGCTGTCGGTGTGCGCCGCCGCGGCCTCGGCGAGTGTGTAGGACTGCTCGACGGGGATGTGGAGCCTCCCGCGTGAGATGAGGTCGGCGGCCTCGGCCAGCGCGTCCGGCACGCTCCCGGCGACGCCGGAGAACCGGACGCCGAGTTGCGGCGCGTCGAGGTCGGCGATGGAGATCACCTTCCGCGGGTCACCGGTCAGCTCGACCAGTTCACGGATCACGCCCGACCCGGCCAGGTCGAGCGCCCCGTCGACCTGCCCGAGCCGCCGTACCCGCTCGACCCAGCCCTCGCCGTACGTGGTGGCGAGGGCGCCCAGGCCACGCAGATAGTCCTGGTTCGCGGCACCGGCCGTGCCGATCACCGTGATGCCCCGCTCGCGGGCGATCTGCAGCACCGCCGAACCGACTCCGCCGGAAGCGCCGCTGACCAGCAGCGTCTGCCCGGCGCGCAGACCGATCTCGCGGATGAGGCGCAGCGCCGTCTCCACCACGGAGGGATAGCCGGCGGCCTCCTCGAAGGTCAGCCCCTCGGGCATCCGGGCCCAGGCGGACAGTACGGCGAACTCGGCGTAGGTGCTCGCCCCTTCGCCGAAGACGTGGTCGCCGACCGCGACCCCTTCGACACCCTCGCCGACCTCGTCCACCACCCCGGAGGCGTCCAGCCCCACTCCGGAGGGCAAGTCGATCGGATGGGCCTGGAGGATCTGGCCTTCGCGGATCCTCCAGTCGACGGGGTTCACACCCGCCGCCCGCACCGCGATGCGGACCTGACCGGGGCCGGCGTGGGGCTCCTCGGCGTCTATGAGGCGCAGCACTTCCGGACCGCCGAACTCGGCGAAGCTCACTTTCTTCATGCCGGAAACCGTAGCACTAACGGTTAGTTTTTAACAACGGTTACACCTTTGCAGCTGATAGCGTGAGCGCATGCCGCAACCGACCGGACGCCGCGAGCGCAAGAAGGCCGCGACCCGCCAGAAGATCGCCGACACCGCCATGGGGCTCTTCCTGGAACGCGGGTACGACAAGGTCGGCATCCGGGACGTGGCCGCCGAGGCCGACGTGGCGGTCACCACGCTCTTCTCGCACTTCGCCTCGAAGGAGGCCCTGGTCTTCGAGCGGGACGAGGACTTCGAGGCACGGCTCGCGCACGCGGTCGGGGGCCGGGCGCCGGACGAGCCGCTGATGCCGGCGCTGCGGGACGAGATCCTGGCCCTGGTGCGCCACTGCACGGCGGACGACGCCGCACCGGTCTGGCGCATGATCGACGGATCACCGGCCCTGCGGAAGTACGAGGAGTCGATGCGGCTGCGCCACGCGGAGTCGCTGGCGGCGGCCATCGCCGCCGACCCCTCGCTGTCCCGGACCACGACGGCCTGCCGGACGATCGCGAGGTTCGTGATCGACGCCTATGCGCTGGCCCGCGAGGCGGCCGATCCGGAGGCCGCCGTGGACGAGATCTTCCGGATGATCGAGGCGGCCTGGGCGGTCACCTGACGTTCACGCCCCGTTGCGGGCGCGGTTCAGCCGGAGCGCGGAGACCAGGAAGAACACGCCGCCGAGGAAGGCGTACCCGGCGAGACTCGTCAGCGCGGCGTCGTCGCCGCCCGCCTGCGCGAAGAACGAGGCGCCGGCGACCGTGGAGATGGCGCCACTGATGATCATGGCCCACTGGCCGCCCAGCTTCCGGCGGGTGGCGCCGGCGACGAGCTGGACGATGCCCGCGGTGATCGCCCAGACACCCCAGACGCGCAGCACGGCCGGGACACCCGACGTGGCCGCCACGGCCAGCCCGACGACGGCCAGTGAGCTGATCGCGATGTTCACGTGGAGCGCGGGCGCGCTACCGCCGTCGGCCCTGGCCGACCGGATGTCGACGATCGCGGCCGCCACGTCGAACAGGGGATAGACGAGCAGGAGGGTCACGGCGGCCGGTCCGAGCGTGTCGCCGGCCGCGAAGAGCAGCGCGGCCCACACCGCGGCGAACGCGAAGCGCAGGAAGTACAGCTTGCGCAGGGCCACGGGGGCGGGGGCGGTCGTACTGCTGACAAGGGTGTCCACGGAAGTACCTTTCGCTGGCGGCGATGAGGGAGAACGTTCGTTCTTCCTCATCGATACAAGAGGGTCGGCGCTGCGCTTGTCAAGACCGAACGTTCTACCTCATCGATTTGGTACCTTGGGCCGCATGAGTAGGAGCCCAGAAGGCGGCAGCACGTCGGAAGCGCGGGAGCGGCTGCTCGGTACCGCGACTCGGATCTTCTACGCGGAGGGGATCCACTCCGTCGGCATCGACCGGATCACCGCCGAGGCGAAGGTGACCCGGGCGACGTTGTACCGGCACTTCTCGGGCAAGGAGGACCTCGTCCTCGCCTACCTCGACCTGGCCGACCGGGGCATCCGGGGGCAGGTCGCCGAAGCCCGCGCGGGCGCCCGGTCCCCGGCCGACGAGGTCCGGGCCGTCGCCAGGTCCATCACGGAGGGCATCCGCTCCCCCGGCTTCCGCGGCTGCGCCTTCCTCAACGCGGTGGCCGAGTACCCGGACCCCGCCCACCCGATCCACCGGGCCGTCCTCGCCCACCGGGCGTGGTTCCTGGACACCGTCACGGAACTGCTGGCACGGACCGGCGACGCACCCGCCGAGGCGGACGGGCGGCACCTCGTCATGCTCCGGGACGGCGCCATGGCGGCGGGGTGCCTCTTCGATCCCGAACTGGTCTCGGAGACCTTCCTCCAGGGCGTCGAGGGAATTCTGCGGGCGCGCACCGGCGCTTGAGGCGTCGGACGCCCGACAGCGCCGCTCAGCGACGTGCGCCGGAGGCGGGGCGTTCGAGGGCCAGCGTGGCGATCCGCCGCCAGTCCAGCTCGGGTACCCGGTCCACCGCCCCGGGACGGTCGCGCGGGACCAGGACGCGCAGGGCACGCGGTCGCAGGGTGCACACCACCGGTGTGGGCAGCGTCAGCGCCTCGCCGTCGACGGCCACCGGGATGCTCGCGGCACCGGCGCGGACCTCCACCCGCCGTGACGTCAGCATGGTCAGCGCCGGAGACATCGAGCCCCGCACGGCGAGGTCGGCCGCCTGCGCGGCACCGTCCACGCGGATGCCGAGCACGCCGAGTTCGCCCCCGTCCAGCCGGGGCCGGCGTCCGACGTCGAGCGGGTCGGCCGAGGAGTAGGGGTTGTTGCTGACCAGCAACGCCTGCTGGCCGTCGACCGGCCGGTCGTCGGCGAGCGCGTCGAGGCGCTCACCGGCACCACCGGCCAGCAGGTCCGGCAGCGCGTCGAGGGCCGTGCCCGCCTTGGCGTCGCGGTACTCGGGGCGCTGCACGATCGCCGCGTACACCCCGAACGACACGGTGTTGACGAACGCCCGGCCCGCCACGTCACCCAGGTCCACCCTGAGTTCCACCCCGTCGGTGAGGGCGTCCAGGCACCGGGACGGGTCGGTGCGGTCCAGGCCCAGGTCCATGGCGAGGTGGTTGCGGGTGCCGGCGGAGATGACCAGGAACGGCAGGTCGTGCTCGGCCGCCACCGCGGCGACCAGGGCCTGGGTGCCGTCCCCGCCCGCGACGCCGAGCAGGTCGGCGCCCTCGGCGACGGCCTTGCGGGCGAGTTCCTCGACATCGCTGTGGATGTCCGGCCGCAGCAGGATCACCCGGGCACCGAGCGCCTCGGCCCGTGCGACGAGCCCGAACCGTGCCACCTTCCCGCCGCCCGAGGCCGGGTTCATGATGAGGACCGCCCGTCGGGGCCGCCGGCCCGGCTCCACGGCGGCGGGTGCCGGATCCGGCCGCCGGTCCGCCCGCAGGGCACCACGGGCACAGCCCAGGGCCCCGGCCCAGAGCACCACCCCGACCGGGGCCGTGAACCAGAGGCCGCCGTTCAGGAACAACGCCAGCACGGCCACCAACGCGCCCACGGCGAGCCCCGCGCCCAGCACCCGCACGACACCCCGATGGGCCAGGAACCACCATGCGCCGACCGCGCACACCGCCAGTCCCGAGAGCCCGCCCAGGATGATCATGAGGCCCGCGTCGAGGAGCGACAGCAGGAGGACGAGCACAGCCGCCACGGCGGCGAGCAACGCGTAACGGGCCAACGACCGGGCCCTCACCGACGGATCGACCTTGCTCACCTGCACGCCCCCCATTTCACCGAGGCTCCGTCGACCGGGAGCCGCCGGGCAGCCTACGGCCTCCGGACGGGCCGTAGGCGATATTCGGTCCCGCGCTGCCGGGGGCTCGTCCGGCTACTGTTGCTCCCCATGTCCCACACCGAGGCCGAGATCACCGCGGAGCTGATCCGCGATCTCCTGAAGGAACAGCACCCGGACCTGGCCGACCGGCCTTTGGGGCTGGGCGCGCGCGGCTGGGACAACCAGTTGTGGCGGCTCGGAGAGGACCTCGCCGTGCGGCTCCCGTGGGCGACGGAGAGCGCGGACGCACTCCTGCTGAAGGAACACGCCTGGCTGCCCGCGCTCGCCCCGCACCTGCCGCTGCCCGTCCCCGTGCCGCAGCGCCTGGGCGAGCCCTCCGAGCGGTTCCCGCGGCCGTGGATCGTCACCACCTGGGTACCGGGGACGCCGGCCGACCGCGCTCCCGTCACGCGCGCCGCCGACGCGGCCGGTGCTCTGGCCGCCTTCCTGACGGCACTTCACCGGCCCGCACCCGCCGGAGCCCCGGTCGGCCGCGGCCGTGCGGGGGCCCTGGCCGACCGCGCGGAAGGATTCGCCGACCAGCTTGCCAAGGCCACCGACCTGGGCCTCCTCCCCGACCCGGACGCCGTCCGCGCGGTGTGGGAGGACGCACTCGACGCTCCCCCGTGGGACGGCCCGCCCCTGTGGGTCCACGCCGATCTGCATCCGGCCAACATCCTCACGGCGGACGGCACGTTCTGCGGTGTGATCGACTTCGGCGACCTCTGCGCGGGCGATCCGGCGAGCGACCTCGCCGCCGCCTGGATCCTGCTGCCGGACGGAGCCACCGACCCCTTCCACGACGCCTACCGGCCGTCCCCGGACAGCGCCACCCTCCGCCGTGCCCGAGGCAACGCGGCGGCGAACGCGCTCGGCGGCCTGCTCATCGCGGATGCCGGTGAGCGCGGCCTTCCCGGTGGCAAGCCCACCTGGGGTCCCCCCGCACGGGCCGCGCTGCGACGCCTCACCGGAACGAGGCACAACTGAGGTTGGGCGTCGGCACGGACAAGAACCGGCCAACCTCGGTGGGCGAGTTGCCTACGGGGACGTTGACACGCGCGGGGATACCCGGGTGGGCCATTCAGGTGAGGGTAATGTGTTCACAGGTCGAACGGATCTCCGTGTGACCCGTGGTGGCGACCGCGCTGGCCGGAGGCCGCCCGTCCGAGCTGCCCGCACACGACCTCTGAAAGTGGAGCCGATGAACGTGTCGACCGGCGGCGGAGGGCTGCGGGGCCGGGCCACCGTAGCAGCACTCGTCTGCGCGATGGCCCTGATACCCGGCCCGAGTTACGCGGCCCCCGACGATCCCGGCCCCCGGGACGACACCTCCATCGAGGGAGTCCGCGCGGAACTCGACGGCCTCTACCGCGAGGCGGAGGTGGCCACCGAGGCGTACAACGCGGCCAACGAGAAGGCCAAGAAGCAGGAGAAGCGGCTGACATCGCTGCGCAAGGACCTCGCCCGCACCGAGGACCGGGTGGACGACCTGCACGACCTCGCCGGCGCGGCCGCCCGGACGCAGTACCGCGGGGGTCATCTGGCCTCCACCGGCATCCAGTTACTCCTCGGCGACCACCCCGACCAGGCCCTGGACGAGGCGTCGCAGGCCCGCCAGGCCATGCGGGGCCTCGTCAACGTCTCCGAGACCCAGCAGACCGTCCGCGCCGAGCTGGACGAGCAGACCGAGGCCGCCGCGGAGGAACTGCGCAAGCTGAAGAAGACGCGCGCGGACAAGGCCGGGGCGAAGGAGCGGATCGAGAAGAAGATCGCCGAGGCCGAGAGCATCGAGGCCGGTCTCGAGGAGGAAGAGGCCCGCAGGCTGGCCGCGCTCGAACGGCAGCGGACCGAGGAGGCCAAGTCCAAGTGGCCGGGCTCCGGCTCGGGCGGCAGCGGCGGCTCCGCGGGCGGGGGCGGGTCGGGCGGCGGTTCCACCGCCGGGGGCGGCTCGGGCGGCGGGACGAGCGTGAGCGGGGCGGCCGGGAAGGCGGTGGGCTTCGCGATGGCCCAGATCGGCAAGCCCTACGTATGGGGAGCCGTGGGCCCTTCGTCGTACGACTGCTCGGGACTCACCTCCGCCGCGTGGGCGGCCGCCGGGCACCCCATTCCGCGTACCTCGCAGGCGCAGTGGCAGGGCCTGACCCGGGTCGGCCTCTCGTCCGCGCGCCCCGGTGACCTGATCATCTACTACAACGACGCCACGCACGTGGGCATGTACATCGGAGGCGGACAGATGGTCCACGCCCCACGGCCCGGACGCTCGATCACGACCGCGCCCGCCGCCTCCATGCCCATCCTCGGTGTGGTCCGACCCGGAGTCTGAGCGTATGCCCCACTCGCCGACACCCCGTGACAAGGGGCACCTGCCCGTCCTCAGCGCTCCGCCGCTGATCCGACTCGACGCGTACGTCGCCGAGGACGGGTCGACGGTGGTCAACGGCCATCTGCTGGAGATGGGCGGCATGCGCCCGGCCAACGAGGCGATCCTCGACGCCATCGCCATGTTCGCCCGGACCCTGGGGGCCCCGGTGGCGGCGACCGTCATCGACCGCCCGGCCCAGCAGGTGGCGCGCCTGCGGGTGCTCCCGGACGGCTCCAGCCGGACCATCGCCGAGGAGGAGGACCTGCCGCCCGGCCGCGAGCGCACCGCCGCGGAGGAGGAGGCGTTCCCCCCGCTCGCCCGCGTCGAGCGCATCATCCAGCACACGCAGCGCGAGGAGCTGCACGCCGCGTTCGTCCTCGCCAGTGCGCTGCGCGAGCACCTCTCGCTGCGCCGGGGCGCGGAGGACGAACTCTCCCTGGAGGCACGGGCGATAGAGGCGTACATCGCCTATCTGCGCGGCGACTACATGATCTCCACCGTGCTCGCGCTGACCGTCGCGCGGATCCGCTGCCGCACCGACCTGAACCGGGCCGCACCCGAGGTCGCCCGGGCCACCGCGGCGTGGCAGCGGCTGTGGGACGAGGGCCAGGTCGCGACCCGGGGGCAGGAACTGCTGCGCATGTGGGAGCGGTTGTCTGCGGAGGGCCTGCTGCAGGATCCGTCCCACCACGCCATGGCCCAGGCGGTCCGGACCCGGCTCGAACGGGGCAGCCGGTACGTGGAGAGCCCGGCCCCCGCCACGGCGCCGGCGCTGCCGGCGGCACCGGCTCCGGCCGCCCCCGAGGACAGGCCCCTCAAGCCAACCCGCCGGGGACTGCGCCGCTTCACCCGACGGCCCGGCCGGTCAGGCGGCTGAGCCGCTGCCCACGGGAGGGACCGAGGCCGTCCCAACCCGGTTCGAAACACTGCCTGTTGTGGCAGTATGCGCTGCCATGTCGCCGATTGCCGCGGGGTCGTCCCGATCCGGTCGCCGTCCGTTCTTCGTGCTCCTCCTGCTGCTCGCGGTGATGGGCACCGGCGTCACGAGCGCCGGCGCGGCGGACCGGGCGGGGGCGTCCGAAGGTGCCGCGACGCCGGACCGGGCCCGCTACGACGTGGACCTGCGCGCCGACGCCGACGGCGGTCACTGGACCGGGCGGCAGCGGGTGTCGTTCCGGAACGGGTCCGAACGGCCGCTGCGCGAGGTGTACCTGCGACTGTGGGGCAACGGTGAGGACGGGTGCGGCAGGGCCGGCGCGCCGTCGCCCGTCAAGGTCTCGGACGTGCGGGGCGGTTCGGCCGCGGGTCTCTCCGTGGACTGCACGGCCCTGCGCGTCACCCTGCCGAAGCCCCTCGTGCGCGGCGCGCGGGCCTCGCTCGCCTTCGACGTCTCCCTCACCGTCCCCGGCCGCAACGCCCGCTTCGGCCGCGAGGACGCCCACCGCTTCCTCGGCAACGCGCTGCCCGTTCTGGCCGTGCACGACGCGCGAGGGTGGCACCTCGACCCGTACATGGCCGTCGGCGAGAGCTTCTACGCCCTGACGAGCGACTTCCGGGTACGTCTCGACCACCCGTCGGGCCTGAAGGTGCCGACGACCGGCCGCACCCGGACCGTGCCCTCGGGCGACCCCGGCCGTACGGTCACCCTCGCCGTCGCCGACCGGGTGCGGGACTTCGCCTGGGCGGCCGGCCCCTTCCGGACGGCCACGGACACCTCGCCGGGGGGCGTGCGCGTCAAGTCGTACTGGGCGGACGGCACCCCCGCCGCCGGCGTACGGCTCACCCGCACGGACGCCCTCGCGGCGATCGACCGGTTCGGCGAGGAGTTCGGCCGGTATCCGTACGGCGAGATCGACCTGGTGATGACCCCCGGGTTCGGCGGCGGCATGGAGTACCCGGGGCTCGTCCTGCTCGGCACGACCGAGGAGGGCGGCGCCGTCGTCCACGAGCTGGCGCACCAGTGGTGGTACGGCGTCGTCGGCAACGACGAGTACTCCTCCCCCTGGCTGGACGAGAGCTTCGCCCAGTACGCCAACGCCCGGTTCTACGGCTGGGAGACCCGGGACTGCTGGGCCGACGTGTACTGGCCGGACGAGGACGCCGCGCTGACGTCCTCGATGGACTACTGGTCGACGCACCCGGGTTCGTACCACCTCGTCTACACGGCCGGGCCCTGCGCGCTGGCCGACCTGGAGCGCACCCTCGGCGCCGACTCCATGGCACGGCTCCTCAAGCGGTACGCCCAGGGCCACTGGTACGGCGTCTCCACCACCGCCGGCTTCAAGAAGGCCGCCCAGGCCGTGACGGACCAGAACCTCGGTCCCTTCTGGGAGGCCCACCGCATCAGGTGACGGTGGCCGCGGACCTCACAGGGTCGAGAAGCGGTCCAGGAGGCGCTCCGCCCGCTGGATCTCCGAGCTGAGGGGGTGGTCCTCGGCGATGTGCGGCAGCGCGGACGTGGCCAGCCGGTACGCCTCGCGCAGCGGGGTGTCGGGCAGTTCTGCATCCGCCATCCGCAACGCGCGTACCGCGCCCAGCAGTTCACAGGCCAGGACCGTGCGGTACGCGGCCGTCGCGGCGACGGTGCTGCGTACCGCGTGGGTCGAGAAGCCGGCGTGGACCTCCAGGCCCCGGGAGATCACCGCGGCCGGCGCGTCCCCCGGGCTGATCGGCACCGGTTCGATGCCGCCGGACGCTCAGGGCAGCTCTCCGGCGAGCGTCAGCCCGATCTCCGCCAGGGCCGTCAGGTCACCGGTGCCGATCGCGCCACGGGTGTGCACGAGGGGCAGCGCGCCGACCCGCAGCGCCTGCTCCAGTGCCCGCAGCAGGCGGGGGTGTACGCCGCTGCCGGCGGCGGCGAGCTGGTTGAGGCGGATCACCATCACGGCCCGCACCGCATCGTCGGAGAGGGGCTCCCCGGACCCCGTCATGGACGAGCCCCGGCTGCGCTCCTGGATCAGCGAGTCGCACCGGCCGGCCACCGTCTACCCCGAGCTGCCGGGCCGCTGGGTCGGCGACCCGGCCTGGCCGTCGCCGTACGTCACCGCCACCACCCATGCCCTCGGCGGCGGCCCGGTCGTCGTACGGTCCCCTCAGCACACCGGCGTGGACGCCGGACGGTTCTTCCCCTTCGGCAACGACGCCGACCTGCCGCCCGACCAGCGGGAGGAGGACGGCCGCTCGGTGTGCTTCGAGTTCCCCGTCACCGACGCCCCCGTCGAGATCCTCGGGCGCCCCGAGGTCACCCTGCGCCTGCGGATGGACGTGCCGTACGGGCAGGCCGTCGCCCGGCTCTGCGACGTCGCGCCGGACGGGTCGTCGACCCTGGTGACCCGCGGCGCGCTCAACCTCGCGGCCCGCGAGGGCCGGGACCGCAACGTGCCGTGGACGCCGGGCGCCACCGAGACGGTGACCTTTCCGCTCAACGGCATCGGTCACGCCTTCCCCGCCGGACACCGCATCCGGCTCGCCGTCTCCTCGGCGTACTGGCCGTGGATCTGGCCGCAGGCCGGCTCCGACGGCTTCGTCCTGGAGCCGGCCGGCTCGGCGCTCGAACTCCCCGTGCGGGACGCCGGGGAGCACCCCGAGGACACCGGCATCCGCTTCGAGGCCCCCGAGCAGTCCGAGCCCTTGCAGGTGGTGTCACCGGCGACGCTGGAGGAGGAGCGCCCGTGCCGCCGTAGCGGGGGTCGACCTCCAGCCGCCACTCGCCCTTGGCCACGTCCCGCACGACCAGCCGCTCCGGCTCACTCCTCGCCCCGGGCCTTCATCACCGTCTTGTTCAGCACCCACAGCCCGATGCCGATGGCCACCAGCACACCCGCCCGGATGTACACGTCCGCGGGCCGGTCGGCGAGGGGGCTGGCCAGGGCCAGCGAGGCGATCGCGCCGAGCACCGGCAGGACGGTGGGCGTGCGGAAGTGCTTGTGCTCCACCGGATCGCGGCGCAGGACCAGGACGGCGACGTTGACGACCGCGAAGACGCACAGCAGCAGGAAGGCCGTGGTGTCACCGAGGCCCGCGATCTCCCCGGTGGAGACCAGACCGATGGCGAGCAGCGAGACGAAGACGATGCCGACGACCGGTGTGCGCCGCCGGGGCAGGACGCGGCCGAGGGCGCGCGGCAGGATGCGTTCGTTCGCCATGCCGTAGCAGAGGCGGGACGCCATCATGATGTTGATCAGCGCCGAGTTGGTGACCGCGAACAGGGCGATCAGCGCGAACAGCTTCGGCGGGAAGTCGAGTCCGCCGGCCTTGACGACCTCCAGCAGCGGGCCGCTGGAGTCCTCCAGCACGCGGTAGTCGACGAGGAGCGAGGAGATCAGGGCGACCAGGACGTAGATGGTGCCGGTGACGGTGACGCCGAGGAAGATGGCGCGCGGAAAGGTGCGCGCGGGGTCCACGGTCTCCTCGGCCATGTTGACGGAGTCCTCGAAGCCGACGAAGGCGAAGAAGCCCAGCGCCGTCGCGCCGAGCACGCTGGTGACCAGCGCGTAGCCGGAGCCGCCGGCCTGGAACTCGCCGAGCCGGGAGGGTTCGCCGTCGCCGGTGAGGACCGCCCAGGCGCCGACGGCGAGGATGACGAAGAGACCCGTCAGTTCGACCAGGGTGAGGACGACGTTGGTCTTCACCGACTCGGAGACGCCGCGCAGGTTGAGGGCGGCGAGGGCGAGGATGAACAGGATCGCGATGAGCGTGGACGGGAAGAAGTCCGTGAACTCGGAGAGGTAGTCGCCGCTGAAGGCGCGGGCCGCCGCGCTGGCCGAGGACAGGCCCGAGCACATCACCATGAAGGCGACGATGAAGGTGAGGAACGGGACCTGGAACGCCTTCTGCGTGTACAGCGCGGCCCCGGCGGCCTTCGGGTACTTGCCGACCAGTTCGACGTACGAGGCCGCCGTCAGGATGGCCACCGCGAATCCGATGACGAACGGCAGCCACAGCGCGCCGCCGACCTTGCCCGCGACCTGGCCGGTGGTGGCGTAGATGCCGGTGCCGAGGATGTCGCCGATGACGAAGAGGATCAGCAGCTTGGGGCCGATGGCCCGGTTCAGGGGGGTGTCGTCCGCTCCTCCCGGCGAGGCGGCGGCGTCGCTTCCGGCTTTCGTCACGAGGTTCCCCCTGGGGCGGCTGACACGGACAGGTGTCGACTGCCCTGCCGATCACCGAGTCATGCCCCCGCGTACTCCAGGCGGAAGCATGCGCGCTACCCCACCGGCGTTTCGGAGGCCATGCTCTCGATCAGGCTCTTGGGCCGGAGATCGGTCCAGTGCTTCTCCACGTAGGCGAGGCACGCGGCGCGGGTGTCCTCGCCGTGGACGACGGTCCAACCGGCCGGCACCTCCACGAAGGAGGGCCAGAGGGAGTGCTGCCCTTCGTCGTTGACGAGTACCAGGTACACGCCGTTCTCGTCGTCGAACGGGTTGGTCACGACTCCTCCTTCAGCTCAACTTAGGCGAGGCTAGCCTTAGTTAGCCGTGGCGGGCAACACCACACGTTCCGAAGGCCGCCCTGGGCCGGAGGTCCGGTGTGGCCAACGGGACGCCCCCGCAACCGCCGTCGGCCGGCGGGCAGGCCGGGACACCCGGGGCCTGTCCGCCGGCCGCGCGGTCGCGCAGGTCAGCCGGTCAGCGCGAAGGTCTGGGCGGTCGACTGGGAGCAGGGCTGCTGGGAGAGGCGGGCTCCGTCGGTGTTGGAGGCGTTGTCGACGGTCAGGCACTTGGCGCTGTGGCGGGCCACGAAGCGGTACCGGTTCGCGGTGCCGGTGGGTTCGGCGCGCCACTGCTGGTTGGTGCCGCCCACGTAGTCCCACAGGTGGACGCGGGTGCCGTCCGCGGTGGCGCCGGAGCCGCCGTCCACGTCCCACGCCTTGCCGTTGTGGCGGTTGACGGCCTGGTAGTACCCGTCCCCGGTGGGGCGGAACTGCCAGGACTGGTTGGCGCCGCCGCCACAGGCCCACTGCTGCACGGCGGTGCCGTTGGCGGTCCCCCAGTCGGCGGCGTCGAGGCACGCGCCGCTGCCGGTGTTCACGACGCGGTACCAGGAAGCGGGGTCGATCGGGCCGGTCGGCTCCCCGCCGGTGTCGCTCCACACGAAGGTGGCGACGGCTCCGGCCGGCAGCGTGTAGGCCAGCGATTTGCCGCCGTCGGTGAGGGAGAAGCGCTGGGACGACGCCGCCGTGTTGACGACGTAGGCGACGCGGGAGCCGTCGGGGTTCTGGAAGGCGACGTTCTGCACGCCGCCCGCGCCCTGGCTGCTGGAACCGATGCGGGTGGCGCCGGGTGCGACGAACTTGCTCACGTGGCCGAGCACGTAGTACTCGGCGTTGCGGGTCACGTTGCCGCCGGCGATCTCGACCACGCCGTTGCACCGGTTGGCGCAGTGGCCCTGGTGGGGGCCGCCGTTCCGGTCCAGGGCGAGGTTCCAGGTGAGCACGGTCTCGCCGCCGTGGCGGAAGTTCTGGACGACGAGGTTCTCGGCGTGCCAGCGCAGGGTGTCGGCGAACGTCCTGCTCGTGTCGGAGCTGTCGGTGCCGGAGCACTCGGTGAAGAAGACGCGCTTGCCGGCGTCGACGACCTGCTGCTGCGCGGAGACCTGTCCGCCGTAGCAGTGGAAGGCGGCGCCGATGACGCGGTTGATGCCCGCCGTGCGGGAGAACACGTCGAGTGGGTAGTTCGGATGGTCCCAGTTGTGGTCGTAGGCCAGGATGTTGGTCGGCAGCCCGGCCGCCGTGAGTTTCGGGTCGAGGACCTTGAGGAAGTCGGCCTGCTGTGCCGACGTCATCGACATCGAGGGGTAACTGGTCGCGAACTCGGGCTCGTTCTGCACCGTGAGGTCGGTGAGTGCGATGCCCTCCTGCTGGTACGCCTTGATCGCCCTGACCAGGTAATCGGCGTACGCCGGGTAGTTCTCCGGCTTGAGGCTGCCGCCGTTGAGGGAGTTGCCGCTCTTCATCCACGCGGGCGGGGACCAGGGCGAACCCATGAAGCGGATCTGCGGGTTCACGGCCGTGGCCTGCCTGAGGGCGGGGATGATCTCGGCCCGGTCCCGGTCGATGGAGAAGCTGCCGGGGGTGTCCTCGTAGGAGTAGGGGATGTTCGTCGCGTCGAAGTCGGTGCTGCCCAGCGGCTGGCGCAGGTAGTTCAGTCCGATGCCGTCACCGGCGGTGGAGAACAACGACCGCATCAACTCACCGCGCCTGTCCTGCGGAAGGCTCTGGATCAGGCGGGCGGAGGCGCCCGTCACGGACGCGCCCGCGCCCGTGAAGCGCCGGCCCCTGCTTCCGGCGTCGATGCGGATGTCGACGGACTGGGGCGTGCCGGTGAAGGGGACGCTCCCCTCGGCCGCGAGCCTCTTGGCGCCGTCCGGTGTGGTGACCCACACCTGGGCGACGGGGTCGGCTGCTTGCGCGGTGCCGGACCCGGTGACCCCCGTCCCGAGGCCGGCGAGGGCCAGGGCGAGGGCGGCTAAGGCACGGGAGCGGGACCGGGATCTCGGAAGGCGGGTTCTCGTACTGGTCGACACGGTGCGGATCTCCTTCGCTTCGGTGGGGAGCGGGGCGTGCCGGCGGCCTGGAACGGCGGTGCGGAGGAGCGGCCCAGCCGGTCGGCACCCGGCACGGAGAACGGAGCCTCAGCTGAATGACGGCGCCATGAAAGCACACCTACTAAGCACTTAGTAAGTGGTGTGTGTCACACTCGCGCGATCCGTTCGAAGACCACCGATCGGGCCGTCTGACGGAACGTAGGCTGTCGCACGTGAGCGACCAATCAGTGGGCAGGCCCACGCGCAGACCCAAGGCCGGGCCCCGCACACCACGCAGCCCCGAGGCCCGGCGGCGCCAGCAGGACATCCTGGAGATCGCCACCGACACCTTCGCCGCCCGCGGCTACCACAACGCCTCCCTGGCGGAGATCGCGGACCGCGCCGGACTGACCCAGGCCGGCGTCCTGCACTACTTCCGCTCCAAGGCGCTGCTGCTCACCAGCGTCCTCGAACTGCGCGACCAGGGAGACATCGAGCAACTGGGCCCCGAGCGCCCGCGCGGCATCGCCTTTCTGCGCCACCTCGTCGACACCGCCCTGCGCAACGCCGAACGGGAGGGTCTCGTCCGGCTCTACGCGGTCCTCTCCGCGGAGTCCGTCACCGAACAGCACCCCGCGCAGGCCTACTTCCGCGACCGCTACACCGGACTGCGCGCCTTCGTCACCGACGCGCTGACCGAGGCCTGCGGCCTGGCGGAGTCGGACGCGGCCCGCGTGCACGACGCGGCGAACGCGATCATCGCCGTCATGGACGGACTCCAGGTCCAGTGGCTGCTCGACCCCGACTCCGTCGAGATGGCGGCCTCGACGGACCTGGTGATCCGCTCCCTGCTGGCCACGCTGGCTCCGGAGCGCTTCTCCACCTGAGTCCGGCGTCCGGCGCGACCAGCAGGGGGCGCTCGGCGAGGTCACGTCACGCGACGGCGGTTCCCTCCAGCTCGACGAGCTGGCCGGGGATCGCCAGCCGGGAGACGCCGAGCATCGTGGAGGTGGGCGCCACCCCTGCGGCGCCCAACCGCGCTGCCAGCACGCCGTAGTGCGGGAGCAGGAGATCGACGTCGGTCGTGTAGACGTTGAGCCGGACCAGGTTCGCGAGGGACATGCCCGCCTCGCCGAGCACCGCCTCCAGGTTGTCGACACTCAGCGCCAACTGCGCGGCCATGTCGCCGTCATGCTGGGGCTCGCCGTCGCCGTTCATCGCGGTCTGGCCCGAGATGTACAGGGTCCGGGTGTGCCCGGAGACGACCTCCCCCTGGTGGAATCCCAGTTCCTTCGACCAGGTCACCGGGTTGACCGCGGTGCGTTCCACTGCCACGTCAGCTCCATTCGGTTCATCGGGGGTACGGAGACCGTCGGCCGGGCTGTCGCCGGCTTCGACGTCGTACCGGCCAGCGTGCCAGCGAATCACGACACCGATGGTCATGTATTCGGATAGAGTTCCCGGGTGCGCGCCGACCGGTTGGTCTCACTGGTGCTCCTGCTGCGTCAGCGCGGCCGGTTGACCGCGGACACGCTCGCTCGCGAGCTGGAGGTGTCCACCCGCACCGTGCTGCGCGACATCGAGGCGCTGTCCACGGCCGGCGTCCCGGTCTACGCCGAACGCGGCCGGCACGGCGGTTTCGGGCTGGCACCCGGCTTCCGGACCGAGCTCACCGGCCTCAACCACGACGAGACCCTCGCCCTGCTGACCACCGGATCGAGCCGCGGCGAGCCGCTGTTCGGCCTCGGCCCGGCGCTTGCTTCGGCCCTGCGCAAGGTGGTCGACTCGCTGCCCGAGAACCACCGGACCACCGCGAGCGACGCGGCACAGAGGTTCCTCGTCGACCCGCAGACCGACCTGCTCTCCCGTCGGCTGCCGACCGAGCAGGTGTCCGGCACCACGATGATCGAGGTCCGGCGCGCGGTGCTCGCCGGACACAAGCTGCGTATCCACTACGCGGCGGTGGACCAGAGCCCGAAGTGGCGCACGGTCGACCCGATCGGCCTGGTCACCGTGCGCGGCCAGAGCTACCTGCTGGCCACGAGATCGGGCGCGGACCGCACGTACCGGCTGTCCCGGATGCAGGCCGCCGAGGAACTCCCCGAAACCGCGGAGCGGCCGGACCGGGTCGATCTGGACCGGATCTGGCGGGAACGCTCCGCGCGGTTTCTCTCCAGCGGCGACCACGTCACCGTGCTGGTACGGGTGGGCCCGGCGCGGCGCGAGGAGCTGCTGGACACCGCGCTGGCCGTCCGCGCGGAGGAACCCGACGCGGACGGCCGGCTGCGGCTGGAGGTGACGTTCCAGGACACCCGGCACGCCGAGTGGGCGCTGTGGCAGCTCGGTACGGACGCGGAAGCCCTGGCCCCGCGGTCCTTGCGGACCGCCCTGCGCGACCGCGCCGCCGCGATCGTCGCCCGTTACGAGGACACGTGAGCCGGAGGACCGGGGGTTCCTCAGCCGTCGCGAGCGATGCGGAACAGCACGTTCGGACGCAGGGGGCCCTCGGGCGCATCCGGGTCGTCGAAGTCGCCGGCCGGGTCCCGGGTCATGCCGATCCTGCGCATCACCGCCTGGGAACGGACGTTGGCGGCCGTGGTCACGGCGAGGATCTCGGGCAGGTCCAGGACCTCGAAGCCATGGGCCAGCACGGCCCGCGCGGCCTCGCCGGCGTAACCCCGGCCCCAGGCCGACCGGGCGAGCCGCCAGCCGATCTCCACACCGGTGAACGGCAGCCCGTCCTCCACCTCGTCCAGTCCCGCGAAGCCGATGAACTCGCCCGTGGCCCGGACCTCGACGGCCCACCATCCGTAACCCCGCCGCTCGAAATCGGCCCGGAAGCCGGCGACGGAGGCGTCACTCTGTTCACGGGTGAGCGGTTCGCCCAGGTGCTCTCGCACCTCGGGATCGGCGTTCATCGCCGCCCACGGCGCGAGGTCGGAGTCGCGCCAGCGGCGGAGGACGAGGCGATCGGTACGCAGTTCGGTCATGCGCTCAGCCAAGCCAGCCGTGCCTTGCGAAGCAATTCGATTTCCCGGGCCGGCCGAGAGGGAGCGTGGCAGCGGATCAGGTCGGGCACCTACGTCGCGTCACGGCGCGCCTACCAGCGCAACTCCCCGTTCTCGTCCTGGAAGGCCCCCGTCGGACCGTCCGCGCCCAGCGTCGCCAGCCGCACGATGGTCCTGGCGCTCTCCTGCGGTGTCCGGCCGCCTTCGAACCCCGCGGTCATGTCGGTGGCGGTGAAGCCGGGCTCGATCGCGTTGAACCCGACGCCCGGCTGCGACTTGGCGTACTGGACCGCCAGCGACACCGGGCGTGAGGTCCGTGAGCTGCTCGTCGCCTGGCGCAACGACGGCCACTCGTCCGTCCGCGACCGGTTCCGGCGATCCGTCGACGAGGGCGACCTGCCTCCGGAGACCGATCCGGGGCTGCTGGCCCGCTGCCTCACCACCTTCGCGTCCGGCCTCGCCGTACAGGCCGCGAGCGGCGTCTGCCGCGACGAGCTGCAGGAGGCGGCCGACGCCTTCCTGCGCACCTGGCCGCTCTCCTGACGCCCCGGAAGCCGGGACGTGCCGTGCCAGGGGGTCAGTGGGTGAAGCGGCTGACGTCTTCCGCGTGGATCACGAGTCGCACCGCCACCACTTCCCCGGCCCCCCGGCCTTTCGGGCCGGCGGGAGGGCGACCGCCCCGGCGGGCTGAGCCACCGCCCCCTCAGCCGAGGGAGGCGTGCGGGTCGACGATCCCCTCGACGATCGTCAGCAGCCGGTCCCCCGCCCGGTCGATGCTTCCGTTCTGCGTGCTGACCTGGGCGCCTTCGAGGAGGAAGGTGATCTGGGCCGCGGTCTGTTCCGGGTCCGTCATACCGGCCTCGACGCACATGGCGGTCAGCCTGCGCGTCTGGCGGGCCTTGTGCTCCTCGATCACCTGCCGTGCGGGGTGGGCACGGTCGGGGAGTTCGGCGAGGGAGTTGACGAAGGGGCAGCCCCGGTGCGAGATCGCCGGGAGCCCCTCGGCGATGAAGCGGGCCAGGCCCATGATCTGCTCCCTCGGCCGGCCGGGATGGTCGGCCTCGACGCGGTCGAAGGCGGCCTGGTAGTCGGCGGCGACGATCCGCAGCCACTCCGCCACGAGGGCATCCTTGGTCGCGAAGTGCCGGTAGACCGCCATCTTGGTGGTCTCGGCCTTGTCGGCGATGGCCTGGACGCTCACGCGCCGGATCCCCTCACCCTGGAAGAGTTCCTCGGCCGCGTCGAGGATGCGCTCGCGAGGGGGCAGCTTCGCCACCCTGCTCGGCCTTCTGACGGTCGACGTCATGACTCCTCCGCGGCATTCGTTCGGCTCTCTCGCCCCCTGCTACGGTACCAGCCCGTTCCGAGCGATACCGTTGAGTATCATCCGGGACCGTACGGTACCGATCTCTGCTCTGGAGTGACGATGAAAGTGAACGAGTACGTGCGTCTCGACGCGGTCGGCCTCGCGCTGCTGGTGGCCCGGGGCGAGGTGACCCCCGCCGAACTCGAGGACGCCGCACGCGAGGCCACGCTCGAGGTCAACGGGCGGGTCAACGCCGTCGTGGAGACCTGGCCCACCGACGACGAGCCGGTTCCGGGCGGCACGCCGCTGGCCGGGGTGCCCTTCCTGATCAAGGACATCGGGGTCACCATGGCCGGGAGGCGCTCGGAGCTGGGCAGCCGCCTCGCGGCCGGGAACGTCGCCCCCGCCGACTCCTTCCTGATGCGGCGCTTCCGCCGCGCCGGCCTCGTGACGTTCGGCCGTACCGCGACGCCGGAACTGGCCTACAGCATCACCACGGAGCCCGTGCTGTACGGTCCGACCCGCAATCCGTGGGACCTGGAGCGCAGCGCGGGCGGCTCCAGCGGGGGTGCGGGCGCGGCCGTCGCAGCCGGGGTCGTGCCGCTCGCCCACGCCACCGACGCCGCCGGCTCGCTGCGGATTCCCGCCGCCTGCAACGGACTCTTCGGTCTGAAGCCCACCCGCGGCCGCGTCTCCCTGGGCCCCGACGCCGACGAGACCTTCAACGGCCTCGCCGTGCAGGGCGGCGTGAGCCGGACCGTCCGTGACAGCGCGGCGCTGCTCGACCGCATCCTGGGACCGGAACCCGGCGACCCCTACGCCGCCCGACAGCCTTCCCGCCCCTACCTGGAGGAAGTCACCCGTGCGCCGGGCGTGCTGCGGATCGGCGTCCTCACCCAGGCCTGGGGCGGCCGTCGCACCGCCCCGCCGGTGGCCGACGCGCTCACCCGCACCGTGCGGCTGCTCGAATCGCTCGGCCACACGGTGGAGGAGGCCACGGTCGGTCTCGGAGCGGACTGGGAGGAGTTCCTGTCGGCCACCGCCCGGCTGTTCACGGCCAACCTCGCCGCCACGGTCGACGCCGTGGCCACCGCCTTCGGACTCCCGGCCGACACCTCCACGCTCGAACCGGCCACCCTCACGAGCTACCACTACGGACAGCGCGTCAGCGGCCCCGAACTCGTCGCCGCCCTCGCGATACGCAACGCGGTCGCGCGGAGCCTGGGGCGGTACTTCGCCACCCACGACGTCCTCCTCACTCCCACGCTCCCGGAGCTTCCGATGCCGCTGGGCACCTACACCGAGGATGCGTCGGCGCTGGACGGAGCCGGCTGGATCGACCGGCTCAACGACCGTTCGCCGTTCACCCTGGCGTTCAACGTGGCCGGCAACCCCGCCATGTCCGTGCCGCTGACCGCCGACCCCGGCACGGGGCTGCCGATCGGCATGCAGTTCGCCGCCGATCACGGACGCGAGGACCTGCTCTTCCGCCTCGCGGGGCAACTCGAACGGGCCCAGCCGTGGGCGGACCGCACCCCCGTGGTCCGGGCCGGGAGCCATCCCGGCCGCGGCACCTCCCTGTGACCCCGACCGCCCCGCGGACTACGGGCCTCCCGATGCCTGCCGCACCCGGTTCCCGGCGTGGTGGAGGCAGGAGGCGGCCACGACCAACGGCCACAGCGACTGGACGCCGGTCACGACCCGCTCCGCGAGGCCGGCGTCACCCTGCCGGTGCATCTCGATCAGGAACCACGCCCCACCGACCGCCATCAAGGCCGTCACCGTGACCGAGGGCATCAGCCGCAGCGCCCACGGGGCGGCCGAACCACCGTTGGCGGCGAGGACCGGCCACACCGCCAGCAGGGTGAATCCGATGACCGTCACCGCGCCGTGGCGCAGGGATCCCCCGCTGCTCGGCGCGGGAAGCACCACCACACCCAGGGCGGCGAGACCGCCGCCGGCCAGGGCCACCCGGCCGGCGGTGGCGGCGGCCCGCAGCCCCCAGGCGGTCAGCAGATGGCAGGCACCCAGGGCGAGGAACGCCGCCGACATCACCCAGAATCCCGGGGCCCCGTAGGCTCCCAGGACGCTGATCGTCTGGGACACGGGGTCGTAGGCAGGCCCTTCGAACAGCGCCGCGCCCGTCCAGCCTCCGATCAGCAGGACGGGCGCGCACCCTGAGGTGAGCAGGACCCATCTGGGGACAAGTCGCATCAAACAAGATTAAAGCGGAACCTGGAGGCATGGCCAGGCGTCCCGTGGTGGTGGGCCGGCCGTCGCCCAGCGGCGGTCGGCGGGTCCGTGCGGACGGCGAGATTCTCGGACTGGCGTACGGCGTGCGGGATGTCGAGGAGTTCCTGCGGCGGGCCGGTCTGGAGGACGTCGACGTGGAGACCTCGGACTTGATCGAATGGCGCGGCGGTGGTCCGGAGGTCTGGTCGGTACGGAGGTAGCGGCCCTCACGACGAGGAGAGAGCCATCACCACACACGCGGGCAAGGTGATCTGCGACATCACGGTCACGGCCGACGGGTACTCGGCCGGGCACGGCCAGAATGAGGAACGCCCGTTCGGTGACGACGGCGGGGACGGCACGGGCGAGAAGCTGCACGCCTGGATGTTCGACACGCCCGACGAGAACAGGGCCGAGCTGGACCGGATGGCCGCCGCCAAGGCGTTCATCATGGGACGCAACATGTTCGGGCCCGTGCGGGGTGAGTGGGACCGTCCGTGGAACGGCTGGTGGGGCGACGATCCGCCCTTCCACGCCCCGGTGTTCGTCCTCACTCACCACGCGCGCGACCCGCAGGCGATGGCCGGGGGCACGACGTACCACTTCGTCACCGACGGGATCGAGTCGGCGCTCGCCCAGGCGCGGGCGGCGGCAGGCGGCGGCGACGTGCAGGTCCAGGGCGGGGCCACCACCGTCAACCAGTACCTCGCGGCCGGCCTGATCGAGGAGCTGAGGCTGCACGTCGTGCCGTTCACGCTCGGCGCCGGCACCCGGCTCTTCGAAGGTGTCCCGCCGCTCAGGCTGGAGCAGGTGGCCTCACGCGCGGCGCCCCAGGTCACGCACGTGACCTACCGCGTGCGCTCCTGACGCGGTGGGCCTCCGGCCGGGTGGAGTTCCCGGCCGGAGACCCACTCCTTGTCCCCCGACGGGGTGTCAGTCCTCCCCCTCCAGATCGCCCTCGGTCTCCAGGTACACCTGCCGCAGGGCTTCCAGGACGGCCGGGTCGGGCTTCTCCCACATGCCGCGCGACTCCGCCTCCAGCAGGCGCTCGGCGATGCCGTGCAGGGCCCAGGGGTTGGCCTGCTGGAGGAACTCGCGGTTGACGGGGTCCAGGACGTACGCCTCGGTGAGCTTGTCGTACATCCAGTCCGCGACCACACCCGTGGTGGCGTCGTAGCCGAAGAGGTAGTCGACGGTGGCGGCGAGTTCGAAGGCGCCCTTGTAACCGTGGCGGCGCATCGCCTCGATCCACTTGGGGTTGACCACGCGGGCGCGGAAGACGCGGGAGGTCTCCTCCACCAGGGTGCGGGTGCGGACCGTCTCCGGGCGGGTGGAGTCGCCGATGTACGCCTCG
Source organism: Streptomyces sp. NBC_01723 (assembly GCF_036246005.1). NCBI lineage: Bacteria > Bacillati > Actinomycetota > Actinomycetes > Kitasatosporales > Streptomycetaceae > Streptomyces > Streptomyces sp. NBC_01723. The sequence continues at coordinate 351,057 of NZ_CP109171.1, forward strand.
GGCGCGGTGCCGCGCAGGGCGCGGACGGTGGCGACCATGCCTCCGTGGTACTGGAAGTAGTCGTCGGAGTCGGCGATGTCGTGCTCGCGGGTGTCCGTGTTCTTGGCCGCCACCGCGATCCGCTTGTACGCCGTCTCCATCTCGTCGCGCGCCGGGCGGCCGTCGAGTTCGCGGCCGTAGGCGTAGCCTCCCCAGACGCTGTAGACCTCGGCGAGGTCGGCGTCGGTGCGCCAGTCGCGGGAGTCGATGAGCTGGAGCAGACCGGCCCCGTAGGTGCCGGGGCGGGAGCCGAAGATGCGAGTGGTGGCACGGCGTTCGTCGCCGTGTTCGGCGAGGTCGGCCTGGACGTGGGCGCGGACGTGGTTGGCCTCGGCCGGTTCCTCCAGGGAGGCGGCGAGCCGTACCGCGTCGTCGAGGAGGCCCACGGTGTGCGGGAACGCGTCGCGGAAGAAGCCGGAGATGCGCAGGGTGACGTCGATGCGCGGGCGGCCCAGCTCCTCGCAGGGGATGGCTTCGAGGCCGGTGACGCGGCGGGAGGCGTCGTCCCAGACGGGGCGCACGCCGAGCAGCGCGAGGACCTCCGCGACGTCGTCGCCGGCGGTGCGCATGGCGCTGGTGCCCCACAGGGACAGGCCGACGGAGGTGGGCCATTCGCCGTTGTCGGTGCGGTAGCGCTCCAGGAGGCTGTCCGCGAGGGCCTGTCCGGTCTCCCACGCGAGGCGGGAGGGTACGGCCTTGGGGTCGACGGAGTAGAAGTTGCGGCCGGTCGGCAGGACGTTGACCAGGCCGCGCAGGGGTGAGCCGGACGGTCCCGCGGGGACGAAGCCGCCGTTCAGGGCGTGCACGGCGTGGTCGATCTCGGCGGTGGTGGCGGCGAGCCGGGGGACGACCTCGCGGGCGGCGAACTCCAGTACCGCGGCGACCTGTTCGCCGTGCTCGGACGGTACGGCGGCGGGGTCCCAGCCGGCGTCGTCCATGGCCTGCACCAGTGCGCGGGCCTGCTCCTCGGCGGCGTCGGCCGTGGTGCGGGTGGCGGCGGACTCGTCGAGGCCGAGGGCTTCGCGCAGGCCGGGCAGGGCGGTGGTGCCACCCCAGATCTGGCGGGCGCGCAGGATGGCGAGGACGAGGTTGACGCGGTCGGCGCCGGCCGGCGGGTTGCCGAGGACGTGCAGTCCGTCGCGGATCTGGGCGTCCTTGACCTCGCAGAGCCAGCCGTCGACGTGCAGCAGGAAGTCGTCGAAGCCGTCGTCGTCCGGGCGGTCCTGCATGCCGAGGTCGTGGTCGAGCTTGGCGGCCTGGATCAGGGTCCAGATCTGGGCGCGGATCGCCGGGAGCTTCGCCGGGTCCATGGACGCGATCTGCGCGTACTCGTCGAGGAGTTGCTCCAGGCGCGCGATGTCGCCGTAGGAGTCGGCGCGGGCCATCGGCGGCACGAGGTGGTCGACGAGGGTGGCGTGCGCGCGGCGCTTGGCCTGGGTGCCCTCGCCGGGGTCGTTGACGAGGAAGGGGTAGATCAGCGGCAGGTCGCCGAGGGCGGCGTCGGGGCCGCAGGCGGCGGACAGGCCGGCGTTCTTGCCGGGCAGCCATTCCAGGTTGCCGTGCTTGCCCAGGTGGATCATCGCGTCGGCGCCGAAGCCGCCGTCCTCGGCCCGCGCGGCGATCCAGCGGTAGGCGGCGAGGTAGTGGTGGGAGGGCGGCAGGTCGGGGTCGTGGTAGATGGCGATGGGGTTCTCGCCGAAGCCGCGCGGCGGCTGGATGAGGATCAGCAGGTTGCCGCGGCGCAGGGCGGCGAGGACGATGTCGCCCTCCGGGTTGCGGCTGCGGTCGACGAACATCTCTCCCGGGGCGGGGCCCCAGTGCTCCTCGACGGCCGTGCGCAGCTCCCCGGGCAGGGTCGCGTACCAGCGCCTGTAGTCGGCGGCCGGGATACGGACCGGGTTGCGGGCGAGCTGTTCCTCGGTGAGCCAGTCCTGGTCGTGGCCGCCGGCCTCGATGAGCGCGCGGATCAGTTCGTCGCCGTCGCCCGAGGCGAGGCCCGGGACCTCGGCGTCGGTGTCGGCACCGAAGTCGTAGCCCTCCTCGCGCAGTCGGCGCAGCAGGGCGACCGCGCTGGCGGGGGTGTCCAGGCCGACGGCGTTTCCGATGCGGGAGTGCTTGGTCGGGTAGGCGGACAGGACCAGGGCCAGGCGCTTGTCGGCGGCCGGGATGTGCCGCAGGCGGGCGTGGCGCACGGCGATGCCGGCGACGCGGGCGGCGCGCTCGGGGTCGGCGACGTAGGCGGGGAGGCCGTCCGCGTCGATCTCCTTGAAGGAGAACGGCACGGTGATCAGGCGGCCGTCGAACTCGGGGACGGCTATCTGGCTGGCGGCGTCCAGCGGGGAGACGCCCTCGTCGTTGCTCTCCCAGTCGGCGCGGGAGCCGGTCAGGCACAGGGCCTGGAGGATGGGGACGTCGAGGGTGGTGAGCGCGCCGGCGTCCCAGGACTCGTCGTCACCGCCGGCCGATGCCTCGGCGGGCTTGGTGCCGCCGGCCGCGAGGACGGTGGTGACGATCGCGTCGGCCGCCCGCAGGTCCTCGACGAGTTCGGGCTCGGGGGCGCGCAGCGAGGCCACGTACCGGGGCAGCGGCCGGCCGCCGGCGTTCTCGACGGCGTCGCACAGGGCGTGCACGAAGTCCGTGTTGCCGCTCATGTGGTGGGCGCGGTAGTAGAGCACGGCCACGGTCGGGCCGTCCGCGTCCGGGCGCGGCGCACGCTCCAGCGGGCCCCAGGTGGGGGCGGGCGTCGGCGGGTCGAAGCCGTGGCCGGTGAGCAGCACGGTGTCGGACAGGAACCGGGCGAGCTGCTCCAGGTTGGCGGGACCGCCGTGGGCGAGGTAGGCGTGCGCCTCCGCGGCGAGGCCGACGGGGACGGTGGAGGCCTCCATCAACTGGGCGTCCGGGGCCTGTTCACCACTGAGCACCACGACGGGCCGGCCGTCGGCGAGGAGCAGGTCGAGACCCTCGCGCCAGGCACGCACTCCGCCGAGGAGGCGTACGACGACCAGTCCGACGCCCTCCAGCAGGGCGGGCAGGTCGTCGAGCGGGAGGCGGGCGGGGTTGGCGAACCGGTAGGTGACCGGACCGGTGGCGGCGCGGGCACTCAGCAGGTCGGTGTCGGACGTCGACAGGAGCAGGATGCTGGGGTGCGAGGCGCGCTCCCCGGACGAATGCGGCATGCGGCGTCTGCCCTTCCTCGGGGTCCGCGCCCCGGGCGGTGAGAGACGGCGGGAGTTCCTGACTCGTCCGGCCCCTCAGGGTGGCCGGACTCACAGTGGCGGGACCGCGCCGGATTCACACCGGCTTCCTCCCCTGTCGCCGTCTGGCGGTGGGCGGACCGGATGATCCACCCAGGAGCATAGTAAGGGTCCCGCCGAGAAGGGCGGGGGGTGCCACCGGTGTGATGGTCGGTATGCTCGCCGCCATGTCCTCGGCGCTCCCTTCCATATCCTCCCAGGCCACAGCGGTCTCACGGGACCGTGGTGACGCCTGCCCGGGGACGCTGAGGCTGCACGCCGCCGACGACGGTGCCCTCGCCCGGGTACGGATACCCGGCGGGGTCCTGGGCGTCGTCCAGGCCGAGGCGCTGGCGGAAGCGGCCCGGCGGCTGGGCGACGGGGACCTTCATCTGACGTCCCGGGGCAACGTGCAACTGCGGCGGCTGCGCGACGGCTGCGGCGGGGAGCTCGCCGGGCTGCTGGACGCGGCCGGGCTGCTGCCCTCGCCGGGGCACGAACGGGTGCGCAACATCGTCGCCTCGCCGCTGTCCGGCCTCGACGGGCGCGGCCTCCGGGACGTACGGCCCTGGCTGTCGGCCCTGGACGCCGCGTTGTGCGCGAGCGACCGGGCGCGGGAGCTGTCGGGCCGGTTCCTGTTCGCGCTCGACGACGGGCGCGGGGACGTGACCGGGCTCGGCGCCGACGTCACCGTGCGGGCGGCCGGCGACGACCACGCGCTGGTCTCGCTGGGCTCGATGGACGACGCCTGGCGGGTGGCCGCGGGCGAGGCGTCCCGGGCGGCGCTGCTGGCGGCGGAGGCCTTCCTCGACGTCGCGCGCGAGTCCGGGTCGCGGGTGTGGCGGGTGGACGAACTCGCCGTACCGGCCCGTGTCCTGACGCGGGCGGTGGACCGCCGTCTGTCCGGGGCGGAAGTCGCCCACGTCAAGGAGCGGACGCACACGCCCCGTACGGACGGGCCTCCTCCCGGGCTCGTCGGGGACGCCCTGTGCGTGCACGTCCCGCTGGGCCGTCTCACCGGCCCGCAGTGGCGGGAGTTGACCCGCGTCGCCGCCCCGACGCGGGAAGCCGAACTGCGGTTGACGCCGTGGCGCGGCGTCGTCGTACCCGTCGGGGGCCTGGGCACGACGGACACCGCCGACGCCCTCGACCGCCTCTTTGCCGCCGGCCTCGTCACCGACGCCGCCTCCCCCTGGCCGCGCGTCGGTGCCTGCATCGGCCGCCCGGGGTGCGGGAAGTCCCACGCCAACGTGCGGGCAGACGCGGCCGGCGGCCTGTCCGCCGCAAGCCGGTCCCCGCTCCCCCTGTACTGGTCCGGCTGCGAACGCCGTTGCGGACACCCGCGGGGCGACCGGATCGACCTGGTCGCCGTCCCCGAGGGCGGCTACCGCCTCACCGTCGGCGCACCTGGCGGCCCGACACGCACCACGGTCCTGACGGACCCCTCCCAACTCGCCACCGCACTGGCGGCGATCACCCCATGAGCCGTACGACGACCGAGAGCAGCGGGAAGAGCACCGTGACCACGCACGCATACGAGAAGGACGGAGCGGCCATCTACCGCCAGTCCTTCGCCACGATCCGGGCGGAGGCGGACCTCACGGGCCTGCCCGCCGACGTCAGCCGGGTCGCCGTCCGGATGATCCACGCCTGCGGCATGGTCGACCTCGTGCGCGACATCGGCCACACGCCCACGGTGGTGGCCCGCGCCCGCGAGGCCCTGCTGGCCGGTGCGCCGATCCTCTGCGACGTGCAGATGGTGGCCAGCGGTGTGACCCGCAAGCGGCTGCCCGCGGACAACGAGGTGCTGTGCACCCTCTCCGACCCGGCGGTCCCGGGGCTGGCGGCGGAGCTGGGCACCACGCGCAGCGCCGCCGCGCTGGAGCTGTGGCGCGACCGCCTGGAGGGCTCCGTGGTCGCCGTCGGCAACGCGCCCACCGCCCTCTTCCGGCTCCTGGAGATGATCGAGGAGGGCGCGCCGAGGCCCGCGGCCGTCATCGGCGTGCCGGTCGGCTTCATCGGCGCCGCCGAGTCCAAGGACGCCCTGGCCGCCCACCCCTCGGGCCTGGAGCACCTGGTCGTCCGGGGCCGTCGCGGAGGCAGCGCCATCGCCGCCGCCGCACTCAACGCGATCGCGAGCGAGGAAGAATGAGCGGCAAGCTGTACGGGGTCGGGCTCGGTCCCGGCGACCCGTCCCTGATGACCGTGCGCGCGGTCGAGGCCATCGCCGAGGCGGACGTGATCGCGTATCACAGCGCCCGGCACGGACGCTCCATCGCCCGCTCCATCGCGGAGCGGCACCTGCGCGCCGACCACGTCGAGGAACGGCTGGTCTACCCGCTCACCGTCGAGACCACCGACCATCCGGGCGGCTACCAGGGCGCCATGGACGACTTCTACGCCGAGGCCTCGGCGCGGCTCGCCGCCCACCTCGACGCGGGCCGCACGGTCGCCGTCCTCGCGGAGGGCGACCCGCTCTTCTACGGCTCCTACATGCACATGCACAAGCGGCTCGCCGACCGGTACGACACCGAGGTGATCCCCGGTGTGACGTCCGTGTCCGCCGCCGCGGCCCGGCTGGGCACGCCGCTCGTCGAGGGTGAGGAGGTGCTGACCATCCTGCCGGGCACGTTGCCCGAGGAGGAGCTGACGGCCCGGCTCGCCTCGACGGATTCGGCCGTGGTGATGAAGCTGGGCCGTACCTTCGCCAAGGTGCGCCGCGCGCTGGAGGGGTCGGGGCGGCTCGACGAGGCGCGGTACGTCGAGCGGGCCACGATGGCGGGAGAGCGCCTCGCGGAGCTGGCGGACGTCGAGGCCGAGTCCGTGCCCTACTTCTCGGTGGCGGTGCTGCCGAGCCAGGTGGACGCCGAGCCGCCGGTGCCGGAGCCGGGTGCCGTCGGGGAGGTCGTGGTCGTGGGGACCGGGCCGGCCGGCCCGTTGTGGCTGACGCCCGAGACGCGGGGCGCGCTCGCCGCCGCCGACGACCTGGTCGGGTACACCACCTACCTGGACCGTGTCCCGGTCCGGGCAGGTCAGCGGCGCCACGGATCGGACAACAAGGTGGAGGCCGAGCGCGCGGAGTTCGCGCTGGGTCTCGCCCGGCGGGGGCGCCGGGTCGCCGTCGTCTCCGGCGGCGACCCCGGGGTCTTCGCCATGGCCACGGCCGTGCTGGAGGCCGCCTCGGCCGAGGAGCACGCGGACGTTCCGGTGCGGGTGCTGCCCGGGGTGACCGCCGCCAACGCCGCCGCCGCCCGTGCGGGGGCGCCGCTCGGGCACGACTACGCCGCCCTCTCGCTGTCCGACCGGCTCAAGCCGTGGGAGGTCATCGCCGAGCGGCTGCGGGCCGCGGCCGGGGCCGACCTGGTGCTGGCTCTGTACAACCCGGGTTCCGGCAGCCGGACCTGGCAGGTCGGCAAGGCCCGCGAGTTGCTCCTCGAGCACCGGGCGCCGGACACGCCCGTCGTGGTCGCCCGGGACGTGGGCGGTTCCGGCGAGCGGGTGCGGATCGTGCGGCTGGCGGACCTGGACCCGGCCGAGGTCGACATGCGCACGATCCTGCTGGTCGGCTCGTCCCAGACGCGGGTGGTGCGGCGCGGCGACGGCGAAGAGGTCGTGTGGACGCCCCGCCGCTACCCGGAGACGTGAGGGGCGCCCGGCGGCCGACGCCCCGCGTGTGCCTCCCGGACCCACATCGCCGCCTCCCCGGGCCCGCTCACGACCGGCACGCCCTCGGGCACCGGGGGTCTGCGCACCACGACCACCGGCACCCCGGCCTCACGGGCGGCCGCCAGCTTCGGCGCGGTGGCCTCTCCCCCGCTGTCCTTGGTGACCAGGACGTCGATCCGGTGCCGGCGCAGCAGCTCGCGTTCGCCGTCGAGGGTGAACGGGCCGCGGTCGAGCAGTACCTCCGTGCGGGGCGGACGCGGTGCCTCGGGCGCGTCGACCGACCGCACGAGGAACCACAGGTCGCGCAGACCGGCGAAGGCGGCGAGACCCATGCGGCCGGTGGTGAGGAAGACCCGCCCGCCGAGCGCGGGGAGCAGCGCGGCTGCCTCCGCGAGGGACCCGGCCTCGTGCCAGTCGTCCCCGGCCACCGGCGCCCAGCCGGGGCGGCGCAGGGCGAGCAGGGGGACCCCGGCGGTGGCGGCGGCCCGAGCGGCGTTGAAGCTGATGGTGCCGGCGAACGGGTGGGTGGCGTCGACCAGCAGGTCGACGGTGTGCTCGCCGAGCCAGACGGCGAGCCCTTCGGCTCCGCCGAAGCCGCCGACGCGCACCTCGCCGGGCGGCATCCGGGGCGCGGCCACCCGTCCGGCCAGGGAGTTCGTCACCCAGAGCCCCGGCAGGTGTTCGGACGCCAGGAGTTCGGCGAGCCTGCGGGCCTCCGTGGTGCCGCCGAGGATCAGTACGTGCACGGCAGGGTCGTTCCCTTTCTGCGGTTTCGTCCCTCTGGCGGGACAAGAGTGAGCGGGACATGAGCGGCGAGGCCAGGGGCGGTCGCGGCGCCCAACTCAAGCACACCGGTCTGCGACCCGGCTGGACCACGGGAGCCTGCGCGACGGCGGCGACGACCGCCGCGTACACGGCGCTGCTGACGGGTGACTTCCCCGACCCGGTGACGATCACGCTGCCCAGGGGCCAGACGCCGTCCTTCGCGCTCGCGGCCGAGGAGCTGACGGACGGCTGCGCGATGGCGGGGATCGTGAAGGACGCGGGCGACGATCCGGACGTCACGCACGGGGCGCTGGTCCGGGCGACGGTGCGGCGTCTGCCCGCCGGGTCCGGGGTCGTCTTCCGCGCCGGACCGGGCGTGGGCACGGTCACCCGCCCCGGCCTGCCGCTGCCGGTCGGCGAACCGGCCGTGAACCCCGTGCCCCGGCAGCTGATGCGCGACCACGTCGCACGGGTCGCCGAGCGGTACGGCGCCGGCGGTGACGTCGAGATCACCGTCTCCGTCGACGACGGCGAGGAGATCGCCCGCTCCACCTGGAACCCCCGGCTCGGCATCCTCGGCGGCCTCTCCGTCCTGGGCACCACCGGGATCGTCGTGCCGTACTCGTGCTCGGCGTGGATCGACTCGATCCGGCGCGGGGTGGACGTGGCCCGTGCTGCGGGGCGTACGCATGTCGCGGGGTGCACCGGCTCCACCTCGGAGCGGACCGTCGTCGAGGAGTACGGCCTGCCCGAGGACGCGCTGCTGGACATGGGCGACTTCGCGGGCGCGGTACTGAAGTACGTCCGCCGCCATCCCGTGGACCGCCTGACGGTGTGCGGCGGTTTCGCGAAGCTCTCCAAGCTCGCCGCCGGCCACCTCGATCTGCACTCCGGGCGCTCCCAGGTCGACAAGGGCTTCCTCGCCGGGCTCGCCCGGCGCGGCGGCGCCGACGAGGCCCTGACCGCCGAGGTGGCGGGGGCCAACACCGGGCTCGCCGCCCTCCAGCTGTGCCGGGCGGCCGGGGTTCCGCTGGGCGACCTGGTGGCGAGGGCGGCCCGCGACCAGTCGCTGGCCGTGCTGCGCGGGGCGCCGGTCGCGGTCGACGTGATCTGCGTCGACCGCGCGGGGACGGTGGTGGGCCGCAGCGGGGTGGCCTGAGCGCGGGACAGGGGGACTACCCGTCCGCGTGGCCGGTCTCGTCCCGCACCGGGCCCACCCGCAGGCGGTTGCCGTCCGGATCGCTGAGGGCGAGTTCCCGTCCCCAGGGCTGCTCCTCGGGCACGACGCCGAACTCGGCGGCGACCGCGTCGAGGTCGGCGAACCGCAGGTACATCAGGGTGTCCGGGCGCGCGTCGCCCTCGTGCTCCGACAGATGGAGCCGGACCCGCCCGCGGGCGACCTCCGCGAACACGGGGAACCCCGGTTCGAAGCGGTGCTCCCACTGCTGGACGAAGCCCAGCCGGGCGTACCAGCGCACCGCCGCCGCCGCGTCGCGCACCCGCAGGATCGGGATGACCTCTTCGGACGCCGCCTGGGACTCAGCAGACATGCCGGTCCCGCTCCGTCGAGTACAGGTGGCTGTCGCGGAACTGCTCCGCGCCGAGCGTCCGCCCGACCATGATGACGGCCGTGCGCAGCACCCCCGCGTCCTTCACCTTCCCGGCGATCTCGTCGAGCGTGCCGCGGAGGACCAGCTCGTCGGGGCGGGAGGCGTAGGCGACGACGGCGGCGGGGCAGTCGGCGCCGTAGTGCGGCAGCAGCTCGTCCACCACACGGTCCACGTACCGGGCGGCGAGGTGCAGCACGATCAGCGCGCCGCTGCGGCCCAGGGTGGCGAGGTCCTCGCCCTCGGGCATGGCGGTGGCCTGCTGGGCGACGCGGGTCAGGATGACCGTCTGCCCGACCGTCGGCACGGTCAGCTCCCGCTTCAGGGCGGCCGCCGCCGCGGCGAAGGCCGGAACGCCCGGGACCACCTCGTAAGGCACCCCGGCCGCGTCCAGCCGCCGCATCTGCTCCGCGACCGCGCTGAACACGGAGGGGTCCCCGGAGTGCAGCCGGGCGACGTCGTGGCCCTCCTCGTGCGCGCGGACCAGTTCGGCCGTGATCTCGTCCAGGGTGAGCTGCGCGGTATCCACCAGCCTCGCGTCCGCGGGGCACTCCGCGAGCAGTTCGCGCGGCACCAGGCTGCCCGCGTACAGGCAGACCCGGCAGGCGGCGAGCGTCCGGGCGCCGCGCACCGTGATCAGGTCGGCGGCGCCGGGGCCGGCACCGATGAAGTACACGGTCATATGTCTGCTCCTGCGGATGGTTCGACGGTCTTCTCCACGGCCCACTGGGTGACCGGCATCGCCTGCCGCCACCCGGTGAAGCCGCCCACGGGGACGGCGTGCGCCACGGCCAGGCGGACCAGTTCGCCGCCGTGGCGGCGGTGGGCGTCGGCGAGCAGCGCCTCGGATTCCAGCGTCACGGTGTTGGCCACCATGCGGCCGCCGTCCGGCAGCGCGTCCCAGCAGGCGGCCAGCAGGCCGGGGGCGGTGAGGCCGCCGCCGACGAACACCGCGTCCGGCCGGGGCAGCCCGGCCAGCGCCTCGGGGGCGGCCCCGGTCACCACTTGGAGACCCGGCACGCCGAGCCGTTCGGCGTTGCGGGTGATGCGCTCGGCACGGGCCGGGTCCCGTTCGACGGTGATCGCCCGGCAGGCGGGGTGCGCACGCATCCATTCGACGGCGATCGAGCCGGAGCCGCCGCCGACGTCCCACAGGAGTTCGCCGGGTGCGGGGGCCAGCGCGCCGAGCGTGGCGGCGCGGATGTGCCGTTTGGTGAGCTGCCCGTCGTGCTCGTAGGCCGCGTCCGGCAGGCCCGGCACCGCGCCCAGGCGCAGGGCCTCCGGGTCCCGGCGGCACTCGACGGCGACGATGTTGAGGGGGTCGCCCGGTGGGTGCGGCGGCGGCCAGTCCTCGGCGGTGGCCGGTGCCGTCGTGCGCTCCCGCACGCCGCCGAGCTGTTCCAGCACCCGCATCCGGCTCGGGCCGAAGCCGCGGTCCCTGAGCAGGGCGGCGACCTCGTCGGGGGTGGTGGCGTCCGCGCTGAGCACGAGGAGGCGCCGGCCGTCGTGCAGGGCGGCGGCGAGGCGGGCCGCGGGCCGTCCCACGAGCGTGACGACCTCGACGTCCTCCAGGGGCCAGCCGAGGCGGGCGCAGGCGTGGGAGACGGACGAGGGGTGCGGCAGGACGCGCACGGCGCCGGGCCCGAGTTCTTCGGTGAGGGCGCGGCCGATGCCGTAGAACATGGGATCGCCGCTGGCCAGGACGGCGATACGGCGGCCGGCGTGCGCGGCGAGGAGGCCGGGGACCGCGGGCCGCAGTGGGGAGGGCCAGGCGACCCGTTCCCCGCCGCACTCCGGGGGCAGCAGATCGAGTTGGCGTGCGCCGCCGATCACGACGTCCGCGTCGAGCAGGGTCCCTCGCGCGGTGTCCGCGAGCCCTTCCCAGCCGTCGGCGCCGATCCCGACGACGGCCGGTGCGGGGGTGTGGGCGGTGGTCACTGCTGAGTACCTCGGGGTCCGGGAGAGGCGGCAGACGCGCTCTGCCGAAGACGCACTCTACGGGGCGCCCACCTGCGCAGGGCCGCTCGGGTGCACATCGTCCGTGCACATCGGATCCTCCTTGTTGCATACTGTTCGCAACAGCTTGTTCTGCGTATGAAGGCGTGAGTGCCGTGCTTGCGCCCATGCGTTCCGGCCCGGTGCCGGCCATCGACCGGGCGGCGCGGGCGGGGGATCCTCGCGCCGCCCTCCTCCCCCCTTCACCGCCAGTGACCGCCCGATGACCTCCGGCATCCGTGTCCACCGCGGACCCGGGGTGCTCGCGCACATCGAAACGCTCCGTTCGGTGTACGTCGACGCGTTCTGCGCGCCGCCCTGGAACGAGGACGAGGACAGGGCGACGGAGTTCGCGGCGCGGCTGCGGGTGGACGCGGGCCGGCCCGGGTTCACCGCGGCGACCGCCGTACGGGACGGGGAGGTCGCCGGTTTCGCCACCGCGTGGACGACCCCGGCGCCCTTTCCCACCGACCGCTGCCACCCGCAGGCCGCGGCGGGCCTGGGCGCCGGCCGCACCGCCGACTGGCTGTGCGGCGCCCGGGGGATCGACGAACTGGCCGTCCGCCGAGCGGACCGCGGCTCCGGTCTCGCGGGCGGCCTGCTGGACGCGGTGACCGAGGACGCGCCCGGGGGACGCGCCTGGCTGCTGACGTCGGTCCGCGGCGGACCGGCCCTCGCCTTCCACCGCCGCCGGGGCTGGACCCAGGCGACCCACCCCTCCCCCGACGGCCGAGGCATCGTCGTGCTCATCGGCCCGCGCCATCCCGCCCGTTTCTCGGTGCCGCTTCCCCTCTGAGCCGCTTGGTCACGCGCAGGTCCCGGCGGCCTGACTGGTCCCACCCGCGTGAGTGATGAAAACTGACGCCATGGACCGCTTGCCACGGCGGAGCATCGCCGGCCAGGTCTTTCTGCTGCAGGTCGGCACAGCGGTGCTGCTCATCGTCACCGCGGTGGTGCTCCTTGTGTTCCAGGCACAGCGGGTCAGCACCGACGACGCCCGCCATGCCGCCCGGGGCGTCGCGGAGTCCTTCGCCACCGCGCCGGGCACGGCGACGGCCGTCACCGGGACCGACCCCACCGCGGTGCTCCAGCCCCGTGCCCAAGCCGTCGCCAAGTCCGCCGACGTCGACTACGTCGTGGTCTTCGACGACGAGGGCATCCGCCTGACACACCCCGATCCCGCGCTGATCGGGAAACGCATCGTCGGCCCACCCGGGGTACTGGAGGAGGTCCTCGACGGCCGGTCGTTCACCCGGACGTTCGATTCGAGCGTGGGCCCGACGGTGAATGCCGACGCCCCCGTGCGGGCGGCGGACGGCCGCGTGGTGGGCGGTGTGGCCGTGGGCATCACGATCACCAACGTCAACGAGTCGGCCAACCGTCAAATGCCCGCTCTCCTGATCGCGGGCGCCACCTCCTTCGCGCTGGCCCTCGGTGCCGGAGCCCTGGTGAGCCGGCGGCTGCGGCGGCAGACCCACGGTCTCGGACCGGTCGAGATCACCCGCATGTACGAACACCACGACGCGGTGCTGCACACCATCCGGGAGGGTGTGCTGATCGTCGACGGCGACCGTCTGGTGCTCGCCAACGACGAGGCGCGGCGCCTCCTCGGCCTCCCCGAAGGGTGCGAGGGGCTCCCCCTCGACGGCCTCGGACTGGACCCGGCGATCGTCGAACTGCTCACCTCGGGCGACACCCGCACGGACGAGATGCACACGGCCGGGGACCGGCTCCTGGCGATCAGCCTGCGCCGGGTGGACCGGGAGGACGTGGCCACCGGATCCGTGGCCACGCTGCGGGACACGACCGAGCTGCACCGGGAGCGGAGCAGGGCGGAGCGCGCCCACAAGCGGCTGGAACTCCTCTACGACGCGAGTGCCCGGATCGGCACCACACTCGACGTGGTGCGCACCGCCGAGGAACTGGCGGAGGCGTCGACGCCACGGTGCGCCGACTTCGTCACCGTCGAACTGCTGGAAGCGGTACTGCGGGGCGAGGAAGCCGCCCCGGGCGACCTGACCATGCACCGCGTGGTCCTGCACGGCGTGCGCGACGACGCGCCGCTGATCCCGGTCGGCGAGGCGATGACCATTCGGCCCGGCACTCCCGCGACAACGGGTCTCGCCTCCGGACACGCCGTTCTCGTCGCGGACCTGAGCGCGGAGACCGGCTGGCAGCTACAGGATCCCGACCGCGCGCCCAGGGTCCTCGCCTACGGCATCCACTCACTGGTCTCCGTTCCCCTGCGCGCCCGGGGCGTCGCGCTCGGCGTGGCCAACTTCTGGCGCGGTGCGGGCTCCGAGCCGTTCACCCGGGAGGACCTGTCCATCACCGAGGAACTGGCGTCGCGAGCCGCGGTCGCCATCGACAACGCGAGGCGCTACCACCGCGAGCACACCGTCGCGGTGGCTCTGCAGCGCAGCCTGCTGCCGCACGGACTGCCGGTGCAGAACGCCCTCGACATCGCCTACCGCTACCTGCCGGCGCAGGCGGGCGTGGGCGGCGACTGGTTCGACGTGATCCCGCTGTCCGGCGCGCGGGTCGCCCTCGTGGTGGGCGACGTCGCCGGTCACGGTCTGCACGCCGCGGCCACCATGGGCCGGCTGCGGACCGCCGTGCAGAACTTCGCCGGCCTGGACATGGCTCCCGACGAGCTCCTCGGCCACCTCGACGAACTGGTGACCGGCCTCGACCGGGACCGCGCCGAGACGAGCAGCGGTTCGGACATCGTCGGTGCCACCTGTCTCTACGCCGTGTACGACCCGGTCTCCGGTGACTGCACCATGGCCCGCGCCGGGCACCCGCCGCCGGCCGTCGTCCGCCCGGACGGCAGCGTGGACTTCCCCGAGCTGCCGCCCGGCCCTCCGCTGGGCCTCGGCGGCCTGCCCTTCACCCCGGCCGAGTTCCGGCTCCCCGAGGGCAGCCGGCTCGTCCTGTTCACCAACGGGCTGGTGACGGACCGGGGCCGGGACATCGAGGCGGGCCTCGACCAGCTCCGCAGGCGGCTCGCCGGCGCGGACCGGACGCCGGACGAGACCTGTGCCGTGCTGCTGGACGCGCTGCTCCCCGACCGCCCCGACGACGACATCGTCCTGCTGGTGGCCCGGACCCGGGCCTTCCCCGCCGACCGGGTCGCCGAGTGGCACGTGCCGCGTGACCCCGCGGCCGTCGCCGGCGTCCGGGCCGACGCGACGCGCCGACTCAGCGAGTGGGGCCTCGAGGAGACGGCGTTCACCACCGAGCTGATCCTCAGCGAGCTGGTCACCAACGCCATCCGGCACGCGGCCGAACCGGTGCGCGTCCGGCTGCTGCTCGACCGCAACCTGATCTGCGAGGTCTCCGACGGCAGCAGCACGGCACCCCACCTGCGCATGGCCGCCACCACCGACGAGGGAGGCCGCGGCCTGTTCCTCGTCGCCCAGTGCGCCACGCGCTGGGGCACCCGGTATCACGCGCAGGGCAAGGTCATCTGGACCGAACAGTCCCTGAACCCGCTGGACACCGACGGCCCGTGACCGCCCCCGCTACCCCGCCGGACAGCAGTCGCCGCGCTTCGAGCCGTTCGGCGCGCGGTAGTAGAGGCAGCAAGTGCGCGCCGGAACGTGAGATCCGGTCCGGTGGTCGAGGACGATGCCGTGCAGGAACACGCAGGCCAGGGCGGGCGACCAGAGGCGTGCCGCGTGACCGAGGCGGGCGATGGACACGCCGATCCGCGCTTCCGGCGCGCGGTGGCGGTGCGCGACGGCCTCGGCGAGGTCGGTGAACCCCGCGCGTAGGAGGGGCCGACCGGATGCCGGTCGGCATCTCCACCCCCGACGCGCAGGACGGAGAAGCCCTCGAGGGCGGTGACGTCGGCGGGCGGCATCTGAACGTTTCCGGACACCGGGTGCTCCTCGTGAGCGCCGAGTCAGGAGGCCGGGCCGCGTCGCGGGGGCGTGATGGCGTACAGGTCGAGGATGTCGGGCCGCGGTGCGACACCTGGGCCGCCGGCGCGGACCCAGTCGGCGATGTCCTCGGTGGCGTCGGGGTCGTTGACCAGTCCGAGCCAGACGGGACGGGCGCCGGCGGCGCGGCCCGCCGCGGAGGGCTGGACGACGATCACGTTGGCCTGTTCGCACACGTCGAGGCAGTCCGACACCCGCACGGGCACCCGGGCCCGCAGACGCGTCGTCTGCGCCGCGTGATCGACGCCGATGATCTTCGGGGTGCCGCAGCAGCAGTCCCGGCAGACGACGACGCGCGAGGGCGTCGGGTCCGCGGGTGCGCCGGGCGTCGCCCCGGCCGGGCCGGCGTGGGCGGGCATACGGCATCGTCCCTCTCCCCGGGGAGATCCGCCCCGGTGGTCCGTCGAGGAGGCGACCGCGTGAGTCTCCTGGCTCTCGGGTCGTCGCTCGCCCCACCCCTTCCCACCCGGTGCGGGCAGTGGTCGTGTGGGGGCTCGCTCGCCGATCACAGTGGCGGGACCGCGCCGGATTCGCACCGGCTTCCTCGGGCCGCCGTCGCCCAATTGCTCCGGGCATCCTCGCATCCCGGCCCCGGAGCTGTCAGCGGGGCCCCGCTCCGCCCTTCAGGCGCTGGTCCGCAACCCGCTCGCCGAGCCGTACCTGCTCGGCGTCTCCTCCGGCGCCTCCCTCGGCGCGGTCTCGGTCATCGTCTTCGGCGTCGGCGTCCTCGGCCCCCTGTCGCTGTCGGCCGCCGCGTTCGCCGGCGCCCCCGGCGCGCTGGTGATCGTGCACGCCACCGCCCGCACCGGGGCGCATCACCTCGACGCGCCTGGTCCTGTCCGGGGTGGCGGTCGCGGCGGTGCTCACCGCCGTCCTCGACCTGCTGCTGCTCACCACCGACCACGGCGACGAGGCCCGGGCGGTGCTCGCCCGGACCCTGGGCGGTCTCGGCGGCGTCAACTGGGAGACCCTGTGGCTGCCGGAACTGGCGGTGCTGCTGGGCATCGGCGTGCTCCTGGTGCAGGCCCGCAACCTCAACCTGCCGCCGGCCGGTGAGGAGGCGACGCGCCGCGACCGACCTGTCCGTCGAGGGCGTCACCCTCACCGCCGGAGCACGCCACCTGGTGCGCGACGTCTCGCCGACCGCCTCGGCGGGCGAGGTGATCGGCCTGGTCGGTCCCAACGGCAGCGGCAAGTCCAGCCTGCTGAGGGCCGTCTACCGCGTCCTGCGCCCGGACACCGGTACGGTCCGCGTCGACGGCGCCGACACCTGGTCGATGCCCGCGCGGCGACTCACGCGCACGGTGGCGGCCGTGGTGCAGAACTCGGCCACGGACTTCGACCTCGCCGTCCGGGAGGTCGTGGCCATGGGCCGGACGCCGCACAAGCGGATGCCGGCCGGCGACACGGCGGAGGACGCCGCCGTCATCGACCACGCCCTGGCCGTGGTCGACGCCGACCGGCTGGCCGACCGTCCCTTCGACCGGCTCTCCGGCGGCGAGCGCCGGCGGGTCCTCATCGCCCGCGCTCTCGCCCAGCGGCCCGCCCTGCTGGTCCTCGACGAGGCGACCACCAACTCGCCGTCCGCCATCAGCTGGACGTCCTCGACGTGCTGCGCCGGCTGTCGGCGACCGTGCTGCTCGCCCCGCACGACCTCAACCTGGCCGCGTACTGCTGCGACCGCCCCCACGTCCTGCGCGAGGGGGAGGTCGCGGCCTCGGGCCCGCCGGCCGAGGTGCTCACGCCGTCGCTGCTCGCCGACGTGTACGGGGTCGTGGGAGGGGAGAGCGTGCATCCGCGTACGGGCGCGCCCCAGGTGACGTTCGTGCCCGGCGAGCGTCCGAGCGACCTCCCGACCGAGCGGCCGCGCTGACGCGCCGGGGCCACGTCGCGAGCGGGCCGCGTCAGTTGTTCACGTCCTGCTCGAAGTCCTCGGCGCAGGCGTCCCGTTCGCTCTGCGAGTCGGCGTGCTGGACGCAGTCGTCGAAGTCCTTGAACTCGTCCGAGTTGAGGATGGACGCACCGATCGCGATGATCACCACGGAGGCGATCAGACCGAGCACGCCGAGTACGGCGCCGACGATGGACATCCCACGGCGCGGCGCCCGTCCGCCGCGCGCCCTGCGCGCGCCGATGATGCCGAAGATCAGGGCCAGCAGACCGAGCAGGGCCCCGCCGATGACGGTCCAGAAGAGCAGGAGGGCCAGGATGCCGAGGACGAGGGCGGCGACCGCCATGCCGTTGGAGCGCCTCATGCCGGCGTCGTGGTGCGTCTGGTGGGCGTCGCCGGAAGATGCGGGGTGTTCGGGAAACGACACGTCGTCACTCTCATCTCTGTTTCCGTCCGGTTGAGTTGCCGTACGTGCCGGATGCCCCGATGTCGATGACGGATGCGTGGGAGGCCGGATCCGGCGCCGTGTGCGCCGCGCCTGCCGGCCCGCACCGGGACGGGCGGGGCCGGCGGGAGCCTGCTCGCCCTCCGGGCCGCGGACCGGATGCACGAGCGGGCGGCCGGGCGGTCGCGTGGGCCGGTCTCCGGCCGCCCGGGTCGACCGGCATCCGAGAGGGCGGCGGCTACGAACCACGAGTGAGGGTTGTGCGGCGACTCGCATCCGTCGCCGTGGGACACGGTGCGGGCGGGATTACCCGTTCAGCCTGGACTTCCGCTACGGCTGGGACGGCATCGACGACGGGAGTTTCGACTTCCCGCCGGGCACCACCTGGTTCGTCGGCGGGAGACTCTCCCGGTACGGCGCGGCGAAGGCCTCGTTCTGTCAGGGCATGGCCGCGAACGGATTCACCGCTCGCGGCCCATGACGGGGTGACCGGGCGGACCGGCGGGCGGGTGGGCCGCGGTCCGCCCGCTTTCGCCCGGGGTCACCGCCTCCCGCGACGGGGAGCCTTCGCCGCCGAGTACGGCGCCCGGGCGCCGTCCGCCGTACTCGGCAGGGCGCTCCGCACGGCCGCTTCCTCTCTCGCCGCCTGCTCGGGGTGTCTCGCCGCCCAGTAGGGGTTGTCGTGCGAGAGCTTGCTGGAGACCCGGCCGTACATGCCGAACGTGGCGATGAACAGTCCCATGACGAAACTGAAGATCACGTTGCTCATGCCGAAGCCCAGGATGTTGGCCGGACGGTCCAGCACGAAGATGTGCGCGAAGCCGCTCAGGAAGAAGAGCGCGCCCACCACGATGTTGAGGGTGGAGGCGACGTTGCCGCCGATCACCGCCCCGCCGAGCAGCGCCAGTCCCACCACGGTGGAGATGACGCTGAGGGCGACGTTCGTGGTCATTCCGGCGACCATGCCGCCCCCCGTGCGGAACGGGCTGAGCGCGTCGGCGAAACCGAGGGCGGCGAAGGCCAGCAGGACGAGACCGCAGAATCCGGCACCGTAGCGGTAGACGCTCGCCAGGTGGTGGTCGACGGGCAGTTCGTCTCGTAGCTTCATGCACCTGTTTCGCCGGCCGCCCCCGGATCGGATGCGCCGGTACGCCGTTCACCCGGGTGGAGCAGAGGGCTCGCCACGTGCGCCCGTCGCGACGGGCGCGGTCGCGCCGATGCCCTCATGATCTCGTATCAGGGACGAATCGGAGTGAGCGCCGGAGGGAATCGGTCATGGGAAGCACCGTGCACTGGCTCTTCGGGGACCAGCTCGGGCCGCACTTCCTCGCGCCGGGCGAAGACGGTCCCGGCCGGGACACACCGCTGCTCATGGTGGAGGCCCGGTCGGTGTTCCGGCGGCGCCGCTTCCACCGGGCCAAGGCGCACCTGGTGCTCTCCGCCATGCGGCACCGTGCCGCCGAACTGGGCGACCGGGTGACCTATGTGCGGGCCGACACCTACCGGGAGGGTCTGGACCGGGCCGCCCGCGGCCGACAGGTCACCGTCCACCACCCGACCTCGTACGCCGCCCTCCGGCTGGTGCGCTCCCTCCCCCGGGTCACCGTCGGCCCGGCCCGGGGCTTCATGGTTGCGGCGGACGACTTCGCCGCGTGGGCCGACGGACACGGTGGCGGACGGCTGCGGCAGGAGGACTTCTACCGCTGGGTGCGCCGGCGGCACGAGCTGCTGATGGACGCCGACAGCCCGGCGGGCGGTCGCTGGAACTTCGACCACGACAACCGGCGGCCTCCCCCGCGCGAGGCCGACACCCTGCCGGTTCCCGGGCCCTACCGGCCGCGCGAGGACGAGATCGACCAGGAGGTCCGCCACGACCTCGACCGGTGGGAGAAGGACGGCGGCGTCTCCTTCGTCGGACGCGACGGGCCGAGACTGTTCCCGGCCACCCGCACGGAGGCGCGGGCGGCACTCAAACGCTTCCTGGCGCGCCGGCTGGGCAGCTTCGGGCCGTACGAGGACGCCATGCTCGCCGCCGACCCCGTGATGAGCCACAGCCTGCTGTCGTCCTCGCTCAACCTCGGCCTGCTCGACCCCGTGGAGTGCGTGGAGCGCGCGGAGGCGGAGTGGCGCGCCGGCCGGGCGCCGCTGGGCAGCGTGGAGGGGTTCGTCCGGCAGATCGCCGGATGGCGCGAGTACGTGTGGCAGCTGTACTGGTACTTCGGTGAGGAGTACCGGCGGTCCAACGAGCTGCGCCACACCGCGCCCCTCCCCGACTGGTGGAGCGAGCTGGACGCGGACGCGGTGCGGGCGCGCTGCCTGCACACGGTGCTGTCCCAGGTACGGGACACGGGGTGGACCCACCACATCCCCCGGCTGATGATCCTCGGCAGCCACGCCCTCCAGCGCGGCTGGGACCCCGCCGCGGTGACGGACTGGTTCCACCGCTGCTTCGTGGACGGCTACGACTGGGTCATGGTGCCCAACGTCGTCGGCATGTCCCAGTACGCCGACGGCGGCCGGATGACGACCAAGCCCTACACGTCGGGCGGCGCCTACGTGCACCGGATGAGCGACCTGTGCGGACCGTGCCACTACCGGCCGGGCGACCGGACCGGCGAGCACGCCTGCCCCTACACCGCGGGCTACTGGACCTTCCTCGACCGGCACCGGGAACGGCTCGGCCACAACCACCGGACCGCCCGTCCGGTGCGACAGATGGAGCGGCTCACCGACCTGGCCGACGTGCGCCGCCAGGAGCGGGCCCGCGGCGAGGCGCCTCCTTGAGCGAGGGCCGTGAGTGACGGGCGGGAATCCGGCGCATCCGTTCGGGCCCGCCCGGCGGAAGCATGGGTGTGCAAATGACCGAGAGCGACAAGGGGTTGTGCATGCTGGGACCGCCGTCCACGGTGACCGAGCCGGTCAGACCGGCCGACGGCCCGCTCACGGCCCGTGACGCCGTCCGGGCGGCCGAGGCGGAACTCGACGCCGTCCTCGACGCCAGGCTGCGGCAGGCACGCGAGGTCGATCCCGTGTACGCCCGCGACGTCGCCGAGCGCGTCGCCGCCTTCGTACGGCGCGGCGGCAAGCGGCTGCGCACGGCGTTCGCGTGGTGCGGGTGGCGGGCCGCCGGCGGAGCCGGGGACGTCACGCCGGTCCTGCGCACGGGCGCGGCCCTGGAACTCGTCCAGGCGTGCGCGCTCGTCCACGACGACGTGATGGACGGATCAGCGCTGCGCCGCGGCGCGCCCGCCGTCCACGTCGACCTCGCCGGCGCGCACCTCGCCGCGGGGATGAGCGGCTCCGCCGACGCCTTCGGCGCGTCCGCCGCCGTACTCGTCGGCGATCTGGCCCTGGCGTGGGCGGACGACCTGCTGACCGAGACGGCGCTCCGCTCGCCGTACGGTGCGCGGCTGCACCAGGAGTGGCAGGACATGCGCGGCGAGATGGTCGCCGGCCAGTACCGGGACCTGCACGCGCAGGCCACCGGGGCGTCGGGCGTCGACGCGGCGCTGAGCGTCGCCACCCTCAAGAGCGCCCTGTACACGGTCGAACGCCCACTGGCGCTGGGCGCGGTACTCAACGGTGCCGACGGGCCCGCCCTGGACGCGCTGCGGGCCGCCGGACGGTGTGCCGGGCTCGCCTTCCAGCTCCGCGACGACCTGCTCGGCGCCTTCGGCGACCCGGCGGTGACGGGCAAACCGGCCGACGACGACCTGCGCACGCGCAAGCTGACGTGTCTGCTCGCGGTCGGCCTCAGGGCCGCCGAGGCCGGCGGCGACGCGGATGCCGCCGACGCGCTCGCCCCGGGGGTGCGGCCCGGCGCGGACGACGAAGTGCGCCGGATGCGCGACGCGCTGGAACGCACCGGGGCGCGGGCCGTCGTCGAGGCGACCATCACGGAGCTGGCCGCGAAGAGTCTGCGGCACTTCGCCCGTACCGGCGCCGAGCCCGCCGTACGCCGTGAGTTCACCGCCCTGGTCGAGCGGGCGTCCGGTGTCGTCGCGGGGCGCACCACCGGGGAGGCCGCGTGAGGACGGTGACGGGCCCGACGGATCACGTGGTCGTGGTGGGCGCCGGCCTCTCCGGGCTGGCCTGCGCGCTGCACCTGCTGGGCGCGGGCCGCCGGGTGACGGTCGTCGAACGGGACGACGGGCCGGGCGGCCGGGCGGGCCGGGTGAGCCTGGGCGGCTACGAGATCGACACGGGGCCCACGGTGCTGACCATGCCGCACCTGGCCGACGAGGCGTTCGCCGCCGTGGGCGACCGCCTCGACCGCCATGTCGAGCTGACGCCCCTGCATCCGGCGTACCGGGCGAGTTTCGCCGACGGGAGCGCCCTCGACGTCCACACCGACGGCGACGCGATGGAGGCGGAGGTGAGGCGGTTCGCGGGCCCTGCCGAGGCGGCCGGCTACCGCGGGCTGCGGAACTGGCTGGAGCAGCTGTACCGGGCACAGATGCGGCGGTTCATCGACACGAACTTCGACTCGCCCTTCCAGCTGCTCCACCCCGACCTGGCCCGGCTGGCGGCGCTGGGCGGCTTCGGGCGGCTGGACCGGCGGATCGGCCGCTTCATCGCCGACCCGCGGCTGCGCCGTGTCTTCTCCTTCCAGGCGCTGTACGCCGGTGTGGCCCCGGCCCGGGCCCTCGCGGCGTACGCGGTGATCGCCTACATGGACACCGTGGCCGGCGTCTGGTTCCCCAAGGGCGGCATGCACGCGCTGCCCCGCGGGATGGCGGACGCGGCGGGCGCGGCGGGGGCCGGGTTCCGCTGGTCGTCCGAGGTGACGTCGCTGGAGCGGTCGGCGGGCCGGGTGCGGGCCGTGCGGCTGGCCTCCGGGGAGCGGATCCCGTGCGACGCCGTGGTGCTGACCTGCGAACTGCCCGCCGCGCACCGGCTGCTGGGGCGTACGCCGAGGCGTCCGGTGCGGCTGCGGCACTCCCCCTCGGCGGTCGTCCTGCACGCCGGAACCGACCGGACGTGGCCCGGTCTCGCCCACCACACGCTGTCCTTCGGCGGCGCCTGGGAAGCCACCTTCGACGAACTGACCCGCACGGGGCGGCTGATGAGCGACCCGTCCCTGCTGATCACCCGGCCGACGACGCACGACCCCGGCCTCGCACCGCCGGGCCGGCACCTCCACTACGTCCTCGCACCGTGCCCGAACACCGACGTGGGGCCCTCCGCCGCCGCGTGGCGGGACCTGGGCCCCCGCTACCGGGACGCCCTGGTCGCCGAGCTGGAGCGGCGGGGACTGGACGGGTTCGCGGCCGGTGTCCAGGAGGAGTTGCTGATCACCCCGCTGGACTGGGCGGCGCAGGGGCACGCGGCGGGCAGCCCCTTCTCGGTCTCCCACACCTTCGCCCAGACCGGCCCGTTCCGCCCCCGCAACCTGGTGCGCGGCGTGGACAATGTCGTGCTGGCGGGCTGCGGCACCACCCCGGGCGTCGGTGTGCCGACCGTACTGATCAGCGGCAAGCTCGCCGCCGCGCGGGTCACCGGCGGGGCCCGTACCGCCGCCCGTACCGTGCACCCCCGTCCGGCGCCACGAGCCGAGCGTGCCGATACCACCCCGACCGCGGAAGGCTCCCATGGCCCGTCGTGAACTGGATGCCGCACACATCACCGATCCCGGCCTGCGCGCCGACTACACCCTGTGCAGACGGCTCAACGCCCGCCACGGCAAGACCTACTTCCTGGCCACCCGGCTGCTCCCGCTGGAGCGCCGCGCCCGCGTGCACGCACTGTACGGCTTCGCCCGCTGGGCCGACGACATCGTCGACGACCTGGACCGGCACCGCACACCTGCGGAACGCGACCGGCTGCTGCGGGTCCTGGAGAGCGACCTCGCGCACGGGCTGCGGACCGGTGAGGGGACCGAGCCCGTGGTCCGGGCGGTCGCCGACACCGCCGCCCGGCACGGCATCGAGCACTCGCTGTTCGCCGACTTCCTCGTGTCGATGCGCAGCGATCTGCACGTCACGGACTACCCGACCTACGCCGGCCTGCGCGCCTACATGCACGGCTCGGCCGCGGTGATCGGCCTCCAGATGCTGCCGGTGCTGGGCACGGTCGTCCCCCGCGAGGAAGCCGCCCCGCACGCGGCCGACCTCGGGGTCGCCTTCCAGCTCACCAACTTCCTGCGGGACGTCGGCGAGGACCTGGACCGGGGCCGCGTGTACCTGCCGGCCGACCTGCTCGCCGCGCACGGTGTGGACCGGCCGCTGCTGGAGTGGAGCCGCCGCACGGGACGACGGGACCCGCGGATCCGCGCGGCGCTCGTCGCCGCCGAGGCCATGACGCGGGAGGTGTACCGGGCGGCGGAGCCGGGCATCGCCATGCTCGATCCACGGGTGCGTCCCTGCATCCGCACCGCGTTCACGCTCTACGGCGGGATTCTCGACGCGATCGCGGAGCAGGACTACACCGTGGTGCACCGCCGTGCCGTGGTCTCGCGCGGGCGTCGCGCGGCCACGGCCGCCACCGGAGTGGTGGGCGTCGTACGCGCGCGCCGACGTGCCCGCGGCACGCACCCGGCGCCGCTGACGGGCGATGCGGCGCCCCGGACGAAAGGACCCGTGCAGTGAGTGACCGAGCGGACCGGACGGGCTGGACCCCGCCGCTGCGGCGGCGCGGCCGGTCGGACTGGGCGACCCAGACTCCGACCTGGCGGGAGGCGCGCCCCGCACTGATCGACGATGCCCTCAAACGGGCGTCGGCGCGTCCCTCGGGCAACTGGTTCGTCGTCGGTGCCTCCCGGGACGTGCGCGCCGGTGGCCGTCCTTGTGGCAGAACCGTGGGCGGCACCGAGGTGGTGCTGTGGCGGTCGGACACCGGTGAGCTGCGCGGGGGCCCGGGGGCGTGCCCGCATCTGGGAGCGCCCCTGCGGGAGAGCCGCGTGGTGTGCGGGACGCTGGTGTGCCACTGGCACGGACTGGCCCTGGACGGCGGGCCGTTCGCGGGGTGGGAGCCGTTCCCGGTCCACGACGACGGTGTCCTGGTGTGGGTCCGGCTGGACGCGGTCGGCGGCGAGGAGCCGTCGGAGCGTCCCGTGGTCCCGGACCGGCCCGCTCCGGGCGGCGGTGTGGACGCCGTCTTCACGGCCGTCGGGCGGTGCGAGCCCCAGGACGTGGTCGCCAACCGGCTCGATCCGTGGCACGGCTCGTGGTTCCACCCGTACTCGTTCGTGGATCTGACGGTGGCCCGGCCGCCGCTGGGCGACGCGGACGACGCCTTCGTGGTGGACGTGTCGTTCCGGGTGACGGGCCGTCTGGTGGTGCCGGTCCGGGCGGAGTTCACCGCACCGGAGCCGCGTACGGTCGTCATGCGGATCACGGAGGGTGAGGGGTCCACGTCCGTCGTGGAGACCCATGCCACGCCGCTGACCGCCGAGGGGGCCGCGCGTCCGCGGACCGCCGTCGTCGAAGCGGTCGTCGCGGCCTCCGACCGGCGGGGCTTCGCACTCGCGCGGGCCGCCGCGCCGGTGCTGCGCCCGTTGATGCGCCGGACGGCCGGGCGGCTGTGGCGCGACGACCTCGCCTACGCGGAGCGGCGGTGGGCACTGCGCAGCACGGGCCGGTTCCCGGGCTGAGCGCGGCGGTTCCCGGCCCGGCCGAGTGCCCGCAGTACGGGTGACCGGCCGGCCCGGGGCACCGTCCACAGCACCTGACCCCGCACTCCCCAGCCGGCGAGGAGCGCTCCGGCCGCCAGGAACCCGGTGGTGGCCGCGCGTTCCATCAGGGCGACGGGCAGGTCGCAGCGGATGGCGTCGCCGGCCAGCGTCACGTTCGGGTGGGGGGTCACGACGGTGGGCCGCCGGGAGTAGGAGCCGACGGGGAACAGGGGGCAGTCCGCGCGCCATTCGTGCCGGGCGTCGACGATCCGGGCCCGCCGTGTCTCGGGGTAGACCCGGCGGAGGCTGTCGAGGAGGCGGTTCTGCACGGTCTCGGGGTGGGCGTGGACGGGGACCGCGTAGGCGTGCAGTTCCACCACCGAGCCTCCGGTCCGGGCGGCCCAGCGGGCGGCCTCCCCCTCGTAGCGCTCCAGCACGCTGATGTTGTCCAGTCCGTCGTAGCCGCTGGTGCCGAGGAACCCGGCGCGGTCGGCGTGGACCGGCCGGTCCAGCCAGAGCCGGGAGACGAGGAAGGGCGGTGCGGTGCCGAGCGAGGCGATGTCCTCGCGCCAGGCCGGTGTGCCGAGCCCGGGTGACGCGGCGGTCAGTCCGCGCAGGGCTCCGGGGTCGAGTGCGAGCACGGCGGCGTCGTACCGGTCCAGGGCGTCGTCGGTGCGCACCTCCACCCCCCCGTCGTCGTCCGGGTGGACGCCGCGCACGGGGGTGCCGGTGCGGAGGTCGGCACCGAGGCGCTGGAGGTAGTCGCCGAGCGGGTCCCACAGGGCCTGGGGGAACGGCTCGTCCGGCACGTCGAAGAGCAGGCCCTCGGCCGAGCCGAGGAAGTAGATGTGGAACATCAGCAGCAGTTCCGCCGCGGACAGTTCCCGCGGGTCCGCGAAGAAGCTGCGGGAGAACACCTCGAAGGCCAGATGGTGCGCGGCCTCGGGGAAGCGGACGCGTTCGAGGAACTCCGTGGCGCTCATGGAGTCGAACCGGTCGTAGACCTCGGGCACCCGGACGTCGAGGAGCGGCAGGGCGGCCCCGGCGTCCATGGCGGCGAGGTCGCGCCAGCCGAAGGTGGGGCTCAGGGCGACGAAGCCGAGCGCGCTGAGCGGCGGGGTGCGCGGGACCCGGGCGAAGCTGTCGGTCAGTCCGCCGCTGTGGCGCAGCGGGTAGTCGGGCAGGGGGCGCAGCCGGTCGAGTCCGGGGTCGGTGCGCCGCAGCAGGCCGCGCAGGTTGTAGTACTGACGGAAGAAGGCGTGGAAGCCGCGGCTCATGGTGGCCCCGGACCCGTCGGCGAGGCGGGTGGGCCGGCCCGCCAGCCGTCCGCCGAGTGTGTCCTCGCGTTCGTACAGGGTCACACGGGCGCCGCGTTCGGCCAGCAGGGTGGCCGCGGCCAGTCCGGCGATTCCCCCTCCGACCACGGCGACCGCTGGGGCGTCCCCGGGGTCGAGGCGGTCCCGGCCCGGCGGGGGCATCACGATCTCGGCCTTGCGGTCGCGTCCGCGCCGGGCCGCCGGCCGGTCGGCGCTCAACGGGCCACCTCCACCGGGGCGGCCGCACCGTTGCGGGCCAGGAAGGTGTGCACGAGGCCGGTCTGCCAGCCGGCGACGGGGGCCGCGCGTACGCCGGTGAACCCGGCGTCGCCGAGGCGCGCCGTGAAGGCGGGAACGGTGTCGAAGTGGACGACGCTGTGCCACAGGTGCCGGTACAGGGCGCGGTCGCCGCTCAGGGTGCCCGCGGGAATGATCAGGCCCCGGCAGACGGCGTTCCACAGGGCGTGGTGGGCGGCCGAGCCGCTGAGGCTGTACTCGTGCACGGCGAGCCGGCCGCCCGGCCGCAGCAGGGCGCGGACCGCGGCGAGGACACCGTCCGGGTCGCTGACGTTGCGGAACAGGTAGGCGGCGAAGACCGCGTCGTACGGTCCCTCGTCGGTCGCCACGACTTCCTCGGCGGTCAGGTGCCGGAAACGGACGCGGGCCGGCCAGGGTTTGGCGAGGGCGCGCCGCAGCATCCCGGCGGAGGCGTCGACGGCGGTGATCCGGGCGCGGGGTGCGGCCCGCAGCAGGGCCCGGGTGGAGGTGCCGGTGCCGCAGCCGAGGTCCAGGACGTGCAGGCCGGCGCCGGCACGGGGCAGTTGGAGCCGGCGCGCGGAGCGCAGGAGGTCGGTGCGGTAGCCGGGGTTGAGGGCCGTGAGCCGGTCGTAGGTGTGCGAGGCGTGGTCGAAGGCGCGTGCCAGGTCGTGGTCGCGCAGGAGTGTCATGGGTGGTTGCCTCCGGTTCGTGGGGTGCCGTGCGGGCGTCGGGGCAGGAAGGGGAGTTCGAGGGTGGTGCGGAGCATCGGGCCCACGGGTGTGCGCAGGCCGATGCTCCATTCCTCCCACGGGGTGGTGTCGCCGTCGAGGAAGCGCAGCAGCCGGTGCGGCGGGATCCGCCGGAAGAGGCCGGTGAAGAAGTCGGGGCCGTTGATCCGGCCGGTGTCCAGGGCCCGCAACAGCACCGCGTCCATGGCGAGGGCGCGCCGCCCGTGCGGAGGCGGCACCAGGGCGCGGCCCTCGTGCAGCGCCGCGGCGATCGCGCGGCTCTGCCGTTGGACGGCGGCGAAGGTGTATCCGGTCGCGGGCCGGGTGGCGCCGCCCGCGGTGCCGATCCGGAACACGGCGGGGCCCACCCGGCGGGCGAAGCGCGCGTCGGTCATCGGGATCACCCCCTGCTCCGCCGACTCCACGGTGAACGCCCCGAGTTTCAGCACGTCGTGGGTGTAGTGGGTCAGCGCCGCCTCGTACGCCTCGGTGGTCAGCGGGGTCCGGGAGAACTCGGTGTACTCGACGAGCGCGCGGTCCGGTGCCAGGGGCAGTACGTAGCCGAAGGCGAGGCCGTGCGGCGGTTGCGGGACGCGGAAGTCCATGAGGTCGGCCACGCCGGTTTCGAACCGGTGTGCGTCGGTGCGCACGAACCAGCCCCGGAAGTGCTGGGCCAGCCGGGTCCGGGCCGGGGGGAGGGCGGGCCGGGGGCGGGAGTCGAACACATGGCGTGCGCGGAGCAGCCGGGCGCCGCCGTCGGGGGTGGTGCAGCGTACCTCCGCCGTGCCGTCGGCGGTGTTGCGCACCGTGTCCGCCGTCGCGCGCAGCACGCGTACGCCGGGGGAACGCGCCAGCCGCGCGTGCACCAGCCGTTCGAAGTCCGTGGACCGGAGCATGCGGTAGCGCAGGGGCGCCGGGTCGACGGTGACGGCGCGGCCGTCGCTGCCGTGGACGCGCAGGTGGGACCAGGAGGCGCCGACCGCCGCACCGAAGTCGCCGGCACCGTGGGTGCCATGAGTGTCGTCGGTGTCTTGATCCCAGTAGCACCAGGTCCGTTCGGGGGGGCGCAGTGGGCCGTCCGGCGCCTCCACGAGGGTGACGGTCGGGGAGGCGGCGGCCGTCAGCCGGAGCGCGAGGCTGAGTCCGGCCGCGCCGCCGCCGACGATGACGACGTCGGACGTCATGTCGGGCGCGGGGGCGGGCCGGCTCACCTGGTACGCCGTTCGACGACGGGTGTTCCGTCCGGGTCGGTGCGGACCAGTTCGGCGTCCGCCTCCAGCGCGTCGGCGACGGCCGCCACGACCCGGTGCGGGTCGCCTCCGGCCGGCATCGGCGGGGCCGTGCCCGCGACGGGCCGGTCGGCGAAGCCCGTGTCGAGGTGTCCCGGCCGGACCTCCAGGACCCGGATGCCACCGGTCCGGACCTCGCGGCGGGCCGCGTCGAGCCAGGTGCTCAGCGCCGCCTTGGAGGCGCTGTAGTCGGCCATGCCCGCCTGGGGGCGCCGCGCGACGACACCGGTGAAGGCGGCGATCGCCGAGCCGGGGCCCAGGACGGTGAACGCGGCGCGGAAGAAGGCGGTGGGCGCGAGGACGTTGACGGCCGTCAGGTGCTCCGCGATCTCGTCGCCGACCTCCGCCGCCGGGCCGAAGGCCACCGACCCGAAGGCGGTGACGACGGCGTCCAGCCCGCCCAGTTCCGTCGCAGCGCCGTAGACCGCGCGGGCGCAGGACGCGGGGTCGTAGGCGTCGAACGTGACGGTCGGGGCGCCCGGATGGGCTCGTGCGGCAGACGCGAGCCGCGCGGGGTCGCGTCCCGCCAGTGCCGGCCGCGCTCCCCGGGCTCCGAGTTCGGCGGTGAGGGCACCGCCGAGGACGCCGGTGGCACCGGCCACCAGTACGCGCGCGCCGTCGAGGTTCACTGTCCACTTCCGATCGCAGGGTCAGGGCGGCGGTCTCGCCCGTCGTCGGTGTCGTCCGGGTATTCCGTGTCCCGGCCCGTGATGGATGCGGCCGGTGCCGTCCGGCCGGCGGTCAGTCGCCGGCCCGGTCGGCGAGCAGTTCCCGGGCGGCCCGGGTGCCCGAGGCGAGGGCGCCCTGCACGCTGCCGGTCGCGCGGTGGTCGCCGCAGACGTAGCGGCCCTCGGAGACACGCGTCGTGCGGCTCGTCGGCCACGGCGGCGTCATCGCGGGCAGTGCTCCCCGGACGGTGTACGTGGCGACCGGCGTCCAGTCGCCGGTGTCGGTGCCGTACAGCTCGGCCAGGCGGCGCAGCACGGTCCCGTCCGCTCCGGGGCGGTCGGGGCCGAGCACGGAGGTGGAGACCAGCGAGGTGCCCGGGGGTGCGTAGGCGGGCGCGACCTCGGTCGGCACGCAGGTGTTCAGTACCGCGCCGGTGCCGTCCACCACCAGTGTGGGTTCGGCCAGGGGTGTGCGGGGCGCGGCGTGGTAGTAGGTGGTGACGGTACGGGTCTCCGGGACCTTAGGGCCCGGCAGCAGACGTGCCGCCGTGGCCGCGTCGGTCGCCACCACCACGGACGGGGCCCGCAGTTCCCGGCCGTCCGTCAGGAGTACTCCGGAGGCGGTGACCGCCTCGACGGGCGTCTCCAGCCGGAGGACTCCTTCGGGCAGGCCGTCGGCCAACTGTGCGGGGACGGCGCCGATTCCACCGGCGGGCAGACAGAGGGTCCCCCTGACCATGCTGCGCCAGACCAGGTGGAAGAAGCGTGCGGAGGTCTCCAGCCGGTCCTCCAGGAACACCCCGGACAGGAAGGGCCGCAGGATGTCGGTGACCACCGCGTCGGAGACTCCGGCGCGGGACAGGGCGTCGGCGGTGGACCGGTCGGGGCCCCGTTTGAGCAGACCGGCGGGGAACAGGGTGTCCCGGGCGGTGAGCGCGGCGAGGGCGGCCAGGTCACGGGCGTCCAGCACCCTCCCGGGCAGCAGCGTTCCCGCCGCCCGGGGACGCCGGGTCGGATCGGCGAGGCGGACGGCACCCGCCGGGGTGTGGGCGAGGATGCCCGGGGTGAACGGCCTCAGGCGCAGGGCGCGCAGGTCGAGGCGCCTTTTGACCTGGGGGTAGGAGGTGTTGAACACCTGGAACCCGCGGTCGAGCAGAAATCCGTCCCGCCGGTCCGTGCGCATCCGTCCGCCGACCGCGTCGGAAGCCTCCAGGAGCGCCACCCGCCGTCCGGCCCGGCACAGGTCCAGGGCGCAGGCCAGACCGGCGAGCCCCGCTCCGACGACGACCGTGTCCGGGGTCCCGTGGTGGTGAGTCGTCATGCGCGCCCCTCCTTCGACAGCGGCCTCCGCCGGCCGGGAGACCGGATCCACCCGAGCACGTTCCGCCCGGTGAGGCCAGGCGGCACCGCCGTCGGGTACCCGAGAGGACGAGCGACGTCACCTGTGTACGACCGACTCCACCACGGCGACGGCCTCCGACAGGCCCGGCGGGTGCGGCAGCCCCGGTGAGGTCTGCCCGGCCCAGCCGGGGCCGAGCGTCAGCACCACGGGCTTCCTGCGGGCGCCGCGCACGCCCCACTCGATCGCCGAAACCTGCTGGGCGAGCGGCCGGCTGGCCGTGGTGCGGGACTGCGCCCACAGCCCCACCGCGGCCGGGCCGGTCCTGCGGACGGCGGCCACGAGCGACTCGACGGGCAGGGCGCCGCCGAACATGCGGACCGGCAGGCCCCGTTCGGCCAGCGCGGCGGCCAGGACCTCCAGGGGCAGCGTGTGGTTCTCCGCGGGCACGCAGGCGAGCACCGTGGTGGCGCCGGGCCGGTCGGCGACCACGGGCGGCGCGTGGCGGCGCAGGGCGCCGGAGACGTGCCAGGACAGGAAGTGCTCGACCTCGACGTACCGCTCGCCCACGGACTCCCACTTGCGTCCGACGGCCTGGAGCGTCGGCATGATCACCTCCGTCCAGGCGGCGACCAGGCCGTGCTCCTCGATCGCGTCCTCCAGCAGCTTGTCGAGGGCGGCGGCGTCGAGTCTCAGGGCCGAGCGGGCGATGCCCTTGCACTCCTGACGTACGTCGCCGAGCCGCATGCCGGTGCCGGCGCGGCTGCGTGCCGGGGGCGGCGGCCGGGGAGCGGTCCGGCGCGGGGGCGTGCCGGGGGCGGCTTCGCCGAGGGCCAGGCGGGCGGCCTCGGCGGGCGGCAGCCCGGTCGCCGTCAGCGCGCACATCCGTTCCAGCCGGGCGAGGTCGTCGGCGGTCCAGCGGCGGTGCCGTCCGCCGGTGTGCGCGGCGGGACCGAGCCCGTAGCGGCGGTCCCACGACCGGACGGTGGTCGGCGCCACCCCGAGGCGCCGTGCCACCTCGCCGGTGGTCAGCCCGCCACCTCGCCGGGCATCAGCGTCGGCCTCCGTCTCATCGTCCCTGTCCAGAGCCATATTCTCATCTTACGACGCACAAACGACGCATGTTGCGTGCGTCGTTCGCTCTCACAAGACTGTTTTTCAAGGGCTGCTGCCAACGAACCCCACACCGTCCGGAACCCGCCGCGCGGGTGGCTCTCCGCCTCGGACAGCGCAGACGCCAGGAGGAACAGATCATGACCACGAAAGCGCGACACTCCGACGTCCCCGCCGGTCCGCCGGCGAACCAGCCGGACGAGGACGAGCTCGCCCGTGGTCTGTGCGCGTCCGACGAGCTCGCCTTCGCGGCCGTCTACCGGCGCTGGGGCTCACTCGTCCACACCCTGGCCAGCCGCTCGCTCGGAGATCCCCACGAGGCCGAGGACGTGACGCAGCAGGTGTTCATCGGCGCCTGGCGCGGACGGGCGGGTTACCGCCCGGAGCGGGGGCCGCTCGGCGGCTGGCTGGTCGGCATCACGCGCCGCAAGATCGTCGACGCCCTGGCGGCCAGGACGCGCCGCCTCGCCCTGGTCGAATCGCTGGCGTACGACGCCGACGGGCACCGCCACGACGCGGGCGTGGACGAGGTCCTGGACCGGGTGCTGCTGGTCGACGCGTTGTCGGGGCTGCCCCGCGGCCAGCGCGAGGTCCTGTGCATGGCCTTCTACGAGGACCTCACCCAGGCCCAGATCGCCGAGCGCACCGGCACGCCGCTGGGCACGGTCAAGAGCCACACCCGCCGCGGTCTGCGCCGCCTGCGCGAGGGGATCGAGCAGGGCCGCGCCGACGAGCAGGCGGCGGACCGAGAAGAGAAACCCCACCGCACGGCGCATCCGTCGTGACCCCCGTGCCCGAAATGGGGATACGAGCCACCAACGAGACCGCCCTGACGGGCGCCCCTCGAAGAAGGGATGATCCTCATGGCTTCCCGAATTCCGCTCATCCTCGGCGCGTCGGCCGGAGCCTGCGCCCTGGCCCTCACCGCCGCCGCACCCGCCGTGTCCGCACCCGCGGGCGGCGGTGACGACTCGGCCATGGTGTCCGTCTTCCACGGCGTCCCCGGACTCGACGTCGACGTCTACGCCAACGGTGACAAGCTGCTGAGCGACTTCAAGCCCGGCACGGTGACAGACCCGCAGTCCTTGAAGGCGGGCTCCTACGACATCCAGGTCTTCGAGGCCGGACAGGGCCCCGACGGCACCCCGGCCATCGAGAAGGAGGTCAAGGTACCCGCCGGTGCGAACGCCACCATCGCCGCGCACCTGTCCGCCGACGGCACACCCCAGCTGACGGCCTTCACCAACGACGTCTCCGCGGTCGACGACGGCCAGTCGCGGCTGACGGTACGCCACGTCGCCGCCGCACCCGCCGTGGACGTCCGCGCGGACGGTCAGCCCGTGTTCAAGGGACTGGAGAACCCGAAGCAGGACACCGCCGTGGTCGACGCCGGCACGGTCTCCGCCGACGTGGTGCTCGCCGGCACCGACACCGTGGCGATCGGCCCGGCCGACCTGAACCTCAAGGACGGCACGAGCAACGTCGCCTACGCCTGGGGCAGCGCGGCCGACAAGAACCTGGCACTGGCGACCCAGACGCTCGACACCACGGACGCCTCACCGAGCGGCGGCTACTCGGGTGCCAACGCCGTCGGCCTCACCCCGAACTCGTCGGAGCAGTGGCTGGCCTGGGCGGCCGTGACGGGCATGGTCACCCTGACCGGCGTCCTGGTGTTCCGCCGGGCCGCGGAGCACCGTGGGTGAACCGGCCCCGGCACACCGGCAGGAGGGCAGAGGTGCCACATGTCGACCCCGCGCATCTGGTGGAACTGGCACTCGGAAACGACGCCACGCACGACGACGTCGGCGCCCTCCAGCACCTCGCCGCGTGCGGGCGCTGCCGGGAGGAACTGCACCTCATGACCCGCGTCGTCATGGCGGCCCGCGGAGTCGAGGAGCCGGACCTCCCGAGCGCCCCTCCGGCACATGTGTGGCAGCGCATCACCCAGGGCCTGTCCGAGTCGGACCAACCCGCCGCACCGGCACCCGTGGACGCGGGGCGCCACCCGCACACGGCATCGGCCGTGCGACCCCGCACCCGTGGGCGCCGCACGGCCGGAGCCGCACTCGGGCTCCTCGCCGGGGCGGCGGTCGTTCGGTGGTGGCGGAGGCGGTGAGCGCGGCCGGCCCACGGCGGGGCACGCGCCCGCCGCCGGTCACGGGAAGCGCACGCCGACGGCCAGTCCCCCCTCCGGGCCGGGTTCCGCCGTGAGCCGTGCGTCGTGGGCCTGGGTGATGGAGCGGACGATGGAGAGGCCCAGTCCGTGGCCCGTGGTGGCCGTACGGTCCTGGGCATGGCGGCGGAAGGGTTCGAAGAGGTCGGTGACGTGCTCGGCGGGGATACGCGGGCCGGTGTTGGTCACCGTCAGGCAGCGGCCGTCCAGTCGGACGCGCACATGACCGCCGCTGTGGTTGTACTGGATGGCGTTGCGCACGAGGTTGGTCAGGAGATGACGCAGGAGAAGCGGGTTGCCCACGACGACCAGCGGTGAGTCCGCCGTGATGGTGAGGGTCACGCCGCTGCGTGCGGCCTGCGCGGCGTGTCCGGTGGTCACGAGCCGGGCCGTGGCCGCCAGGTCGACGCTCTCCGTCTCGTCCAGGCCGCGGTCGCTGCGGGCGAGCAGCAGCAGTGCGTTGATCAGCTGCTCGGCCTCGCGGTTGGCGGCGAGCAGGTCGTCGCGCACCCCGGCGAGATCGTCGGTGAGCGGTCCGGCCAGGCCCACCTCGATGCTGGTGCGCTGGACGGCGAGGGGAGTCTTCAGTTCGTGGGAGGCGTTGGCGACGAATCGGCGCCGGCTCTCGAAGGAGCGCTCCAGGCGGTCCAGCATGGTGTCGAAGGTGTCGGCGAGGCGGTGGAGTTCGTCGTCGGGACCGGTCAGGGCCAGGCGCTGGTCGAGGTTCTGTTCGCCGATGCGGCGCGCGGCGTCCGTCATCGAGACGACCGGCCTCAGGGCCCGTCCCGCCAGCCACCAGCCGAGCACCCCGGCCAGCAGTGCCGTGAACAGCAGGCCGACGGCCGACCAGAGCACCATCTGACGCAGCGCGGTGTCCTGGACGGCCTGCACCGTCTGGTCGATCTTCCGGACCATGGCGACGTCGCCGTCGGCGCGGACCCGGTGGGGCGCGCCGCCCGTCGGCCGCGTCGGTCCGGCCGAGGAGGCGCCGCCGGTCGGGGTGTTGCCGTAGGTGATCTCCATGCCGTCGACCTGTTGGGCCGTCCCGTAGCGGACGAGGAGCACCACGAAGGCGAGCAGCCCCACCCCGGCGAGCAGGACCAGGGCGCCGATGGCGGTGGCGAGGCGGACGCGGAAGGGGATCCGGCTGAGGCGGGCCCGGTACCGACGGACGGGGTTCAGTCGCACAGCCGGTAGCCCTGTCCGTCGTCCACGGTGATGAGCGCCGCGGGACCGAGCTTGCCGCGGAGCCTGCTGACCGTGGCGCGGACCGCGCTGGTGCGCGGGTCGAGATGTTCGTCCCAGACGGTGCGGACGAGTTCGCCGTGCGGCACGGGTGCGCCCGTCGCGGTCA
This sequence comes from Streptomyces sp. NBC_01723, assembly GCF_036246005.1. NCBI lineage: Bacteria > Bacillati > Actinomycetota > Actinomycetes > Kitasatosporales > Streptomycetaceae > Streptomyces > Streptomyces sp. NBC_01723. Next base: position 386,492 of record NZ_CP109171.1, read on the forward strand.
TCAGCAGTTCCAGGACCGCGAACTCCTTCGGCGTCAGGTCCAGCGGCTGGCCCTCCACGGACACCTCGCGGCGCGTCCGGTTCAGGCTGATGCCCTGGTGGCGCAGGACCACGGGTGGGGGCTTGGGCACACGACGGCTCAATGCCCTCACCCGGGCGACCAGTTCGGCGAAGTCGAACGGCTTGGGCAGATAGTCGTCGGCGCCGAGGGCGGTGAGGCCGTACACCCGGTCGGCTGTCTCCCCGGCCGCGGTCAGCATCAGGATCGGCGGCGCGTCGCCGGCCGCGCGCAGCCGCCGGCACACCTCGTCGCCGGTCATGACGGGCAGATCGCGGTCGAGGATCAGCACGTCGTAGTCGGTGTGCAGACACATCCGCTCGGCCATGTCCCCTGAGCCGGCCACGTCGACGGCCATCGCCTGCCGGCGCAGGCCGGTGGCGACGGTGCGGGCCAGAACGCGGTGATCCTCGGCTACCAGAACTCTCATGCGCCCATGAAAGCAAGGTCACCATTGCACCGGGATAAGGACGCCGGACGCCTTGGCCGGACCAGCGGGCTCGGCGCTTATGCCGCTGTAACGCGTTTATCCGGCTGCGAACGGCCGCCTGTTCTCCTCCTCCCATGAACTTCGTCAAGCGCGCCGGGACGAGCCTGCGGGTCCGGAAGTCCAGGACCGCCGCCCTGTTGGGCATCTTCCTGGTGATGTGCACCCTGCTGCTGGGCGGGTTCCTGCTCCAGGGCGCCGCGGCCCGGCAGGAGGCCGAGGTGGGACGCGTCATCGGCGTCGACGTGACCGTGCGGGGCGAGGGCCTCACCCCGGACCTCGCGGACCGGCTCGGTTCCTCGGAGGTGGTGCACCGCTACAACCCGCTGCTCCGGTCGGCGGCCGCGGCGAGCGGCTTCTCCCCCCTGGAGTCCGACAAGCCGGGGCCCGGCGGCACCCGCGCCAAGAACGGCGAGGAACGGCCCCTGCTGGCACTCCACGGCGTGCGGGACTCCGGCCTGCTGCTGCCCTTCTCCTACGGCTCGGCCAGGATCACGGCGGGCCGTGCCCTCACACCGCGGGACGCCGGCCGCCACGTCGCGTTGGTCGAGGAGCGGCTCGCCGAGCGGAACGGTCTCACGGCGGGCGACACCGTGCGGCTGCGGCCGGCCGACGGCGAGCGCACCACGTCCGCCACGATCGTCGGGGTGTTCCGGGACCCGACGCCCGACCCGGCCCGGTGGACACCGGCAAGGGAACTGCCCGGCAACACGGTCTACGCACCCGTGAGCACGGCGCAGCAGTTGGGCGGCGGTACGGCGGACGTCACCGAGGCGGTCTACCGGATCGGGTCGCCGGAACAGGTCGAACACCTCCACGCCGAGGCCGAACGGCTGCTCGGAGGCGGCGCCTTCGAGTTCCGCGTCAACGACAAGGCGTATCTGGACCAGGTCCGGCCGGTCCAGCGGGTCGGCACGTTCGCGCAGCTGATCGTCTGGCTGATCGCCCTGGCGGGTGCGCTGGTCCTGGGCCTCGTCGTGCTGTCGCAGACCCGCGAGCGCCGTGCCGAACTCGGGGTGCTCCTCTCGATGGGCGAGCGGAAGTGGAAGCTCGTCGGCCAGCACGTCGTGGAGGTGACCGCCGTCGCCCTGCCCGCCGTGTTCATCGCCGCCCAGATCGCCCTCGCGGCCGGCCCACGGACCGGTGACGCCCTCCTGACCGGCGAGGCGGACAAGCCCGCCGCCCGTACCGGGGCACCGCGGACGACGGTCGACCCGCCCGTGGCCCGCGTCGAACTCTCCGACGTCGGCCGGGTCGCCGGCATCGCCCTGGGCATCTCCCTGGTCGCCACGGTCGTCCCCGGCATCGGCATCCTGCGCCTGCACCCGCGCTCCATCCTCACCGACGACGCCTGACCACCGCACAGCACCGAGCCCGACAGCGGCTCCGACACCGACGGGAAGAACCGAACCTCATGAACTTCGTCAAACGCGCCGGCCTCAGTCTGTGGGCGCGCAAGGGCAGGACCCTGATCACCCTGTGCACCTTCCTGGTCATCTCCGTGATGGTGCTGGCCGGCGTGCTGATCAACGACGCGACGGCGCAGGCCCGGCGGGAGGCCACGCGTTCCGTGGGTGCCGAGGTCAGCCTCGGCATGGACCCGGGTGACCTGAGCGGCAGCGGCGGCGGCTTCCAGGCACCGCGGATCGACGCGTCCACCGTGGACGAGCTGGGCGGCCTGCCGCAGGTGCGGAAGTACACCTACTCGATGTGGGACCGCGGCATCCTCAAGGGGAACGCCGAGCTGGTCACCGAGGGCGCGCAGGGCGGTATGGGGCCCGGCGGGACGGCGACGGTGGGCGTCCTCGACTCCTCGCTGCGGGCCGACTTCCGCAGCGGCAGGTTCCGGCTCCTGTCCGGGCGGCACCTGACGGCGGCCGACAAGGACGACAGGCTCCTGCTGATCGAGGAACGGCTGGCGCGGAAGAACGGGCTGCGGGTCGGCGGCCGGATCACGCTGGGCAGCAACGACGGCACGTCCTCGGCCGACTTCACCGTGGCCGGGATCTACCGCGACCCCCGGCCCGTCTCCGAACCCGACCCGGAGTACGGCGTCAACCCGGCCAACATGCTCTACGCGTCGGTGGGCGCCTTCGCCGGCCTCAACTCCGGTGGCGACGGGGCCGCGAAGGACTCCGGTGGCGGCTCCCTCCAGGTCGCCGAGGCCACCTTCCTCCTCCGCGACGCCGATGACCTGAACGGCTTCAAGAAGGAGGCCGAGACCGTCGCCGGGCCGGCGCTCGACGGGTTCGCGCTCGACGCCAACGACAAGGCCCTGCGGCAGATGACGGGCCCGCTCAAGAGCATCGGCTCCACCGCCACCCTCGCCATGTGGCTGATCGGCGTCGCGGGCGCCGCCGTTCTCGCCCTGCTGGTCAACCTCGCGGTCAAGCAGCGCCGCAGGGAGTACGGCGTGCTCCTGGCGATGGGTGAGAAGAAGGGCGGACTCATCGCCCAGCAGGCACTGGAGATGGTCGTGGTGGCCGCCCTCGCCGTGGGCCTGAGTTCCCTGTTCACCGGTGCCCTCACGCAGTACGCGGGCCAGTCGCTGCTCGGCCGGGAGGCCGCGGCGGCCCAGCGGAAGATCGACTCCTGGGAGGCGCCGCCCCCCGGCAGCACGGGCCTCGACCGGGGCCTCGACCCCGACGACAAGCCGGTCGAGAACGCCGACCCCGTCGACCGGATCACCGTACGTCTCGACCGGGCGGACCTGGCCACCGTGGGCGGCGTCGGCCTCGGCATCGCCCTCCTGGCCACCGCCCTCCCCGCCGGCGCGGTCCTGCGCCTCAGCCCGCGGGCCATCCTCACGAAAGGCAAGTGACCCCACCATGACCCGGGCCACCACCACCCGACCCGTCCTGCGGCTCGACGGCGTCAGCCACACCTACGCGGACCAGCGCCGCCGGACCACCGTCCTCAAGAACATCGACTGCGCCTTCGACCGCGGCACCTTCCACACCGTCCTGGGCCCCTCGGGCAGCGGCAAGACCACCCTGCTCAGCCTCGCCAGCGGGCTCGACGCCCCGACCAAGGGCACCGTCAGCTTCGACGGCCGGGACCTCACGGAGCTGGGCCTCGGCCGCTACCGCAACAAGCACGCCGCGACGGTCTTCCAGCAGTACAACCTCCTCACCTACATGACCGCCCTGCAGAACGTCACCACCGCGATGGAGATCACCGGTGTCCGGCCCGCGACGGGCAGCCGCAGGTCCGGGGCCCTGCGCCTGCTGGAGAGCGTCGGCCTGGACGCCGACACCGCCCGGCGCAACGTACTGCGGCTGTCCGGCGGCCAGCAGCAGCGCGTCGCCATCGCCCGCGCGCTGGCCTGCGACGTCGACATCCTCTTCGCCGACGAACCCACCGGAAACCTCGACGAGGACACCGCGCAGGGCGTCATCGACATCTTCCGCGAACTCGCCCACGTGCAGGGCAAGTGCGTGGTCGTCGTCACCCACTCCCAGCGGCTCGCCGCCCAGTCGGACCGCGTCCTCACCCTGCGCAAGGGCAGGCTGACGGAACAGGTGAACCGGCCCTGAGCAAGCGGTTCCCGAGCGCCCGGAGAACCCGCACTTCGGGCAAGTACTCGCCCGCGCCGGGGTGGGTCGGAGATCATGAAGCATGCGACCGGACGACTGGCACGTCACCGAAGACCTCGACGAATTCCTCGCCCGCGCCGGAGACTTCCTGCGCTCACGCCCCGCCCTGCACACCACGCCGCTGACCACGCTGGAGAAGATACGAACCCGGGGCGCGGAGGTGTTCGGCACCGAACCCGTCGTGTTCGGCCTGCTGGAGGCGGGGGGCGAGGTCCACGCGGCCTTCTACCGCCTCCCGTCCCGGCGTCTCACCCTCACCGCCCTCTCCCCCGAGCAGGCCGAGGTCCTCGCCACCCACCTGGCGGGCCTCGGTCTCTCCGTCACCGGTGTCACCGCGGACCATGACACCGCCACCGCGTTCGCCGAGGCCTGGCAGCGGCACACCGGCGCCGCGTCCACGCACAGCTGGCGGGGCCGGCTCCACCGTCTCGACACGCTCACACCACCGGAGCCGCTGCCGGCGGGCCGGGGCCGGGCGGTGGACGAGACAGAGCACGAGCACCTCATGGGCTGGTGCCGCGAGTTCGCCGCGGACGTCGGGGAAACCGTCGCCATAGACGCCGCGTCCTGGGCCCGCACCCGCTTCGCCGAGAAGCGGTACACCTACTGGGAGGCCCCGGACGGCACACCCGTCTCCATGGCGGGCGTCAACCCGCTGGTCGGCGGCCAGGTCCGCATCGACCCCGTCTACACCCCGGCCCGGCTCCGGGGCCGCGGCTACGCCGGCGCCGTGACCGTCGAGGTGACCCGAGCCGCGCTGACCGCGGGGGCGACGGACGTCGTCCTGTTCACCAACCCCGCCAACCTCACCAGCAACGCCCTCTACCGGCGCATCGGATACCTGCCGTACGCCGACTTCACCGGCTACGACCTCGGCCTCGGGGAAGTTCGGTACGGCGGTTGGCGCTGACGGCTGAGGACCGGGTTTGCCGACAGCGCGGGCCGAATGGACCACCACAACGGGGAGCGGCACGGCCTCGACGTCCTGCACCGTGACAGCTGGGAGCATCCGTGGGTTCGACAGTGTCCGGCGTGGCCTGCCTAGGGCTATCCCTGGGCGGTGGGGCGAACGACGATGTCACCTACGTCGACACCGTCCGGCTGTTCGATGGCGAAGGCGATGGCGCGGGCCACCGCGTCCGGAGAGAGCGCGATCTCCATCATCTTGTCGATCTGGTCCTTCACAGCCGGATCCATGCGCTCCGCGAAGTCCGTGCGGACGGCGCCGGGCGAGACGACGGTCACGCGCAGGCTGTCGCCGGCCTCCTGGCGCAGGCCCTCGGAGATGGTGCGCACGGCGTTCTTCGTGCCGGCGTACACCGATTGGAGCGGCACGATGCGCAGTCCGGCGGTGGACACGGTGTTGACGAAGTGCCCGAAGCCCTGCTCCCGGAAGACGGGAAGAGCCGCGGCGATCCCGTACAGGACCCCTTTGAGGTTGACGTCGATCATCTCCTCCCAGTCCTCGACGCGCAGGTCGTCCAGACGGGAGATCAGACCGACCCCGGCATTGCTGACGAGGACGTCGAGCTTGCCGTATCGATCGCGTGCCAGCTTGACGAGGCCGGAAAGGTCCTCGTGTCGCGACACGTCCGTGCGGGCCCAGGCGGCTTCACCGCCGGCCTTCTCGATGCGGGTGGCCAGGGCCTCAAGACGCTCCGGACGGCGTGCCCCGAGGACGATCTTCGCGCCGCGCTCGGCGAGCAGGAGCGCGGTCGCCTCACCGATGCCGCTGCTGGCGCCCGTGATCGCCACGACTTTGCCTTCGATTCCCGACACGGTGGGCGGTCCTTCCAGTAGAGGAGTGGGGGCGGCCATGTCCTACAGTGAAAGTGGAGGCGCCGCCACTTCGTCCACACTAAGTGGCGGCGCCTCCACTTAGCAAACGGAGACAGGGAGAGCCATTGATGGTCCGGGATGCAGGACGCCCGCTGAGGGCTGACGCACAGCGGAACCGGGACAAGATCCTGGCCGCCGCGGTACGCGTGTTCACCAAGGAGGGACTGGACGCGCACTTCGAGCGCATCGCCAGAGAGGCGGGCGTGGGAACCGGCACCCTCTACCGCAACTTCCCCACCAGGGAAGCTCTGATCGAGGCGGCGTACCGCAACGAAGTGGCCCGGCTGTGCGACGCCGTCCCCGGCCTCCTTGCGGCGATGTCGCCGCCTGATGCCCTGCGAGCCTGGACGCGCCGTTTCATCGACTACGCCACCGCCAAACTCGGCATGGCCGACGCCCTGCGAGCCGTTGTCGACTCGGGAACCAATCCCTACGCCGACAGTCACGAGATGATTCAGGCCGCCCTCTCCTCCCTCATGGACGCCAACACCGCTGCCGGAACGATCCGGTCCGACATCAGCCCGACCGACATGTTCGCCGCCCTCGCCGGTATCGCCCTCACCTCGGCCAGGCCCGAGCAGCGGGAGCAGGCCGAACGCCTCCTCGACCTCACCCTGGACGGGCTGAAACCTGCGCCGTCGAGGCTCCCCGAAAACTGACGACAGAAGACCGGAGATCATCGAAGCTGCTGTGCAGCGGCCTGTTCCAGTAGTGCTGGCGCGGAGTCCGCGCAGCGCACCGCAGTCTTGTCGTCGAGCCCGAAGACCCGGTCAGGTGGCGCGGGCTGGGCCCGTGGGTCAGGGCCTCTTCGAGTCGCCGGTCGACGCGGAGCCGCTCCAGCGTCACGCCTGCCCGCGCAGGGTCGCGCCGACCCCGTGGTTGCCGGCACGGCTGGTCTTCGCCGCGATCTGATCGTTGATCAGCAGGCGGAGCTTCGCGGTGTTCGGCCACCGGTTTCGCCGGTGCTCCAACCAGTCCAGCAGGCTGGTTTGAGAGAGACAGGCCGGCCGGACCACAGCCCGGACATCTTCCCGGCCGGGAACACCAAGCCGTGCTCGGCCAGGCTCCGCTGGAGCTGGGACGCTTTCCAGATCCCCTTGTTCGCGGCCGTCAGTCACAGGTTCGCCCCCCGGGTCTGGGGTGCATGGGCCGCCCGGACCGCGGTGTGCGTCGCCGTGCGTGGACGTGCCGGCATCGGTCAGACCTGTTCGAAGTGGAACGCCTTGATGAAGCAGTCGCGGGGCTGGGCGACGGCGAAGAGGATGCACTCGACGAGTGACTGCGCGGTGAGGGCGTCCTTGGCCTCGCGCGGTGTGGTCTCCCACTCCTCGGAGAGCGGGTCGGGGTTGTCGAAGTCGGGCGGGTAGAGGGACATCACCCGGACCCCCTGGGGCCGCAGGCGCTTGGAGAGGATCTCGGCGAACCCCGCCTGGGCGCTCTTGGCCGCGTAGAAGGCGTCGTGCGCGTCCGAGCGGTGATGACCGGCCGTTCCGCAGGCGGAGACCATGGTCACCACGTCCGGCCTGTCCGAACTGAGGAGGAGGGGGAGGAAGTTCTTCACGGTCAGGACGGTGCCGGTGGCGCCGGATGCGATGGTGTCGACGACGTCGGCGTCGGAGGCGGATTGGAGGTCTGGTCCTTCGAGGTAGCGGGAGCCGTTGTTGATCAGCACGTCGACGCGATCAGTGTGCCGGGCGACGCCCGCAGCGAAGTCGCGAATCGAGGTCGGGTCCGTCAGGTCGCAGATGAAGGCGTGGACCTGCTGGTGCCCTCGGCCGCGAATCTCGTCGCGGACACGTTCAGCGGCGGCGAGAGTGCGCGCGGAGAGGAAGACCTCGGCGCCGAGGTCCGCGAGACGGATGGCCAGAGTACGTCCGAAATCGCGTCCGGCGGCGGTAATGACCACGTGCTGACCGTCGAGTCTCATGCCGGTGCTCCTGGTTCGCAGGTCGGAGGGTGTGCTGAAGATCGGTGGCTGACCTCCGCAGCGTAGGCGGCCCGGTCCCAGCGCCGGCTCGCTGCCAGGTGGAAGACCCCCTGGCCACGGAGTCGGGGATTCAGCACGGCTTGGGGGAATTCACGGGATGTCGCACACCTCTCCCACCCGGACGCTCCCGGGCCCTCCGCCGGGACGGATGAACGCACGACCATTGACACGCCTCTCCGGGCCGTTCAAGGATGACCTTCGTTGACAACGTTGTCGCCTGGTGAAGAAGGACCATGATGGGCCCCGTATCCCTCCCTGTCGGCCGCAGGCTCCTGCTCCAACTGCTCGGCGCGGGCGGCGCCGCGGCCGCGCTCCAGCCGGCGCTGAGCGCGTCCCCGGCCGCCGCCTCCGGCTCGGCCGCGGCCCGGTCCGTCGATCCGCCCGACGAGGTCGCCGCCACGTACCACCGCGTCCTGCTGAGGCACACCCGCTGGTCCGAGACGCAGTGGGACGAGGCCAAGGGGACCTACACGGACGAGTACTTCGGCTTCGCCGTCGTCCTCGGACACGCCGTGCTGCTGACGCACGGGACCTTCGACGAGCGCGAGGCCGGCGTCGACCGGGAGACCCTCAGGCGCCGGACGCTGGCGACCCTGCGCCACTTCGCCTCCTCCAACCGGCTCACCGGCGGTACCGAGTGGGGCCGCACCCTGTTCTTCGACACCACGTTCCAGTCGTACTTCATCCTCGCCGCGCGCCTCCTCTGGGACGAGCTGGACGCGGGCACCCGCGCCGCGGTCGACACCATCACCCGCGAACAGGCGGCGTACACCCACTCCCTGGGCACCGGGGACGACCCGGCCTCCGGGGACTGGACGCCCAACGGCCTCGAGGGCGGCCACATCGGTGACACGAAGCTGGAGGAGATGGGGCTGTACGCGCAGACCCTCGCCCCGGCGCTGGCCTGGGCACCGGACGACCGGCGCCGGGCCGACTGGGCCACCGACTACGGAACCTGGTCGCGCAACGAGGGCGGGCTGCCCGCCGCCGACCTGGCCAACCCGGCGCGCGTGGACGGCGTCCCGGTCTCGCGGAACACCGCGCACAACACGTACGACACCTTCATCGTGGAGAACCACGGCTCGTTCGGGCCGCACTACCAGGCGGAGATGTGGCGCACCTCGGGCCGCAACGCCGCGCACTTCCTCGCGGCGGGCGAGCCGCTGCCCGAGGTCCTGACCAGGCAGCCCAACGCGGAACCGCTGTGGCGCACGCTCTTGGGTGTCATGTCGGACGCGGGCGAGCCGCTGATGCCCATGGTGAACGACCGGGAGCACCTGTACGGCAGGGACGTGATCCCGCTGGCCTTCCTCTCCCGGGTGGCCGGGGACCGGGCGGCGGCCCGCGCGGAGGCGGACCTGGCCGAGCGGCTGGAGGCGTACCAGAAGTACCCGCCGGAGTACCGGCTCGCGAAGTTCTCGGGCGAGCCCAAGTACGAACCGGAGGCACGCGCGGAACTCGCGATCAGCTACCTGCTGCACGTGTGGCCGACCGCCGGCCGCGAGGTGCGCCCGATGTCGCGCGAGGAGCTGTTCGCGCACGCGGCGGGCGTCACCGACTTCGGGACCGGACCGGGGCTGGTCTCCCACCAGTCCCCCGCCGCCTGGGCAGGCGTGGTGACGAAGCCCGGGTTCGTCAAGTTCGGCTGGCAGCCCGGGCACGACGACTGGCTGTTCCGGCTCAGCGGCGGCACACCGATGTTCCTGCCCTCGACGGCCGCGAAGGTCACCGGCAGGCAGGTGCGGGTGCACACCGCTCTGCGCGACGGGTTCGACGGCAGCGCCACGGTGCTGCGGCTGGGCGAGGGCTTCGCGGGGTACACGACACTCCCTTCGGGCGCTGTCGTCTACGCCTCCGACGGGGCGGGAGCGGGCGGTTCGCGGCTGGAGGTGCACAACCTCACGATGCCCGGTGTGGCCGGCCTGGACGGCAGCCGCACCTACCGGTTCGCGGAGGGCTCGGCCACGGTCCGCGCGCAGGACGCCTCGCCCACGGCCAAGGGACGCGTGGACGAACTGGCCTTCCCGGCCGCGACGGTGCGCCACGTCAGGATGCTGGGCGTGCGGCCCGACCCGGCGTACGGGTACTCGCTGTACGCCGTCGAGGTCCGCGCCGGGGACGGCACCGACGACCTCGCGCGCGGCAGGGCCGCGACGGCCTCCTCGCAGTCGGCCGGCATGACCGCCGACCTGGCGGCGGACGGCGACGCCGGCACCCGCTGGGCGGTCTCCCGCGAGGACAGGAAGCGCGCGGACAGCTGGTGGGCGGTGGACCTGGGCGCCGCCCGTGCGGTCGACCGGGTCACCCTGCGCTGGGAGGCGGCCGCCGGACGCTCCTACCTGATACAGGGCTCGTCCGACGGTGAGCGGTGGACGGACCTGGCCACCGGACCGGCCCCGGCGCTGCGCAGCGAGGGCGGCTGGCTCGACATCGACGGCCGCGCCGGACTGGTCGTCCGTGGCGGCGACGGCGAGCACACGGTGGCCGTGTACGGCGACACGATCGTGCCGGCCGAAGGGGCGCGGGACGCTCTCGTGATCGAGGGGCACTGCGGTGCGTCCCCGGCCCAGTTGCGCGCGCTGGCGGGCCGGCCGGCCCCCGTCGCCGAGGACGCCCGGGTCCGCGCGGCCCTCGTGGACGATCACCTGAGCCTGTTCAACCTCTCGGCGGACGCGGTCGACACCGGGATCGAGGTGCCGCAGGAGGGGCGTCACCGGCACGTGTACGAGGGCGAGCAGACGGTGACCCGTCAGGGCCTCGGCTACACGGCGCGCCTGGACCCGGCGTCCGCGCTGCTGCTCCCGCCCCGGTTCACCCTCGTGCCGCTGTCGGGCCGGAGCCTGCCGCCGGGGCTGCGGGTCAGGGTGAGTGACGGGGCGACCCTGCACCTGTCGGGCCCCCGCTGCCGGGTGCGGATCGAGGCCCAGGGGCGCAGCACCGTCACGAACGTGCACAACGGGCACGAGGTCCGTGTCACGCTGCGCGGCGCGCGGCCCTTCCCGCACGACGACCACGCCCTGGGCCGGCACACCTTCCCGACCAATCCGCTGCCGCCGGGGATGTCCAGCCCGGGTGCCGCCGTGGACGGTGCCCCCGACACGGTGTGGCGGCCGGGCCGGGACGGCCGGATGGTGGTCGACCTCGGCGCGAGCACCGAGGTCCGCCGGGTGGAGGCGGAGTGGACGACCGGCTCGGCCCCGGCGGCCCGCCTGGAGTTCAGCACCGACGGCGTGCGGTACCGGCGGGTGGGGACGCTGACCGGTCACGGGCGGGTGCGCGCGGTCGCGTACCGGGGCTCGGCGCGCTACGTGGCGGTGACGGTGGACGGCACGCCCCGCGCGCACGAAGGGCTGGTGCGGCTCTCCGTGAACTGAGGAGGACCGGGTGACGGGATGACGCCCAGGAACGCCGTGCCGGCCCCCTTCGGGTGAAGCCGGGCCACGACCGTCGTGTGACCATCACGCGATTCACTCGTTTGAGAGATCAGCAACAGCAGATCCTCGGTCGTGGAGTGCACCGCCTATGCCCGTCAGTCGGTTCCGTGAGAGAAGTCGCCCGGTCCAGGGGCGTGTTCAGAGAGCCGAGTCCGTGCTGGTCGAGCAGTACGGCGGCCTGGTACGCCTGGCGTACCTGGTGCTGCCGGCCTCGCTGGGCAGGCACCGCAGGGTCCTCGGGGCCCACTCCCTCGCCCAGCGGGCACTGCCCCGGACCGGCGGCGGAGCACGGCCGACGCCCGGTGTGCCTGCTCCGCGCGGCGGTGGGGAGCCGGTCGCGGCCCTCATCGGCAACGACCTGCGCGTCGCGGTCCTGCGCGCCGCGCTCAAGGACGCGCGACGCGCAGGCAGTTGGGCGGGCCGGGCGACGGCGGTGTGGCCGCCGCGCCGACTGCCCATCGTGCTGGGGCTGCGGCTGTTCCCCCGGTCGGGCAACGCCGACGACATGGCCCTGGGCCAGGTGCTGTCCGGCGCGGAACCGGACACCCGGGGCGCGTTCGTCCTGCGGCACGTGGACGGGCTGTCCGAGCCGGAGGTCCTGGAGGTGCTGCGGGCCGCCGGCGTCGAGGACCCGGCCGGGGCCCTGCGCGCCGCGGACCGGCTCGACCTCGGCAACGGTGCCGCGGCGGCGAGTGTGCTGTCGGCCGCGGGCCCCAGCGAGTTCGACGCGTGCACCGTGCGGGCGCAGCCCACGGACCTGCTGCGCCGCAGGCGGCGGACGCGGCTGGCAGGCGCGGTGGTGCTCGCCGCACTCGTCACCGCGACGGCGCTCGTCGCCACCGGCCAGGACACCGAGGGCTCCGACGTGGCGGGGTCCGACGTCGCACGGTCCGCCTACGCGCCCACCGCACAGGACCTGCGCCGCACGGACCCCGCGCTGTGGGCGGACACCTCACGGGTGGACTTCACCGCCTGGCCGGCCCGCGGCGACCGGACCGGCGACACGGCGCTGCTCACCCGGGCCCTGGAGACCTGGTCGAGCCCCTCACGCGGGAACACGGACGTCTCCTTCGCTCCGGGCACACCTGTGGACCCTCCGCCCGGCTCCCCGCAACTGCTCTACGCGGGCGACGTGGACGCCCGCACGGTCGTCCTCCTCCACGACGGCCGACGGCTGGCCCGGTACAGGGAGCCGGACGCCTCCGGCGGTGAGCCCGCCGCCCTCTCCGTGGCGCGGGCCGACGACGCGGACGTCACCACCGCCGCAGCGGTCGCCGTGACGGAACGCGACGGAGCGGCCCGGTACCTGCTGGCCCCGTGGATCGCCGAGGCCGGCACCCGTGACCTGCTGCGCCCCGACGACGCCGCACGCGACCTCGACGTCTCGGCGGACGGTGTCACCGAGCCCGTGCCGGCGACACCGGCGGGCGGGTCCTGCGAGCGGCGCACGGTGCTGCAACTGCGGTCGTCCTCCCGCATCGTCGAGGATCACTCGTTCCTCCTGGCCGACCGGGGCGGTCTCTCCCCCGTGCACCTCACCTACACGCCGCTGCCCGGTGCCGGCGCTCCCCCGGCCCGCCGGCCCAGGGAGGCCACCGGGAGCGCCGCCCTGGTGGCCTGGTCCCGGCTGGCGTGCGGCCTGGACGGCCTATCCGGCGAGGGCGAGCCGGTCCGCGCCGTCAACCTCTGGGACTTCGCCGACCAGCGACTCCCCCAGGACGCCGGCCGTGCCGTGTGGTCCTGCGCCCGCGCCGTCACCTGGCGCGGCACCGACGAGGTCTCCGTGGACCTGCGCACCGGCGACGCCGCGCAGCCGGTGGTACGGGCCCGGGGAACGGCGGCGTGCAGCCGGTTCGGCCAGCACGTGGTGGCCGACACCCGCTGGCGTTCCCCCGACGGCGACTGGTACGTCCTCGCCGCCGGCAGCCGCGCCGTGACGGGTCTGCGCGTGACGGGTGAGGTCACGGCCGAGAGCGACGACCGCACCCTGGCGGTCCGGGCGCCCCGGGAGGCGGAGGCCGAGGTCACGGGCCTGCTGCGGACCGGCGAGGACCTGGCCGCCCTGACCGGCGACGGCGACCGATGAGTTCTGCCGACGGCACGGGTCCACCCTGACATGGCGCACATCATCGCGGACATCTCGGTCTCCCTCGACGGCTTCGTCACCGGACCCGACCCCGGCCCGGAGAACGGGCTGGGCACCGGCGGCGAGGCACTGCACACCTGGGCGTTCTCCGACGACCCCGACGACCGCCGGGTCCTGCGCGAGGCCACCGCCCGGTCGGGTGCGGTCGTCCTCGGCCGCCACCTCTTCGACGTGGTCGACGGACCGGGCGGCTGGGACGACACGACCGGCTACGGCGCGGGCGAGGTCGGCAAACCGGCCTTCGTCGTCGTGACCGGCACACGACCGGATTCGGTGCGCCTCACCGGCCTCGACTGGACCTTCGCCACGACCGGCCTGGCCGACGCGGTGGCCACCGCGCGCGAGCGTGCCGACGCGGCCTCGGCGGCCGCCGGCCGGGACCTCGACGTCGTCCTCATGGGCGGCGGCTCCCTGATCGGTTCGGCGCTCGACGCGGGACTGGTCGACTCGCTGACACTCCACCTGGCACCCGTCGTGCTGGGCACCGGGACGCCGCTGTTCCCCGGCCGGGCACCACGCTCGCTGGTACAGCGGAGCGTGACACCGACGTCGACCGCGACCCACCTGACCTACGACGTGCTCTGACGCCGACCGACACCGTCTGCGGCCGTCCTGCGGATCTCGGCCACCCGCGGATCTCGGCCGTCCCCCGGATCTCGGCGGTCCCGCGGATATTCGCGTGCACCGAGCGGTGGCGGGCGCTACCGTCGTCCGCATGAACGTCATCGGCCGAAGCATCTTCGCGACCGCGCGAGCGACCAGCTCGCCGGCCGCCGCCGCCTGACCTTCTCCCTTTCCCACCGGCGACCGGAAACGGCCCGTCGGTGGTCTCGTGGCGTTCCGGCCCCTCGCCTCGCCGCCCCGCTCGCACGGACCCGTTCTCCGGTGCCTCCCGCCACGCAGCGAAGGAGTCACCCCCATGGACACCGAGCAGATCGTCCGCACGTTCGTCGAGTACTACGAGGAACACGGTCACCGCCGGATCACCGGCTCGACCCTGCTGCCCCCGCCCGGCGACACCGTGCTGTTCACCAGCTCCGGCATGCATCCGCTCACCCCGTACCTGGAGGGCCGTCCGCACCCGCTGGGCCGGCGGCTGGTCAGCGTCCAGCGCTGTCTGCGCACCACGGACCTGGAGGAGGTCGGCGACAGCACCCATCTCACCGTCTTCGAGATGCTCGGCACCTGGTCCCTGGGTGACTACGAGAGCTCGCAGAGCCTCGACTGGGCCCACCGGCTGCTCACCGAGGGCCTGGGGATCGATCCGGGACTGCTGCACGCCACGGTGTACGGCGGCGGGGACCAGGTGGGACCGGACACCGACTCGCTCCGGCTCTGGCAGGAGCGGGGTGTGCCGGTGGAGCTGACGGTGGAGGACAACTGGTGGTCCAACGGTCCGGTCGGCCCGTGCGGACCCGATTCGGAGATCTTCCTGTGGACCGGTGACACCCCGCCCCGGTCCACACCCACCCGCGACGACCGCTGGGTCGAGGTGTGGAACCACGTGATGATGCGTCACCGCCGCCTGGACGACGGCAGCCTGGTGCCGCTCCCGCAGCGCAACATCGACACCGGCCTCGGCCTGGAGCGCCTCTCCTCGCTGCTCCAGGGCAGGTCGTCGGTGTTCGAGTGCGACGTCTTCGACCCGTGGCGGCGGCTGGTGCCGTCCCTGTGGCCGCTGGACGAACCGTCGCTGCGGCTGGTCGTCGACCACCTGCGCTCGGCCGTCGTCATCATCGGTGACGGGGTCCGCCCGGCCAACACCGGCCGCGGGTACGTGCTGCGCCGCCTCGTACGACGCGTCCTCACCGTGCTGTGGCGGGACGACCCGTCGCGCGCCCTCGGCGACCTGCCGCAGGAGCTGGTCTCCCACACCCTGGGCCGCTTCCGGCAGGAGGGGGACCCCGAGACCGTACGGCGACTGCTGCTGGAGGAGGAACGCCGGTTCCGCGGGCTCCTGGAGCGCGGCCGGAGCGTGCTCTCCCGGCCCCGTTTCCGCGGCCCGCTGGGAGAGGACGACTTCCATTACCTCCACGACACCCACGGACTCCCTCGCGACCTGGTGACGAGCCTGCGCGAGGAACGGGTCCCGGGCGGCCATAATCGCCCGCGTGAGCGAGACTGAGTCCCACGAGACAGCGCAGGAGATGTCCACCAGGGGCGGTACCCGCTGGCGCACCTTCGTGCAGACGGAGACCGGCAGCGCGGTCCTGCTCCTGGTGGCCGTCGTCGCGGCGCTGCTCTGGGCCAACATCGACATCCACTCCTACGAGGCCGTGTGGCAGGCCCACTTCATGGTCGGCTTCGACACCCGTCACCTGTCGCTGACGGTCCACGAGTGGATCAACGCGGGGCTGATGAGCCTGTTCTTCTTCGTGGTCGGGCTGGAGGCGCGGCGCGAGTTCGACATGGGGGAACTGCGGGACCGGCGGTGGGTGGTGCTCAGCGCGGTGGCCGGCCTCGGCAGCATGGTGGTTCCCGCCGTGATCTACGTCGCGATCAACGCGGGGCACGACTCGGTGCACGGCTGGGGCACGGCCATGTCGACCGACACCGCGTTCGCGCTGGGCATCCTGGCCGTCCTGCGCCATCGGCTGCCGGCCTCGCTGCGGGCGCTCATGCTGTCCATCTCGGTCGTCGACGACGTGGTGGCGCTGCTCGTCATCGCCGTCTTCTACAGCGACGAGATTCACCTTCCGGCGCTCCTCGTCGCCCTGGGCGCGCTGCTGGCCGTCGTCGTCGTGCTGCGGCTGGCGGACGCCGGCCGCGGTCTGCTCTGCGCCCTCCTGGCCGTGGTGGTGTGGGTGGCGCTGCACGAGGCCGGGGTCGATCCGGTCGTGACGGGTCTGGCGGTGGGGGCCCTGGTCATCGCCTACCCGGCGCCGCGTGGGGATCTGGAGCGGGCGAGCCGTCTCTTCCGGCTGTTCCGGGAGCAGCCGACGCCCGAGCTGCAGCGTTCGGCGGCGCGGGGCCTGGCCTCGGCGATCTCGCCGAACGAGCGGCTGGAACAGCGGTTCCTGCCCTGGGTGAGCTTCGGCATCGTGCCGTTGTTCGCCCTGGCCAACGCGGGGATCGAGCTGAGCGGCGCGCGACTGGCCGACGCGTTCACCTCGCCCGTCACTCTGGGCATCGTGTGCGGCTGCGTGGTGGGGAAGATCGTCGGGGTGGTGGGTTCCATGGCGGGCGCGCAGCTGCTGTCGGGGCGGCGGCTGCGGCCCAACGTGGGCTGGGGCTCGGTCACCGCCGCCGGATCGATCGCGGGGGCGGCCTTCACCGTCTCGCTGCTGATCGCCGCGCTCGCCTTCGAGGGGGAGGAGCTGAATCAGGCGCGCATCGGCATCATCGCCACACTGATCGGCTCGTTCGCGGTCAGCTGGGCGGTCTCCGGGGTGATCGGCCTGCTGCCCGCGGCCCGGCGGACAAGGGCCCTGCTCGGCACGTCCGAGCCGCTGACGGATCTCGGGGTGGCGGTCGACGAGCGCCACGACCATGTGCGCGGTCCCGCGGACGCCGCCGTGACCCTGGTGGAGTACGGCGACTTCGAGTGCCCGTACTGCGGCCAGGCCGAGGGCGTGGTGCGCGACCTGCTGGGCAGCGAGACCGACGTCCGCTACGTCTGGCGCCATCTGCCGCTGACCGACGTGCATCCGAACGCCCAGGCGGCGGCCGAGGCGTCGGAGGCGGCCGCGCGGCAGGGCAGGTTCTGGGACATGCACGACCTGCTGATGGACCGCCAGGACGAGCTGGGCGAGCGGGATCTGCTGCGGCACGCGCGCGAAGTGGGCCTGGACATGGAGGTGTTCCGCGAGGACCTGGCGCGGCGCCGGGGCGCCCGGCGGGTCGCCGAGGACGTGGACTCGGCGGACCTGAGCGGTGTGTCGGGCACGCCGACCTTCTTCGTCAACGGCCGGCGCCACCGCGGTGCCTTCGACATCGACGCACTGAAGCGGGCGGTCGAGCAGGCCCGGAGGCGGGCCCTGGCCGGCGGATGAGGTGACGTCCGGTCAGGTGCCGCGGCGGGCCGGGCGGCGGCGGCGCTGGACGGCGCCGTAGGTCTTCTCCAGTGCGGCGGTCGACGCGTCGTAGGAGCGCTGGGCCACGCCGACGAAGAGGCAGTCGACGACGGCGAGCTGGGCGATGCGGCTGACGGTCGCGCCGGAGCGGAACGGGGTCTCCCGGGCGCAGGTGGTCAGTACGAGGTCGGCGCCGGTGGCGAGCGTGGAGCCGGGGTCGTTGGTCAGGGCGATGGTGGTGGCTCCGCGTTCGGCGGCGGCCTGGAGGGGTTCGGTGGTGTCCTCGGTCTCGCCGGAGTGGGAGACGGCCAGCGCCACGTCGCCGGGCCCCAGGAGCGCCGCCGCGGTGAGTGCGGCGTGCCGGTCGCTCCAGATGAAGGCCATGCGGCCTATGCGGTGCAGCTTCTGATGCAGGTCCTGGCCGACGAACGCGCTGGCTCCGACGCCGAAGATGTCGACCCTGCGGGCCCCCGCCACCGCGTCGACCGCCCGGCCCAGCGCCTCGATGTCGAGTCCGGCGCCGGAGTCCTCCAGGGCCCGGACCTCGTTGTAGATGATCTTGCCGACTATGCGGTCCAGCGTGTCCGTCGGGCTGATGTCGGTGCCGCCGCGCTCCGGACGCTCACCACCCAGGGCGTGTTCGCGTGCGGCGGCGGCGGCCAGCGCGAGGCGCAGCTGGGGGTAGTTGCCCGTGCCGATCGTGCGGCAGAACCTCATCACGGTGGCGGCCGACGTGTCCGCCCGCTCCCCCAGCGCGTTGATGGACAGTTCGGCGACCTGTCCCGGGGCGGCCAGGACGGCGTCGGCCACCCGGCGTTCGGAGGGGGCCAGGGAGGGCCGGGCGGCACGGACTCGCGTGAGGATGTCGGCGAGCGGGGCGTCCTGCGCGGACTGCTCCGGCGCGCCGGACGAGGACTGGCGGACCATGGCCCCTCCTGAGTGTGGTGGACACAGGCTAGTGGGGCCACCCGGGTTGGTCAAAAATTTACGTGCGGTCCGACTGGCCGTTACTTATTGACATCCGGAGTGCGGCATTCCCATACTCGGACGGCCCTCTCCCCACGCCGGCGACCCCACCGGCCAGTGTCTAGGAGCAAGCGTGCGCCAGCTCGACCTCGTGGTGATCGTGGTCTATCTGATCGGGATCGCCTGGATCGGCCTGCGGAAGGCCGGCAAGCAGAAGTCGGCGAAGGACTACTTCGTCGGTGAAGGCCACATGCCGTGGTGGACGGTGTCCTTCTCCGTCGTCGCCACCGAGACCAGCGTCCTGACCGTGATCAGCGTTCCCGGCGGTGCCTACAGCGGTCAGGGCTTCGGCAACGTCGAACTCGCCCTGGGCTACGTCATCGGACGCGTCGTCGTCGCCACCGTACTGATCCCCCTCTACAAGCGCGGCGGGTTCGTCAGCGCCTACCAGTACCTGGGCGACCGGTTCGGGCTGAAGCTGCAGGGGCTCGCCTCGGTGACGTTCGTCTTCACCCGGCTCCTGGCCGAGGGTGTCCGGCTGTTCGCGTCGGCCATCCCGATCAAGCTGCTGCTCGACGAGTTCGGTGTACACGCGAGCTACCGCGTGATCATCATCGTGCTCACGCTGATCACCGTGGTGTACACCTACCTGGGCGGCATCAAGGCGGTCATCTGGACCGACGCCATCCAGATGGGCCTCTACCTCGGCGGCGCGATCCTCGCCGTCGCGGTGCTGTCCGCCCACGTCGGCGGTGAGGGCTACGCCCGCGCCTGGGACGCCGGGCGGTTCACGCTCTTCGACACCGACCTCAACCTGGCGCACGTCCTCACCAGCCCGTTCGCCCTGCCCACCGCCATCATCGGCGGCGCCATCTTCGCCATGGCCAGCCACGGCTCGGACCAGCTCATCGTGCAGCGGGTGCTGGCCACCCGGACGCTGCGCGAGGGCCAGAAGGCCATGATCGCCTCGGGTGTCTTCGTCGTCGTCCAGTTCGCCGCGTTCTCGCTCGTCGGCGCGCTGCTGTGGTCCTACAACCAGGGCCGGCCGTTCTCCGAGCTGGGCCTGTCCAGCTCGGACAACCTCTACCCCGAGTTCATCCTGAACGGGCTGCCCGTCGTCGTCTCCGGGCTGCTGGTGGCCGGCATCCTGGGCGCCGCGATGGGCTCGCTGTCCTCGGCGCTCAACTCCATGTCGAACTCGACGGTCGCCGACATCATCCACAGCTTCTTCCGCAGCACCCCGTCCGAGGAGTCACTGCTGCGGCTCGCCCGCTGGATGACGCTGGTGTGGGCGACCCTGATGGCCGTCTTCGCGTGCGCGTTCAGCGCGAGCACCGGCAACGTCTACCTGACCGGGCTGACCATCGCCGGCTACACCTACGGCGCGCTGCTCGGCGCGTTCCTGCTCGGGCGGCTGGTCACCCGCGCCAACGAGGTGGACTCCGTCGTGGCCTTCCTGGTCACCATCGGGGTGATGACGTACATCGTGCGGGTGGTCAAGATCGACGTCACGACGGGCGGGACGACGGTGTCCCAGGCCATCGCGGCCCAGTGGCTGGTGCCCATCGGGGTGGTGATCACCCTGGTCGTCGGCGGCGTCCTGAGCCTCTTCCACCGGGCGCCGGCCGCCGGCGGGGGCGCCCTGGAGGGCGCCGAGCCGGGTACCGGCCCCGACCGGCTCACCACGGCCGGCCGGAAGTGAGCGGGCCGCCCTCCGGCCCGGACCCCTTCGCACAGGAGACGTCTTGCGTGTGATCGGCCTGATGTCAGGCACCTCCTACGACGCGGTCGAGGCGGCCGCCGCGGACCTCGTCCTCCAGGACGACGTCCTGGTGATGCGGCCCCTCGGGCATCTCTCGGCCCCCTACCCCGACGAACTGCGCGAGCTGATCGCGGGGTTCCTGCCGCCGTCGGACACGACCGCCCGCACCGCCGCCGTGCTCGACACCGGCATCGGCCGCGCCTTCGCCGACGTGGCCGTCCGCGCCCTGCGCGAACTGTGCGACGGGACCGCGGACCTGGTGGTCTCGCACGGGCAGACCGTCTACCACTGGGTCGAGGACGGCGCCGTCCGCGGCAGCCTGCAACTCGGCCAGCCCGCCTGGATCGCCGAGGCCACCGGTCTGCCCGTCGTCTCCGACCTGCGCGGCAGGGACGTCGCGGCCGGCGGACAGGGCGCCCCGTTGGTGGTCATGACCGACACCCTCGCCCTGGCCGCGCTGCCCGGCACCCCGGCCGCGCTCAACCTGGGCGGCATCGCCAACCTCACCGTCGTCGCCCCCGGCGCCGAACCGCTGGCCTTCGACACCGGGCCCGCCAACGCGCTGATGGACGCCGCCGTACGGCACTTCACCGGAGGCGCCCTCGGGTACGACGAGGACGGGCGGCGGGCCGGCGCGGGGCGGGTCGACGCGGCGCTGCTGCGGGTGCTGCTGGACGAGCCGTACTACGCCAGGCCGGCCCCGAAGAGCACCGGCAAGGAGAGCTTCCACCTGCCCCACCTGCTCGAGGCACTGGCCTTGGCGCCGGTGCCGGAGCCGGACGACGTACTGGCGACCCTGGCCCGGCTCACCGCGGTCACCGTGGCCGACGCCTGCCGGGCGCACGGGGTCACCCGGCTCGTCGTCTCCGGCGGCGGGGCGCACAACCCGGTGCTGATGGGCATGCTCGCCGAGGAACTGCCCGGCGTGCCGCTCGGACCCAGCGACGCGCTCGGGCTGCCGTCCGACGCGAAGGAGGCCCTCGCCTTCGCGCTCCTGGGCTTCCTCACGGTGCACGGCCTGCCCGGCGCGATCCCGTCGGGAACCGGTGCGCGCCGGGCGACGCTCCTCGGCAGCATCACCCCGGGCCGGGAGCCCCTGCGCCTGCCCGAGCCCGCCACCGTGCCGCCCCGGCTGCTCCGCGTCACGGACGAACCGGTGTCGTGACCGCCGTCGACCGCCCGTGCGGGCGGGGCGGGCCTCAGCCCATCTCGCCGGTGCGGGCCTGCCGCCACAGGTCGACGCTGCCGTCGGCGACCGCGTACTTGTCGATCTCGGCGAGTTCGTCGGCGGTGAAGGCGAGGTTGTCCAGCGCGGCCACGTTCTGCTCCAGCTGATCGGTGCGCGAGGCGCCGATCACCAGCGAGGTGACGCGCGGGTCGCGCAGCGCCCAGGCGAGCGCCATCTGGGCCAGGGTCTGGTCCCGGCGGGCGGCGATGTCATTGAGCGCGCGCAGCCGCTGGAGGGTGTCCTCGTTCAGCCAGTCGGTCGCGAAGGACTTGCCCTGGGTGGCGCGGGAGCCCTCCGGGACGCCGTCGAGGTAGCGGCCGGTGAGCAGCCCCTGGGCGAGCGCGGTGAACCCGATGACGCCGAAGCCCTCGTCGCCCGCGGCGTCGAGCAGGCCCTCGGTCTCGATCCACCGGTTGAGCATGTTGTACGAGGGCTGGTGGATCAGCAGCGGGGTGCCGAGGTCGCGGAGGATCGCCGCGGCCTCACGGGAGCGTTCGGCGTCGTAGGAGGAGATCCCGACGTAGAGGGCCTTGCCCTGCCGCACCGCGGTGTCCAGCGCCGTCATGGTCTCCTCCAGCGGTGTGGAGGCGTCCAGGCGGTGGGAGTAGAAGATGTCGACGTACTCCAGGCCCGTGCGCTTCAGGGACTGGTCGAGGGAGGCGAGCACGTACTTGCGGGAGCCTCCGCCCTGGCCGTAGGGGCCGGGCCACATGTCGTATCCGGCCTTGGTGGAGATCACCATTTCGTCCCGGTACGGTGCCAGGTCCTGCCGCATGATCCGGCCGAAGTTGATCTCCGCGGATCCGTAGGGCGGGCCGTAGTTGTTGGCCAGGTCGTGGTGGGTGATGCCGAGGTCGAAGGCGCGCAGGGCGATCTCCCGCTGCGACTCGAACGGCTTGTCGTCGCCGAAGTTGTGCCAGTAGCCCAGCGACAGGACGGGCAGGTCGAGACCGGAACGACCGGTGCGGCGGTACCGCATGGTGCCGTCGTAGCGGTGGGGGTCGGCGACGTGGTTCATGGTGGCTCTCCGGTGGGGAAGCGGGGACGGGCGGCCCGGGACGGTCGGGTCAGCCGGTGGCGGCCCCGAACCACCGGGGCAACCGGCCGACCAGGTCCTGCTGGTCGTCACCGGCCCATGCCACATGGCCGTCCGGCCGCAGCAGCATCGCGGGCACCTCCAGTTTCGCACCGACGTCCACGACGTGATCGACCCGGTCCGACCAGCCCGTCACCGACAGCCGGCCCGTCCGGTCGAGGAGCAGCCCGCGGCCGGTGTGCGTCAGTTCGTACAGGCGCCCCTGCCGCAGTTCGACGTCCCGCATCCGCCGGCCGACGAGTTCGGGTCCGGCGCCGAGGTCGTAGCGGACGTTCAGCGCGGTGACCTTCTCGGTCAGGTGGCGGCTGACGTCCTCGAACCGCGTCAGTTCCGCCAGCAGGCGGCGCACTGCCTGAGGGCCGGGTTCGGTGGAGAGCAGTTCCATCTGGGCGCGGGTGTTGTCCAGCACGTCGGCGGCCACCGGGTGCCGTTCCGTGTGGTAGCTGTCCAGCAGCCCGTCCGGGGCCCAGCCGTTCACCTCGGCGGCGAGTTTCCAGCCGAGGTTGAAGGCGTCCTGGATGCCGAGGTTGAGGCCCTGCCCGCCGACCGGCGGGTGGATGTGCGCGGCGTCGCCGGCGAGCAGTACCCGTCCGGTGCGGTAGCGCTCGGCCAGCCGGGTGGCGTCGCCGAAACGGGACAGCCAGCGCGGCGCGTGCACGCCGAAGTCGGTGCCCGCGCACGCCTTGAGCTGCCGTCTGAACTCGTCCAGGGTCGGCGGGAGCGAGCGGTCTTCGGCCACGTCCGCGGCGGGCACGCCGACGCGGTAGAAGCCGTCCCCCAGCGGTCCGGCGC
The DNA here is from genome assembly GCF_036246005.1 of Streptomyces sp. NBC_01723. Classification (NCBI taxonomy): domain Bacteria; kingdom Bacillati; phylum Actinomycetota; class Actinomycetes; order Kitasatosporales; family Streptomycetaceae; genus Streptomyces; species Streptomyces sp. NBC_01723. The sequence goes on from NZ_CP109171.1 coordinate 409,895, forward strand.
CGAACCGCTTCTGGGTCTCCCGGACCTCGGCCACGACGGCGGCCACCTCCTCGGGCTCCGCGCGGACGCGCATCTCGCCGATCAGCGTCTCGGTGCGGGAGGGTTCTCCTGGGAAGCCGACGCCGAGCAGTTTGCGGACGGTGCTGCGGCCGCCGTCGCAGCCCACGAGGTAGCGGGCGCGCAGCCGGGTGCCGTCGGCCAGCTCAGCGGTCACGCCCTGGTCGTCCTGGCACAGTCCGGCCAGTTCGCGGCCTCGCTCGACTTCCGCGCCGAGTTCGACGGCGTGCTCGGTCAGCAGGCGGTCGGTGACGGGCTGCGGGATGCCGAGGACGTAGGGGTGCGTGGTGTCCAGCTCGACGGGCGCGGGCTTGCCGATGCCGGCGAAGAAGCCGCCGGCCGGATACGCTTACCGTGTTCGAGGAACCGCTCCAGCAGGCCGCGCTGGTCCATCACCTCGATGCTGCGCACGTGCAACCCGAGCGAGCGCACCACTTGGGTCGGCTCGGTCTCCTTGTCCAGCACCCGTACCTGTACGCCGTGCAGGCGCAGTTCGCCGGCCAGCATCATGCCGGTCGGTCCGGCGCCGACGACGAGCACGTCGATCATGAGTCCCCCATGGTGAGAAAGCGTCCGATCGGCCCTGCTGCCTCATGTGGGCAGCGGCCGAGGGCGCCGATTCTGCGCCACGGAGGGGCCCTTGCCGCAAGGCCCCGCATGAGCTATAGCTTGACAGTGGCAGGCAGGAGGCGAGTGGTCCTCCTGCCTTTTCCGTTGCCTCTCGTCAGGGCCGCCTCGGTCCTGAGGTACGGCACCCATGGGGAGCCCGGGCGTTGAGCCGGGCGGTGTGTCAGGTGCTGATGATGGTGAGCGACTGCCCGAACCGGCCAGGCCCCCCCCGCGGTCCCCCGTCACGCCGACACCGACCCGGGTCTCCCCGCCGAACCCGGCACCCGGCACCCGGCACCCGGCACCCGGCACGCTGGACCCGTACGCCCCGACCGGGATCGCCACCCTGGTCCGCCCGAGAGCAGCGACTGGTCGAGTCCGCGGGTGCCATGCGCGAGCCGGCCCCCGCATGGCTGACCTTGCCGAGTTGGTCCGCGGCTTCCTGGCCGTTGAAGCCCGCAGCGCCCCCCCGTCCGTCTCGGCGGCGGCCTCTTCGACGTAGTCATCACCAGCTCCGACGCGCGGGCCCGTTTCGCCGTGTGCCTGGGGGATCCTCACACGATCACCCTGCCGTCCCTGGGCCGGTCCGCGCCGCCCGGCCCCCAGGCGCTGGGCAGCAGGGTGCCCGTAGATGTCGATGGCGGTGTCCATGGCGTCAGGGGGCGAGGTCGCCGTCCAAGCGGTGCGCTCCGCATCCCAGCGGCGGCCGTAGGCGGGCCGGCCACCTTGGCGGAGATGTCGTCCCCGGGCCTCCGTCTCCACCGTCACGCTGCGACGGACAAAGGCAGCGGGCCGCTTCCCGCGCGTGGCCAGGCATCATCAGGCCGGTCCCGAACACACTGATACACAACTGAGCGGCTGCCGCGCCGCGCCTGATACGCGGAAGAGACCCTGCGGAGAGCCGCTGGGTCCAGGCTCGATGCCGGACGGGACGGCCGACTGCCGTCCCCCCGACCAGCCCGCCGGAGCGATGGCTGGCGATAGACGCGAGGGAGCCACTCATGCACATGTCGACAGGCCGAAGGGCGGCCGCCGCCCTGACGACGGGGATCGCGTTGACCGCGGCGGCCCTGGTAGCACCCTTATCCGCGCAGGCCGTCGTGGGTGGCACCGAGTCCACCCGGGCCTACTCGTTCATGGGTTCGTTCCAGCCGTCCTACCCCGCCCCGCCGCGCTCGGACAAGCACGGCTGCGGGGTGGAGGTCCTCGCACCGCAATGGGTCCTGACCGCCAGCCACTGCGCCGGCAGGAACCCGACCGGCGCGAAGGCCGGTGTCCCGCGTGGCTGGAAGGTCCGGGTCGGGTCACTGGACACCACGTCCGGCGGCGAGGTCGCCGACGTCGATCACTACTACCGGCTGGCGACCAGTCACGATGAGGGCGGGTTCTGGGGCCGCGACCTCGCTCTGATGCACCTGCGGAAGCCGGTTCGGGCCAAGCCGGTGCCGATCGCCTCGACCACGCCGCCGGACAGGACGCCCGTCCGCATCATGGGCTGGGGCATGACCTGCGACGACACCGACAACGCGGCGTGTTTCCCCACGCGGCTGCGGGAGGCCGACACCGTGGTGCAACCGATCTCAACGTGTCCGTCAGCCGCGCCCAGCGGAGAGTTGTGCATCGGTAGCCGCGACGGCAGCATCGCCGCGTCGAACATGGACTCCGGCGGGCCTGCGCTGGTCCGCGACGGCGGCCAGTGGGCCGTGGCCGGTGTGGTCAGTGGCCCCGACGAAAGCGGCAAGACGCTGTACTCCGATGTCACCAAGCACGCCGACTGGATCAACGGCATCATCACGGGCACCAACGTGCCCCCCGATGATCCGATCCCGGACATGGAGGGCACGGTGGACCTGAGCGGCTGTGCGGGATCAGTGGTCCGCACTCCCGCCTCCCGGCCGCAGGACCCGGCGCTGTTGCTGACCAACGGTCACTGCGTGCAAGGACAGTGGCCCGCGCCCGGAACCGCGACAGTGGACCGGCCGGCCGACCGCGAGGTGCAGATCGCCGACCGCCAGGGCTATCCGCAAACCACCGCCCGTACGAAACGGCTGATGTACGCGACGATGACCGGCACCGACATCGCGCTCTACCGCCTGGACAAGACCTACGCGCAGTTGAAGGCCGAAGGCGCGAAAGTCTTCCGGCTCACCTCCACCTCCGTGCGCGCAGGCGACCCACTGACCGTGGCGTCCCTCGGCACCCGCCACAACTGCACCGCCGAGGCCGTGGTCCCGCACCTGCGGGAGGGCGGCTATCAGCTGGACAACTCGATCCGCTACACCACCAGCGACGACTGCGCCCCCTGGCACGGCGACTCCGGTTCGGCGCTGCTGGCTCCCGACGGCACTACGGTCGTGGGAATCCACAACACCCACAACGACGACGGCGAGCAGTGCACCGACAACAACCCCTGCGAGGTGGGCCCGAACGGGGAAGTAACCTCCCACCAGGGTCGTAGCTATGGCCAGCAGGTTCACATGATCACGGACTGCCTGGCCAAGGGATCGAAACTGGACCTGTCCCGTCAGGGCTGCACCCTCACCGGTGCCACGCACCGTCCCGACCGCCGCGACAGCCTCCTCGGTGACCAGGACCGGCACAGCGGCCACCGGACCCGCGAACCCTGACCCACTCGGTACCACCGGCGAACCGGCCCCGGCACAGGCGCGGTGGAGGCAGAATTCGGCAGGGCGGGATGCCCGTCGCATGATGGACCTCCAGCACCTACGTCGATGGGGAAAGATGTCGGTTCCAGTGGCCGGGGGGTCCGCCCTGGTGCCCGTGGCGATCCTGCTCGTGGAGGACGACGAGGTGATCCGCAGATCGCTCACCTTGGCGCTGGAGCGCTACGGCTACCGTGTCAGCTCCGCCGGCGACGGCCTGACCGGACTCGAACTGTTCCGGGAAGGCCGCCACGACCTGCTGCTGCTGGACGTGATGCTGCCCGCCCTCGACGGCATCGGGCTGTGCCGCCGAATCAGGGAGACCAGCATGGACCCGATTCTGATGATGTCCGCGCGCGGCGACGCCCTGGACGTGGTCTCCGGCCTGGAGGCGGGTGCCGACGACTACGTGGTCAAACCCGTCGACACCGCGGTGCTGGTGGCCCGGATCCGCTCACTGCTGCGGCGGGCTGCCTTCAACCCCGCCGCCCCGGCCGTGCCGCACCACCCCCCGGCCGAACCGGTGGATGGTGCGGCACGACCGGAGAGTTCCGGTCGCCCGGGCGAGCGCGCCCCACTTGTCTTCGGCGACCTGACCATCGACACCGCCGGCCTCGAGGTGTTCCAGGCGGGCGAGCCAGTGGCGCTGGCCCCCACCGAGCTGCGGCTCCTGCTGGAGTTCGCCGCGAATCCCGGCGTCGTCCTGGACCGGCACATGCTGCTGCGCAACGTGTGGGACTACGGCTGGGACGGCGACAGTCGCGTGGTCGACCTGTGCGTCCAGCGACTGCGAAGGAAGATCGGAGCGGAGCGGATCCAGACCGTCCGCGGGTTCGGCTACAAGTTGCGGCGCTGACGTGGATGTCCTGCGCGACCTGCTGAACTGGCGTTCGCTGCGCTGGAAGATCGCTGCGCTTGTCGCCATGGCCTGCTGTGCCATCGCGCTCACCGTCGGGGCGCTGGTCCACCGCAGCACCCTGGCCCGGTCGCTGAACGACGGCAGGTCCAAGGCGGTGACCCAGCTGTCCCAAGACCTGCGGGACTACGAGCGGTACGGCACCCCGCCCGACTCGCTTCGGATGTCGCCCGAGGCCGTGCCCGCCGAGCTGCTGCGCCGGCTCCGGGGCCCGCAGGGCCTGAGGGACGGGTATGCCACCTGGTACGACGGTGACGGCCCCGGGGACCACCCGTCGATGTGGGCGGCACGGACGTACCGAGGCAGACCCGTGGCGGTGGAGGTCGACATGACGCCCGACCTGCTCACCCGGCGCGCCCTGGACCGGCACATGTGGAAGTACTCCCTGGTCGCGCTGGCCATCGTGGTACCGCTGTCGGCACTCGCCGCGGAGTTGCCCCATCGCAGGCTGCGGCGGGTGGCGCGGACCGCACGCCGGATCGCGTCGGGTGACCTGGCTGCCAGAACCAAGGTCGGCCGCGGCAGCGACGAGATCGCCGAGATCGCCGGCGACGTCGATTCGATGGCCGACAGCCTGCTCGGACGACTGCTGGCCGAACAGCGCTTCACCGCCGACGTCGCCCACGAATTGCGCACCCCGCTGATGGGCCTGGTCACCGCGAGTGGGCTGCTCCCCGAGGGGGAGGCCACGGAACTGGTCAGGGACCGCGTGGCGGTGCTGCGGACCCTGGTGGACAACCTGCTGGAGATCGCCCGGCTCGACACGGGCGCCGAGCGCGCCGACCTCGGGCCCGTTCCGCTCGCCGAGGCGGTCAGGGAGTCTCTGGTCCGCACCGGGCTCCAGACGCGGCTCACCACGGCCGGCGCCCTGTCCGCCGAGACCGACCCGCGCCGGCTTGACAGGATCGTCGCCAACCTGGTCATCAACGCCCACCGACATGGTCGCGCGCCCGTCGAAGTCGAGGTGGCGGGCACCTGTGTGACGGTACGGGACCACGGCCCGGGATTCCCCCACGAACTGCTCACTGCGGGGCCCCAACGGTTCCGCACCGGGGCGTCGGAACGCGGCCGGGGCCACGGCCTCGGGCTGACCATCGCGCTCGGCCAGGCCCAGGTCATCGGGTCGTCGCTGTCCTTCGCCAACGCGCCCGGCGGCGGGGCCGTCGCCACGCTTCGCCTCCCGGCGGCCGACTGACACACAGAACGCCCCGACGACTGCCGCGTCTCGGGGACGATGGAGCCTGATCACCCTGCTGGCCGCCGCGATCCTGACGTCACCCGCGCCCGCGCCCACACCATCGGCGACACCCCCACCGACCTCGTCCCTGCCGGCGCGCGCGAGCTGCCGGCCGTCCTGCGCGCCACTGCGCTCCCGGCTCCCCGCCGCGACCTCAACCACGTACTGCGCCGGTCCGCCTGGCGCCGCCGCCCCCATGCCTGCCACCGCCGCGGCCACCACGTGACCGGACCGCGAAGATCAGGACTTGTGGCGCCGTCACGGACCCACCCCGGCCGAAAAGGGCGCAAACGCGCGATTGAGGACGCCGTACGTGGGCACGCGTCCGGCCTGTCGTCTCCGCTTGCGCGCCCTCGGCGGCGGCGGAGACTGATACGGACGACGGCACTCCGGAAGGCCTGGACGGATGGGTGAGCACGCGGCGCGTCCCGGCGCCGGGACGCGGCACGGGAGCGGGAGCTGCGGTGCCCCCTGCCCCGGGCCGGGCCCGGAGTCGTTCCGCGAGAGGCGCTGCGAGACGCGCGAGGCCCCCGTCCGGACGTATCCGGACCGGATTGGCGTGGCCGCTCCAGGGCACCCCTCCCCCGCGACCGTGTCGCGCGGCGCCTGGGCGTCACCCACTCCACGACGAAAGGCAGTCTCATGACGGACATCACGCCTGCCACCACCACGGACTCCGGCGCACCGGTGGAAAGCGACGAACACTCGCTCACCGTCGGCCCGGGAGGCCCGGTACTCCTCCAGGACGCCTACCTCATCGAGCAGATGGCGCAGTTCAACCGGGAGCGGATCCCCGAACGCCAGCCGCACGCCAAGGGCAGCGGCGCCTTCGGCCACTTCGAGGTGACGCACGACGTGAGCGCTTACACCAAGGCGGCCGTCTTCCAGCCGGGGACGACGACCGACCTGGTCATCCGCTTCTCCACCGTGGCGGGCGAGCGCGGCAGCCCGGACACCTGGCGCGACCCGCGCGGCTTCGCGGTGAAGTTCTACACCAGCCAGGGCAACTACGACATGGTCGGCAACAACACGCCGGTGTTCTTCGTCAAGGACCCGATGAAGTTCCAGCACTTCATCCGGTCGCAGAAGCGCCGGGCGGACAACAACCTGCGCGACCACGACATGCAGTGGGACTTCTGGACGCTGTCACCGGAGTCCGCCCACCAGGTCACCTGGCTCATGGGGGACCGCGGTATCCCCCGGACCTGGCGCCACATGAACGGCTACACCTCCCACACGTACATGTGGATCAACGCGGCCGGCGAGCGGTTCTGGGTGAAGTACACCTTCAAGACGGACCAGGGCATCGAGTTCTTCACGCAGCACGAGGCCGACCAGATGGCCGCGGCCGACACGGATTACCACATGCGGGACCTGTTCGAGCACATCCGTGACGGCGAGTTCCCGAGCTGGACCCTGTATGTGCAGGTCATGCCGTACGAGGACGCCGCGGACTACCGGTTCAACCCGTTCGACCTGACGAAGGTGTGGCCGCACGGCGACTACCCCCTCATCCCGGTCGGCCGCATGACGCTGGACCGCAACCCGACCGACAACCACGCCGAGATCGAGCAGGCCGCCTTCCAGCCCAACAACCTGGTCCCCGGCATCGGCCCGAGCCCGGACCGCATGCTGCTGGCCCGGCTCTTCTCCTACGCCGACGCCCATCGGCACCGGATCGGCGCGAACTACCAGCAACTCCCCGTGAACGCCCCGGTCGTCGACGTCCACACGTACTCCAAGGACGGGGCGATGGCCTATCAGAAGACGAGTGACCCGGTCTACGCGCCGAACTCCAAGGGCGGTCCCGCCGCCGACACCGAGCGGTTCGGCACCCCGCCCAGCTGGGAGGCGGACGGGGCCATCACCCGCGCCGCGTACGTCGACCACCCCGAGGACGACGACTGGGGTCAGCCGGGCACGCTGGTCCGCGAGGTCATGGACGACGCGGCCCGGGACCGGCTGGTCGACAACGTGGTCGGTCACCTCCTCAACGGGGTGAGCGAACCCGTCCTTCAGCGGGCCTTCGAGTACTGGTCGAACATCGACAAGACCATCGGCGACCGCATCGCCAAGGGGGTCCGGGCCAAGGCGGACGAGAAGGACCCGAAGGCCGCCGAGCAGGGCAACCCGGCCCGACGGTCCATGCAGGAAAAGGCCTGACAACAGGGAACGATCCATCCCGGGAGGCGCCCCGTGACACACGGGGCGCCTCCTCCGGTCTGTTCAGACGGACCTCAGGGTCGATGACGACCGGCGGCGGGCAAACGCGTTGCCGGACGCGGTGATCGGCCGCTAGCGTGCCGGACGTGCGTTGATCTGCGGGGCGACGGCCAGGGCCGTCGCGAACGGCTTCACCGCCCTCGGGTCGGCAGGACTCCGAGGGTGGCTTCCCGTGCCCCCGTAGAGCTGTCTGGAGACGATCGGACCGTGTCCGCACGACACCCCATGACCTACGAGGCGTTCGTCGCCCGTGCCACCGCCGACCCCGATGTGGTCGGGCTCGTCCTCAAGGGATCCCACGCCCACGACGGCATGGCCACCCGCCACTCCGACCACGACCTGTACGTGGTGCTGGCCGACTCGGCCGGCACCGGGCTCGCCGGTCTCGACGGATTCCGCTCGGCCGGGCTGGATCTCGTCGTGGTGACGGTCGCGGAGTTCCGCCGGCTCGGCGGCTTCGAGCGGTACGCGCTCGCGCGGGCCCGGGTCGTGCTCGACCGGCTCGACGGGGGTATCGCCGAGATGGTGGCCGCGAAGGGGCGGCTCGACGCCGGGGAGGCGTCGCGGGCGGCGGCCGACTGGCTGGACGCCTACGCGAACTCCCTCTACCGGTCGGTCAAGAACGCCCGGGACGGATATCCGCTCGCGGCGCGCCTCGACGCGGGTGACAGCGTCGGCTTCCTGCTGGAGCTGCTGTTCGCCCTCGACCGTCGTCCGCGTCCCTACAACAAGTACCTGGCGTGGGAACTGGACCGCTTCCCCCTCCCGGGATGGGACACGCGAGCGCTGCTGTCCGCGCTCGCGCGCGTCGCGGAGACCGGTGACACGGACGTACAGCGGGACCTGTTCGGCCGGGTGGAGACCGCGGTGCGCGCGGCCGGCCACGCGGCGGTGCTGGACGCGTGGGGCGAGGACCTCGGGCTGATGCGCCTCCCGTAGCGAGGGGCGGCCCTCCCTCAGGACGCCGTCGCGGCGGCCGCGGCGCGTCCGGCCTCGCGGCCGGAGAACAGGCAGCCCCCGAGGAAGGTGCCCTCCAGCGACCGGTAGCCGTGCACGCCGCCGCCCCCGAAGCCCGCCACCTCTCCGGCGGCGTACAGACCCGGTACCGGGTCGCCCGAGGCGTTCAGGACCCGGCCGGAGAGGTCGGTCTGGAGGCCGCCGAGGGTCTTGCGGGTGAGGATGTTGAGACGGACCGCGATCAGCGGGCCCGCGCCGGAGTCCAGGATCCGGTGGACCGAGGCGGTCCGGCTGAGCGTGTCCCCGGGGTAGGCGAGTGCGTTGCGGATGCCCATCACCTGGACGTCCTTGGTGTACGGGTTGTCGATCTCGCGGTCGCGGGCCTCGATCTGCCGTTGGAGGCCGTCCAGCGCGATCAGGTTGTCACCGGTCAGCTTGTTCATGCCGCGGACCAGTTCGGGCAGGGTCGTCGCGACGACGAAGTCCACGCCGTTCTTCTTGAACTTCTCGATCGGCTCCGGCGTCTGCCAGATACGGGAGAGGAGCTTCCAGACGTTCTTCTCCGTGAGGTCCGGGTTCTGCTCGGAGCCGGAGAGCGCGAACTCCTTGGCGATGATCTTCTGCGTGGTGACGAACCAGGAGTAGTCGTAGCCGGTGTCGGTGATGGACTTCAGGGTGTGCAGGGTGTCGTAGCCGGGGATGTCGGGCGTGCCGAAGCGCTTGCCCGTGGCGTCGAACCACATGGACGACGGTCCGGGCAGGATGCGGATGCCGTGGCCGGGCCAGATCGGGTCGTAGTTTCTGAGGCCCTCGGTGTAGTGCCACATGCGGTCCGGGTTCACGATCCGGCCGCCCGCCTCCTCGGTGATCGCCAGCATGCGGCCGTCCACGTGCGCGGGCACACCGGTGATCATGGACTTGGGCGGGGTGCCGAGTCGGGCCGGCCAGTTCCGCCGGACGAGATCGTGGTTCGCGCCGATGCCGCCGGAGGTCACCACGACGACCGGGGCGCGCAGTTCGAACTCGCCGACCACGGTGCGGGAGCTGGGTTTGCCGCGCTGTGCCGTGCTCGGTTCGAGGACGGCGCCGCGTACTCCGGTGACGGCGCCGCCGGTCGTCACGAGGCCGTCGACCCGGTGCCGGAACCTGAAGGTGACCCGGCCGTCGGCGCGCGCCGCCCGCACCTTCTTCTCGAACGGCTCGACGACCGCGGGGCCGGTCCCCCAGGTGACGTGGAAGCGCGGCACCGAGTTGCCGTGTCCGTCCGCGAGGCCGCCGCCGCGCTCGGCCCAGCCGACGATCGGGAACCACTGCACGCCCAGCCCGGCGAGCCAGGACCGCTTCTCGCCGGCGGCGAACTCCACGTACGCCTCGGCCCACTTGTACGCCCAGTGGTCCTGGCCGGAGGGGTCGCCGACGCCCCGGTCGAAGCCGGCCGTGCCGAGCCAGTCCTGCCAGGCCAGTTCGCGCGAGTCCTTGATGCCCATCAGGCGCTGTTCGGCGGAGTCCACGAAGAAGAGACCGCCGAAGGACCAGAACGCCTGGCCGCCCAGGCTCGCCTCGGGTTCCTGGTCGAGGAGCAGCACCTTGCGGCCCGCCGCGGCGAGTTCGGCCGTGGCCACCAGCCCCGCGAGACCGTGTCCGACCACGATCGCGTCCGCCGCCTGCTCCTCGGCCGCGAAGGCGGGCACCGCCTGGGCCAGTGTCGCCGCCGCGAGCACGCCCCCGGTCACGGTCAGGGCGTTGCGGCGAGTGATCCCGGCAGGTGCCGGCGTGTTCTGCATGGGCTGCCTTCCGACGGTGTACGGAGGGGCGGAGGGACACGGGAGTCACTCCTGCGCCGACAGGGTGTTACCGACGGTAGCCCAGCGGGTGTCCGACGACCAGAGCGCTGCGTCGTTTTCGTGAACCGCCCGACCCCGCAGGCCCGTTGGCCCTGCGGGGGTCTCACGGGCTCAGACGAGTTCGGGCTGCGGCTCGGCAGGCCTCGGCGGCTCCGGCTGCCGCGCCGGCCCGGACTTCGGCTCCCACGCCCTGGTGGTCCGCAGGTACCCGAACACCACCGAGGCCATCGCGAGGAGGAGGAGCGGTCCGGCCACCCACGGGTACGCGGCCATCTCCTCCGGGAGCAGGCGGTACGAGACCAGCAGCACCGCGAACACCGTCGCTCCGTGGGCGACCAGCCGGACGGCCGACCGGTCCCAGCCGCGGGCGAACGCGCGCATCGCCGCCTCGACCGTGAGCGCGAAGACCACGCCGGCGATGAGGTCCACGCCGTAGTGGTAACCGAAGCCCAGCGTCGCGGTCAGGGTGGCGACCAGCCAGAAGGCCCCGGCGTACCGCATCGGGCGCGACCCCTTGCGCGAGTGGACGAAGAGCGTCGTCGCCCACGCCGTGTGCAGACTGGGCATGCAGTTGCGCGGGGTGATCTCGTCGAACGGCACCGCGTGCGGGGCACCGATCGACGGCAGGGTGTCCGGCCACAGGTTGGCCACCGCCCACTGTCCGCCCTCGGCTCCGTAGGCGTACACGGGCCCGACGACCGGGAAGATCATGTAGACGGCGGGCCCGAGCAGGCCGATGACGAGGAAGGTGCGGACGAGATGGTGGCTCGGGAAGCGGCGCTCGACCGCCACGTGGCGCAGTTGGTACAGGCCGACCAGGGCCGCCGCCAGCGGGAGCTGGCCGTAGACGACGTGCAGGATGCCGCCGCCCACCGGCGAGGTGGCCTCCACCAGCCGGCCGACCAGCCAGGACGGATCGCCCAGCGCGTGGTCGGCGGTCGCCAGATAGGGGTCGAGCACCGTCGGGCGGGTCTCCGACGTGATGAGCAGCCAGGTGTCCCCCGTCTTGTGCCCGGCCACCAGCAACAGCCCCAGCCCGACACCCTTCAGCAGCAGCGCCCGTTCCCGGCCGGTACGACGCGTGACGGCGACGACCGCGCAGCCCAGGACCACCCACAGGGCGCCGTTGCCGAAGTTCATGTCCGCGCCGACCGCCCAGCGCACCGGCCACAGCACGAGGTCGACGCCGATCGCCACACCGGCCGCGACGAACCGCTGCCGCCAGGTGAGCACCACCATCGTCAGCGCGAGCCCCGCGTAGAGCAGCGGCCCGGAATCGGGGGCGAAGACCACCTCGCGGGCCTGCTGGGTGATCGGTCCCGGCTCGCCGTAGTGGCGCGCGGCGAACTCCAGCGCGATGAGGAACCCGAGGGTCGCCACACCCGCCGCGACCCAGAGCGTCGTTCGCGCGGATATTCGTGTCGGTATGGTTTTCAATTATTTGGCCTGGTTGCTAGTGATCGGACAAACGGGTCACTCATGGCGATCGTCACGAGTTCGAACATGCTAACGGCAGGCCGTGCGGGACCTGATCGCCCGTTGTACGTCCGGCGGCCCGCTGCGTTCGGCCTCGCCGAGGGACCGGATCAGCGCCTCGCGGGCGCGGGCCACGCGGGAGCGGACCGTGCCGACCGGACAGCCGACGAGTTCGGCGGCCTCCGCGTAGGAGACTCCGACGAGTTGGGTGAGGACGAAGGCCTCGCGCCGGTCGTGCGGCAGCGCGTCCAGCAGTTCGGCCAGGGCGATGCCGTCGTCGAATCCCGGCAGACCGTGTTCCTGGGCACACTCGGCGGCGGTCTCCCAGTCCTCCGTGGCCAGCAGCCGGGGCCGGGCGGACGCGTGCCGGTAGCTGTCGATCACCGCGCGGCGGGCGATGGCCAGCAGCCAGGTGCGGGCGGAGGAACGGCCCTCGAAGCGGTGCAGGCTGCCGAGCGCCCGCAGGAAGGTGTCCTGGGCGAGGTCGTCGGCGGACTGGGGGTCGGCGCCGAGGTGGGTGACGAAGCGGCGGACGTCCCGCTGGAGGGCGCGGACGAGGTTCTCCACGGCCCGCGGATCGCCGCCGCGGGCGGCCAGCGCCCAGAGCGTCGCCGGCTCGTCGGCGGACGTCCGTTCCTGACGTGCTCTCGCGGCGCGTGCCACCCGGTCGTGGACGGCGGAGGGGGCAGGACTGATCACGTGCTGTCCTTCTCGTGAGTCCGGATCTCCGGCGCACGACGCGCGGCATGCGGCCACGGCGTACGCGGACGCCCGGATTCCGGACCCGGCGGCGCTCAGTGCGCGGCGGGGCCCGGTGACGGGGTGGGAGTGGCGGACGCACCCGCGGGGCGGTGTACGTCCGATGCCCGGCCCGGCCCGGCGTGGAACGCCCGGCGCGGTCGGGGACCGGCTGTCTCAGACGACAGCGGTTCCCGCGGGCGGACCCCGAGAAGTGATCGCGTGGACGAGGAGCAGCCGCGGCGGCCGGTGGGCCGCGTGGCCGCGGCGGAGGGCGGGACGCGGCCGGTGCGGTGGCACCTGGAGCGTGAGGACCAGGCGCAGCGGGGCGGCCAGCCACCCGGCGGCGGCCCGCAGGATGCGGAAGACCGCGCGCTCGCCGTACGCCAGCCACAGGCCGCTCAGCAGCGCGGCCAGCAGGTGGGCGGCGAGCATGCCCGACGAGGACATCGCCTCCATGACCGGGCCGAAGCCGGTCATCGAGTCCATGGCGCCCGTCGGTCCCGCGGCGGAGCCGCCGTGCGCGGCGGGATGCATGGCGTGGCCCAGGTGGGCCATGCCGGCCGTGTGATCGGGGACGGACGCGCCGGCACCCATGGGCATCGGGGACGCGGACGGCGCCGTGAGCCGCTGGGCGTAGGAGAACCACTCGTGCAGTGCCGTCTGGGCGACCACCACGACGGACGACACGAGGAGGACCCCTCGCTCCCGGCCGGCCAGGCACCATCCCGCGCCGCCGGTCACGGTGCCCGCGGTGACGAGTGCCCACCAGGGCACGGCGGTCTCCGACATCAGGACGTGCCCGAGGGTGGCGAGCAGCACGCAGACGGCCGCGAACACCGCGGCCCGCGTTGTGCGGCAGCACCACCCAGCAGTCATGGCGGCTCATCCTCGCATTCACAGCCCCGCTGTCATGAGAGGGATACGAAACTTCCCGGCCCGGCAACCGCGCGCCGGTGCGTGATTCACGTCACACACCGGCATCCGGGCGGTTGTCAGGCGGTGTGCTGATAGGCCGAGTAGGTCAGGTAACCGGCGTCGCCGCCCTGGTAGTAGGTGTCCTCGTCCACCGGGGCGACCGGGAGGCCGGTGCGCAGCCGCTCGACCAGGTCGGGGTTGGCGATGAAGCCGCGGCCGAAGCTGATGAGGTCCGCGCCGAGCCCGAGCCAGTGGTCGGCCTCGTCCCGCCCGGCCTGCTTCGGCCCCATCGGCAGCACCGGGTTCATGATGAGCGTGCCCGGCCAGGCGCGGCGCAGACCGACGAGCACCTCCTCCTCGGCGGTGGCCTCGACATGGACGTAGGCGAGATCGAGGCGCGCCAGTTCGGTCAGCAGCTCGTCGTACAGCTCGGGGACGTCGGTCTCCTCGACGCCCCAGAAGGTCCCGGCCGGGGAGAGGCGGATGCCGGTCCGGTGGCCGCCCACGGCCTCGGCGGTCGCGGACACCGCCTCGACGGCGAAGCGGATCCGGTTGGCCACCGAGCCTCCGTAGCGGTCGGTGCGGAGGTTCGCGTTGGAGGAGAGGAACTGCGAGATGAGGTAGCCGTTGGCGCCGTGCAGTTCGACCCCGTCGAAGCCGGCGTCGACCGCGCGGCGGGCGGCACTGGCGTAGGAGAGGGCGTGTTCGGGCACCTCGGCGGTCTCCAGGGCGCGCGGAGTCGGCGCCGCCTGGGGGCCGGTAGGGGTGAACACCTTCCCGACGGCGGGGACGGCCGAGGGGCCGACGGGCCGCATGCCCGTGGTGTCCGGGTGCGAGACGCGCCCCCCGTGCATGATCTGGGCGAAGATCCGTCCGCCGTTGGCGTGCAGGGCGCCGGTCACCGGGCGCCAGGCGGCCACCTGTTCGTCGGTGTACAGCCCGGGCGTACCGGGGTTGGACTGCCCGACGAGGCTCGGCTGCACGCCTTCGGAGACGATCAGTCCGGCCGAGGCGCGCTGGGCGTAGTACGTCGCCATCGAGGACGTGGCCAGCCCGCCCGCCGCGGCACGGACCCGGGTCATCGGGGCCATCACCATCCGGTTGGGCAGGGTCAGTTCACCGAGCGGGTAGCTGTCGAAGAGGGACGTCACGTCGGAACTCCTTGGTCGCGCGGGGCCCGGATGTCGGGCTCGGCGGCTACGCTAAAACCTGACACTGACGTCAGAGGCAAGGGTCTGTGTCGCGGATCACAGCGAGCAGTGGGGAGTACGGCATGCGCATCGGGGAGCTGGCGTCACGGGCCGGGGTCAGCGTGCGGTCCGTCCGCTACTACGAGGACCAGGGGCTGCTGGCCAGCACCCGCAGCCCGAGCGGCCAGCGCCACTACACGGACCACGAGGTCGATCGGGTCAGGTTCCTCCAGCGGCTCTACGCGGCGGGGCTGTCCAGCCGCACCATCGCCGAACTGCTGCCGTGCGTCGACTCGCCCAGCGAGGACAACTCCGACGCCGCCCTGGAGCGCATGGCGCAGGAGCGCGACCGGTTGTCCGAGCACATCGCGGACCTCATCAGTACCCGGGACGCGCTCAATGCGCTGATGGCCGGGGCGCGAGAGTACCGGGAGACCCACTGGGCGGCGGCGACGCACCACTGACTCCTCAGGTTGCCTAATCATGTTAGGCACACACATAATCTTCTACGGTTGCTCGGCAGGTGACGTGGAGGACGAGTGTGGCGCGGGCAGGACTGACGACGGAGACCCTGTTCAGGGCGGGGGCCGAGCTGGCCGACGAGATCGGGTTCGAGCACACCACACCCACGGAGCTGGCCCGGCGGTTCGGGGTACGCACGGCGAGCCTCTACTCGCACGTGAGGAACGCGCACGAACTCAAGACCGGCATCGCGCTGTTCGCTCTCGAAGAGCTGGCCGACCTGGTCTCCGAGGCGGTGGCCGGCCGGGCCGGCAAGGACGCGCTGTCCGCTTTCGCCAACGCCTACCGCGACTACGCGCGCCGGCACCCGGGCCGCTTCGCCGCCGCGCAGTTCCGCCTCGACCCCGAGGCGGCGGCGGCCGGCGCCGGCGCGCGGCACGCCCAGATGTCGCGGGCCATCCTGCGCGGGTACGACCTGGCCGAACCCCAGCAGACGCACGCCGTACGCCTGCTGGGCAGCGTCTTCAGCGGATACGTCGGCCTGGAGACCGCCGGGGGTTTCAGCCACAGCGCACCCGACTCGCAGGAGAGCTGGACGGAGATTCTCAACGCGCTGGACTCCCTGCTCCGCACCTGGCCGACCGGCGGTGAAGGGGGCGCCCACAGCGCCCGTTGACCTGAAGCCGTCCGCGTCGCAGGTGTCCGGATCACTCGCCGTGGGCGCGGGATAGGCTCCGACCTGCCACCCCCGGACGTGACAGGCAAGGAGTCGGCGATGGGCCCACAGGACGCGCGGGACCATCCGTCCGCGCCCGGCGCGCAGGACACCGCCCGGCGACTCCGCGCGATCGGTGAGGAGTTGTCGGACCGCTTCTACGAACGGGCCGACGTGGTGCGGACGCTGCTGGTGACCCTGCTGGCGGGCCGGCACTCCCTGATACTGGGTCCGCCCGGGACGGCGAAGTCCGAGCTGGCCCGGGAACTCACGGGCAGGATCGAGGGGGCGTCGTACTGGGAGATCCTGCTGTCGAAGTTCACGGCGCCGACGCGGATGTTCGGCCCGATCGACGTCGCCGCGCTGTCCCGGGGCGAGTACCGCCAGGTCTACGAGGGTCGCGCCACGACCGCGCACGTCGCGTTCATCGACGAGATCTTCAAGTGCTCCACGGCGGCGCTGAACGAGACGCTGGGCTACCTCAACGAACGGATCTACCATCCCGAGAGCGGCGGCGAACCCGTCCGCTGCCCGCTCATCGGGGCCATCACGGCGAGCAACGAGCTGCCCACCGGAGAGGACTCGGCCGCCATCTACGACCGGCTTCTGGTGCGGATCGAAGTCTCGTACCTCGAGGACCCCTCGAACTTCGCCGCGCTGGTCCGCTCCGCCGTCGGCCGCCCGGCTGCCCCGCCGCCGCGGACCACGGTGGAACTGGCCGCGCTGCAGCACGCCGTGACCGGGACCGTCCCTGCCGTCGACGTCCCCGACGCGATCGTGGACGCCGTGTGCACGCTGCGCGCGGCCCTGCGCCGCAAGGAACTGGTCGCCTCCGACCGGCGCTGGCGGCAGGCGGTGGGCCTGCTCCAGGCCTCCGCCTACCTCGACGGACGCGTCGCGGTCGGCGAGAGCGACCTGTCGGTGCTGACGCATGTGCTGTGGCACTCCCCCGCCGAACGCCCGACGGTCGAACGCGAGGTGCTGCACCTGGTGAACCCCGACGCCCGCGAGGCCCTGGACCTCGCCGACACCATCGACGAACTGGAGACCCAGCTCGACGCCATGGCCGGGCAGTCCCGCGAGGCGCTGAGCGAGTGGGTCATCAAGAAGGCCCACAACCAGCTCGCCACCGCCGGAACCCGACTGGAGAAACTGCGGGAGGAAGCGGTGGTGGCCGGCCGCTCCACGGCGGCAATTGACCGGGTCACCGGCCGCCAGCGCGCCGTCCGCGCCCGGGTACTCACCGAGGCCCTCGGCGTGGACGCGAGCACGGTGCAGTCCCGGCTCTGAGCACGAGGGGCGATCAGGAACATGGACGAGATCCCGGCCCTGCTGGACGGTCTGGCGGCCCGGGCCGCGCCATGGCTGGCCGGGGCGGCCACCGCCCCCGCACGCCACACCACGGCCGTGGTCGCCGACCGTTTCGACCGGATCGCCTGGCGCGACACCTATGAGCAGTCGCCCGCTCTGCGCGACCTGGCCGCGGAACTGGGCGAGCGCCACGCGCACGCCACCGACCTGCTGACCGACGCGTTCCTGGCCGCCTATCGAGTCGGCCCCCGACTGCGCGAACCCGGCGAGATGGACCCCACCCGGCTGGTCAACCACCGTGTCGTCGGGGCCATGCTGGAGTCGCCGCACTTCGCCGAACTGCACCGCGAGACGGCCGGCGACCCGTACGCCGCCGCGATGGCCGTACTCGCCCAAGCCGGTGCGCTGCGCCGGATGCTGGACGACTCCGGGGACGCCCAGGACCGCGCGGAGCGGGCGGGTCGGGCCGGCGGGGACGCCGAGGACGCGGCCACCGCCGTCGCCGAGGCGCTCCGGCGGGCCGCCGACGAGGCCGGCGAGGACGGCACCGTGCCCGGTCCGGCCGCCGAAGCCGTAGAACGAGCGATGGAGAACGCTCGGGCCCACACCCGGCAGACCGCCCAAATGGCCGGTGAGGCGCTCGCGGCACCGCTGCCCGGGATGCCCGCCGCCGCGCGCGGCGGGGTGGCGAAGGCCGCGGCGGCCGCCCGGGAGGAGGCCGCGCTGATGCGGGCCTGGGGCGTCGGTTCCGGCGAGCTGGAGCGGATGTCCTTCGAGCGGCGCGCCCGGCTCGCCGAGCGGCTGCGCACCGGTCGGCTCGCGCGGTGGGCCGAGCTGATCGGCCGATTCCGGCAGATGGCCGAAGGCGAGCGCGCCCGCAAGGTGGAGAACGCGACCGGCGAGCTGATCGGTGTCACGCTCGGCGACGACCTCTCCCGTGTCATCCCCTCCGAACTGGCTCATCTCGGCCTGGCGGAACTGCGTGCGGTGTTCGCCGCACGCTACGCCGCCGGGGAGCTGATGCTCTACGACAGCCAAGGGGAACAGGCCACCGGCCGGGGGGCGGTCATCGCGTGTGTGGACACCTCGCACTCCATGTACGAGGCCGGGCCCGGCGGCATCACCCGGGAGGCGTGGGCGAAGGCGTGCGCCCTGGCACTGCTGGACCAGGCCCGCCGGGCGGGGCGCGACTTCGTCGGCATCCTCTTCTCCGCCGCCGACAAACTCCAGGTCTTCCACTTCCCCGCCGACGGGCCCGCCGACCTCGGCCGGACCCTCGACTTCGCGGAGACCTTCCTCGGCGGCGGCACCAGCTACCAGCGGCCCCTGTCGGCGGCGGGCGAGCTGCTGAGGGAGGAGTTCGACGACGCCGCCCGCAGGCGCGGGGACATCGTGATGCTCACCGACGACGACTGCGGCGTCACCGAGGAGTGGATGCGCGACTGGAACGAAGCCAAGCGCCTGCTGGGTTTCCGGGTCTTCGGTGTCGCCATCGGTACCCCGCGGGCCGCCGAGGCCGGGTCGGTCCTGGAGGCCCTGTGCGACAACCTCCGCTCGGTCGAGGACTTCACCGACGTGCACGCCGCCGCCGACCTCTTCCGCGTGATCTGACGCCCCAGGGCCTCCGGTCCCGCCCGCTCCCGCGCGCCGTTACGGCTTGCGGGCCACCGCGCCGTACATCGCGATGTCCTCGTCGCGGATGCCCTGCTCCCCCGCGCCGTCCGGGTGCCACTTGTGCACCTGGACGATGCCGGGTTCGACCAGGTCGAGGCCGTCGAAGAACTCGTGCGCCTCGTCGAGGGTGCGCAGCCGCATCGGCATGTCGCGGGCCGCGTACTCCCGCGCGACCCGGCCGACCTCGTCCGGGGCGAACTCGGCGGTGCCGATGGTCATCGCCAGGTAGCTGCCCGACGGCAGGGGGTCCAGGAGGCGGCGGACGATACCGACCGCGTCGTCCTCGTCGAGGACGAAGTGGACGATCGCGATCACGGTCAGCGCGACCGGCCTGCCCAGGTCCAGCGTCTTGCGGAACTCGGCGGATTCGAGGACGTCCTCAGGATGCTGGAAGTCCGCCTCGATGTACGTCGTCCGCCCTTCGGCCGTGCTGGACAGCAGCCCCTGGGACAGGGTGAGGACGATCGGGTCGTTGTCCACGTAGACCACGCGCGACTCGGGCGCCACCGACTGCGCGATCTCGTGCAGGTTGGGTGAGGTCGGGATGCCGGTGCCGATGTCGAGGAACTGGCGTATGCCCGCCTCCTCCGCCAGCCAGCGCACCGCGCGGTTCATCCAGTCCCGGTTGGCGCGCATGTGCACGGGCAGCGCGGGCCACTCCGCGGCCATCGCGTCGCCCGCCTCCCGGTCGGCCGGGTAGTAGTCCTTGCCTCCCAGGATGTAGTCGTAGATCCGGGCCGAGTGCGCGTGCTCGGTGTCGATCCGGTCGGCCGGCCATCCGCTGTCGGACAACGTCCGCCCCTCTCCGTCAAGTCGTGCGGTACCAGTGATCTCTCGGTGGAACCTACGGCAACCGGCGCGTTCAGTAGAGGAAGTCGGCCTGGCCCGCCTTCACACCGTCCAGGAAACACGACATCTCGTGAGGGGTGAAGACGAGCGCGGGGCCGTCCGGGTCCGAGGACTGGCGCAACGCGATCCGTCCGTCGCCCAGCCTGCGCACCTCGACGCAGGCGCCGCCCGCGTCGTCGCTCCATGGCTTGACCCACTCGTAGGGGCCCGGTCCCGGGGGCGGTGTCCCGGAGCCGGCGGAGTGCTGTGGGTGCTGGTCCATTCAGAGCTCCTTGCGTAGCGCGCCGAGGAGTTCCTCGGTGCTTCGGGCCGGTACGGCCTGGGCGCCCAGGCGGTCCAGCGCCTCGCGGTAGACCACCACGTCGTCGCCCTTGTCCAGGTAGACGGCGCCCACGAGGCCGCTGAGGTAGACGATGTCGGGGAGTTCGGGAGCCCGGAAGCGGAAGACGTGGAACGCGCCGGCCCGCATCGCGGGGTGCGGGCCCCCGGCGAACGGCATGATCTGGAGCGTGACGTTGGGCAGCCGGCCCACCTCGATCAGGTGGTCCACCTGCTCCCGCATCACCTCGGCGCCACCGACGGGCCAGCGCAGGACCGTTTCGTCCATGACGACCCACAGCCGGGGCGGTTCGGGGCGGGTGAGGATCTCCTGGCGCCGCATGCGCAGGGCGACCCGGCGCTCGGTGGCGACGGAGGAGGCGTGCGGATTGCCCGCGCTGAGCAGGGCCCGCGCGTAGGCCGGGGTCTGGAGCAGCCCGTGCACGAACTCGGGCTCGTAGGCGCGGATGTGCAGGGCCGCCTGCTCCAGGCTGAGGTAGGCGGCGAACCAGTCCGGCATGACGTCGCGGTAGGTGTGCCACCAGCCCCGTTTGTTCGCCTCGCGGGCCGACTTGAGGAAGGTGTCGATCTCCTGCTGGTCGCGGACGCCGTAGTACTGGAGCAGCTTCTCCACGTCCGGCAGCCGCAGGCGGGCCACCTTCGCCGCCTCCATGCGCCGGATCGTGGAGTGGCTCACCCCGATCGACTCGGCGGCCTGTTCGAAGGACAGACCGGCCCGGGTGCGCAACTCCTCCAGCTGTTTGCCGAGGATCATGCGCAGCACGGAGGGGGCACCGCCCCAATCGGTCTCCGAGGTCACACCATCTCCTTGTTCGCGGCTGTGCGCCCAGCCTCGGGTGCGCAGTCTGCCACGGCGGGCGTCCCCGTCCGAGGAGCATGCATCCACTCAACTGCACATTTCAACTTGCCGGTTGCGTACGGTTGCTGACGGATGACACAGTGGTTCCACCGCCCCTTTTCTTCACGTCCGGGTCGGTCTCGCATGACAACGTTCTCCTGGTGCTCCGCCGGTTGTGCGCGTCGGCAGACCGCGCTCTCCTCCCGGCCAAAGGACACCCCCCATGGACCTGCAGCACACCCGTGATCCACGTCCGTCCACGGCCCCCGCCCCGTTGTCCCTGCCCGCCGGAGTGCGTGCAGGTCTCGGACACGACGCGGTGGGCACCTCGCCGGATCACGGCGAGCGCATCCTGGCCCGTCTGCCCCGCGCGGGCTGCGTCTTCGCCGACCAGGGGCGCTGGTGGTGGGTCGTCCCGTCGGGCTCCGACATCGGGGTCGCGTGGCCGCCCGGCGTCCTCTACGTGAGCGGCGACCCCTCCTGGACCCGCGCGGCGCAGACCCCGCCGTCGGGTCCGCGCATGGTCCACGGACCCGACGGCGACTCGCCGTACACCGCGCCCATACCGCTGTACTTCCTCGTCTGCCGGCTCACCGGGGTGACGCCGCGCTGGTCCCCGACCCCCTGAAGGAGGCGGGCCACCGGGCCGGGTGCCGGTTCATCTCCCGAAGCTGGAGCGCCTTCTTCCGATTCATTTCGTTCATCTTGTTGACATGTACAGGGGAGCACTACAACGTTGCAAGTCCCCCCACACCAAGGAGGACCGTGTGCTTTCCCCACGCAAGCTGACGGCGTCCCTGGCCGTCGCGGCGTCCCTCGGCGCCGTCGCCGTCGTCACAGGACCGGCCGAACCGGCCTCGGCCGTGCCGGACACGATCCCGCTCACCCTGAAGAACGACTCGGGCAGCGGCGAACAGGTCTACGTGTACGTGATCGGCACCGAACTGGCGTCCGGCAAGCAGGGCTACGCCGACGAGAACGGAACCTTCCACGCCTGGCCGGCCGGTGGCGCCCCGCCGGTCCCGGCCCCCGACGCGTCCTTCACCGGCCCGGCAAACGGCGGGTCAAAGACCGTTCGGCTTCCGAAGTTCTCGGGCCGCGTCTACTTCTCCTACGGCCAGAAGCTGGACTTCCGGCTCGCCGACGGCGGGCTCGTCCAGCCCGCCGTGCAGAACGCCGACGATCCCAACCACGACATCCTGTTCAACTGGACGGAGTACACGCTCAACGACTCCGGTCTGTGGATCAACTCCACCCAGGTGGACATGTTCTCGGCCCCCTACTCCGTCGGTCTCACCGCGGGTGACGGCTCCACCGAGCACACAGGTTCGCTGAAGCCCGGCGGTTACAAGGCCGTGGCCGACGGACTCGTCCAGCAGGGCGGCGGCTGGGAGGGCCTGGTCCAGAGCCGCGCCGACGGAACGCCGCTGCGCGTACTGGCCCCTGGGCACGGCATCGGCGCCGGCGACCTGCCCGCCGGGGTGCTGGACGGCTACATCGACCGTGTCTGGAGCAAGTACGCCACCGACACGCTGACGGTCACGCCGTTCAAGGACCAGCCGGACACGAAGTTCTTCGGCAAGGTCAACGGGGACCGGATGGACTTCACCGACGGCTCCGGCGCCGTGGTGACCTCCTTCGAGAAGCCGGACTCCGACTCCGTCTTCGGCTGCTACAACAAGCTCGACGCGCCCAACGACCAGGTGCGCGGGCCCATCTCGCGGACCCTGTGCGCCGCGTACAACCGGTCGACGCTGCTCACCGACTCCGAGCAGCCGGACGCCGACGCCTCGGGCTTCTACCAGGACGGCGTCACCAACCACTACGCCCGCCTGATCCACTCGCAGATGCAGGACGGGAAGGCGTACGCCTTCGCGTTCGACGACGTCGGGGCCCATGAGTCGCTGGTGCACGACGGCGACCCCAAGGACGCGGCGATCACCCTGGAGTCCTTCGGCTGACCGGCCGGCCCCACCCGCGCCCGGACAGTCCACACCGCACCACCTTCCCCCCACCCGAGTGCCCGCTCCCGCGTCGTGGGAGCGGGCCCACGAAAGGGAGAGACATGAACTCCCCCCGTCTGATCCGCAGTTGCCTGCTCACCACCCTGTCGGTCGGCCTGGTGGCCGCCGCCGCGGTCGCGCCCGCGCACGCGGACCGCCCGGCGGAGACGGCCGCGGCCGTGACGTTCTCCGACACCTTCGACGGACCCGCCGGGTCCGGCGTCGACTCCGCCAAGTGGCAGCTGGAGACCGGCGACAACGTCAACAACCACGAACGGCAGTACTACACGCCCGGCACCGACAACGCGAAGCTCGACGGCCAGGGGAACCTGGTGATCGAGGCCCGCCGCGAGAACCCGGGCAACTACCAGTGCTGGTACGGGCCGTGCGAGTACACCTCCGCGCGACTCAACACCTCGGGCAAGTTCACCGCCACCTACGGGCACGTCGAGGCCCGGATGAAGATCCCGCGCGGGCAGGGCATCTGGCCCGCGTTCTGGATGCTGGGCCAGGACATCGGCGAGGTCGGCTGGCCGAACTCGGGCGAGATCGACATCATGGAGAACGTCGGCTTCGAGCCGTCGACCGTCCACGGCACCATCCACGGCCCCGGCTACTCCGGCTCGGGCGGCATCGGCGCGGGTTACACCCTGCCGAACGGCGAGGCCTTCGCGGACGACTTCCACACCTTCGCGGTGGACTGGGCCCCGGACAGGATCACCTGGTCGGTCGACGGCAACGTGTACCAGACGCGTACGCCGGCCGATCTGAACGGCAACCAGTGGGTCTTCGACAAGCCGTTCTTCCTCATCCTGAACCTCGCGGTCGGCGGCTACTGGCCGGGCGACCCCGACGGCTCGACCACCTTCCCGCAGCAGCTGGTCGTCGACGAGGTGAAGGTGACCACGAACGACGGCTGACGGCCGACGGTTCCACCTTTCGGGGCCGGCGTTGAGTCGATCGCCGCGCACGCACGTAGGGAGTACGGGAGGAGTCTCGTACTCCCCACGGCCGCGTCGTGCGCGGCCGCACGCCGTACGACCCGAGGGAGCGCCCACCGATGAGCACCGCACGCCTGAACGACCGGCTGACCAGGCAGCAGCCCCTGGTGCTCGGCCTGTTCCGCATCGTCCTGGGTCTGCTGTTCACCAGTGAGGGCGCCGCGACGGTCTTCGGGCTGCTGGACCGGCCGGCCAGTCCCGTGGGCGACTGGCCGTTCTGGTACGCCGGGGTGATCGAGCTGGTGACCGGCGCCCTCGTCCTCGTCGGCGTGGCCACGCGCGGCGCGGCGTTCATCGGCTCGGGGATCATGGCGTTCGCCTACTTCACCGAGCACCAGCAGGACGGGCTCTTCCCGCTCCAGAACGGCGGGCTGCCCCCGGCGCTGTTCTGCTGGGGCTTCCTGCTGCTGGTCTTCTTCGGGCCGGGTGCCCTGTCCCTGTCAGGGCGAGGTGGTCGTCGCCCCGGCGGCGCCTGAGGCGTCGTCCTCCGGGGCCGCCGGGGGCGGGAAGATCAGGTCCTCGAGCGCGTCCGCGGCGAAGAGGAAGGCCATCATCACGACCGGTAGGAGAAGCGCGAGCAGAATCACAGAACCTCCCGGTAGGTCGGTCTGTGGGCTTCGTGGCCCGGCTACCAGGATGACCCCGAATGGCGGAACGCGCACGGCGGGGCCGGGGCCACGGCGACCGCGATCTATTTCGAACGTACGTTCCGAGGGTGGCCGGAGCCCCTGCTCGCACACCGCACCGTGACCCTCACCTGCACCTCAGGTGATCCTTTGGCCAGCCGTTCATGCATATGCAGAACGAATGTGCGGCGCAACCTCTGCCCACGGCATCGCCGTTGGGTGCGTATGGAACCTCCGATCGAGATCAACTACAGCGATGTCGGCGGCTGGACCGTCGTGGAGATCCGCGGTGAGGTCGACGTGTACACCGTGCCCACGATCAAGCAGCACATGATCGAGCGGCTCGCGGACGGACTCCGCCGGTTCGTCATCGACCTGCGCGGGGTGGCGTTCATCGACTCCATGGGCCTGGGCGTCCTGGTCGGCACCCTCAAACGGGTCCAGGCCGTCCGCGGCGAGCTGAAACTGGTCATCACCGACGCCCACACCAAGCAGCTCTTCGCGCTGACCGGGCTGCGCCACGCCTTCCCCATCTACGACTCGGTGTACCAGGCGAGGCGTACGTCATGACCGGATGTCTTCTTGACGGTGGACTCCCCCGGCCCCATATTCACCAGCATCCCCTCGACAACCCCCACAGAGGTGACCTGTGAGAGGCCTCAGACCCTGGGCTGCCGTCCACGCAGCCACCGCCCTCCTCCTTCTCACCACGGCTCTCACCCCCGGCACCTCATCCGCGGCCTCCTCCCCACCGGGCGGGCCCGCCTTCGCCACGCACCCCGCCAGGGCGGCCCTCGCCCGCCTGCTCCCCCGCCACGTCTCGCAGTTCAGCCTGGTCCCGGCGGCCCGCCCCGCGTCGGGCGACTACTTCAGCGTCTTTGGCAGAGCTGGCCATGTGCGCGTCCGGGGCACCAGCCCGGCGGTGATCCTCAGCGGCGTCAACTGGTACCTCAAGCACACGGCGAAGGTGGACCTCGGGTGGCCCGGGCGGAGTACGGCGAAGCTGCCGCGCACTCTCCCGGCGCCCACCGGGACCGTCCACCGGCAGGCGTCGGTGCCGCACCGCTTCGCGCTCAACGACACCGACGACGGCTACTCCGGCGCCTACCGCGACTGGGCCTCGTACGAACGGCAGATCGACCTGCTCGCCCTGCACGGGGTGAACGAGGTCTTCGTGCAGATGGGCGCCGACGCCGTCTACCACGAGACGTTCCAGGAGTTCGGGTACTCCGGGAAGGAGCTGAGGTCCTGGATCCCCGGCCCGGCGCACCAGCCGTGGTGGCTGATGCAGAACATGTCCGGATTCGCCGGTCCGGTCTCCGAGCGGCTCCTCCAGGACCGTGCCGACCTCGGGCGCCGGATCGCGGACCGGCTGCGACAGCTCGGCATGACCCCGGTGCTGCCCGGCTACTTCGGCACGGTGCCCCCGGGATTCACGGAACGGAACCCCACCGGGCCGGTCGTCCCGCAGGGCGAGTGGGTCGGCTTCCAGCGACCCGACTGGCTGGATCCGCGCAGCGAGGTCTTCCGCCGGGTCGCCGCCTCCTTCTACCGCCACCAGCGTGAGCTGTTCGGCGACTCGTCGATGTTCAAGATGGACCTGCTGCACGAGGGCGGCCGACCGGGGAACGTGCCGGTCGGGGACGCCGCCCGTGCGGTGATGGACGCTCTGCAGACCGCCCGTCCCGGTGCCGTCTGGACCCTGATCGGCTGGCAGAGGAACCCTTCGCCGGAGATCATCGACGCCGTCGACAAGAGCAGGCTGCTCATCGTCGACGGGCTGTCCGACCGCTACGACGGGCTCGACCGGGAGACCACCTGGCACGGCGCGCCCTACGCCTTCGGCACCATCCCCAACTTCGGCGGCCACACCACCATCGGCGCCAACACTTCCGTCTGGGCGGAGCGATTCGACCACTGGCGCACCAAGCCCGGCAGCACCCTCGCGGGCATCGCCTACCTGCCCGAGGGCACCGGCGGCAACCCGGTCGCCTACGAGCTGTTCACCGAACTGGCCTGGCGGACGGCCCCGGTGGACCAGCGGGCCTGGTTCGCCGCCTATGCGTCACGCCGCTACGGCGGCCCCGACCCGCACGCGGCCCGCGCCTGGGAGCTGCTGCGCACGGGCCCGTACAGCACGCCCTCCGGCACCTGGAGCGAGTCGCAGGACAGCCTGTTCACCGCCCGTCCCCGGCTCAACGCGACCACGGCGGCCAGCTGGAGCCCCGGCGCGATGCGCTACGACCCGGCCACCGTGCGGGAGGCGCTGGCCGAGTTGCTGCAGGTCGCGCCAGCGCTGCGGGCGACCGACGCGTACCGCTTCGACCTGGTGGACGTCGCCCGTCAGGCGCTGGCCAACCGGAGCCGGTCCCTGCTCCCGGAGATCAGGACGGCCTACGACGCCAAGGACCTGTCCCGCTTCCGTGCGCTGGCCGCGGAGTGGAAGGGCGACCTGGCACTCCTCGACCGGCTGCTGGCGACCGACACCCGGTTCCTCCTCGGGCCTTGGCTGGAGGACGCCAAGTCCTGGGGCCGTACGCCGGCCGAGCGGGCCGCCGCCGAGTTCGACGCCCGTTCGATCCTCACCACCTGGGGGCACCGCTCCGGCAGCGACACCGGCGGGCTGCGGGACTACGCCAACCGGGAGTGGTCGGGGCTGGTCCGCGACTTCTACGCGATGCGGTGGACGACGTACCTCGACTCCCTCGAGACGGCGCTGGTCACCGGCCGCCCTCCGGCCGCCATCGACTGGTTCGCGCTGGAGAACACCTGGAACCAGGAGCGCGACCGCTACCCCGTCCATCCCTCGGGCGACCCCGTGGCCTCGGCCACCGCGGTCCTCGCCGCCCTGCCCGCCGCCGCGGGCGGCTGACGGCACGTCACGAACAGTCCCGCACCGAGCTACGAGGGAAGGACCGCGCATGCGCTTCACCGTGCTCTCGGAACCGGACGGCAGACGCTCGGCCAGACGTGCGGGTGTCGTCGTGGCCGCACTGGGCGGTCTGGCCCTGGCCCTGACGACGACCACCGCGCACGCCGCGCCCGGCGCCCCGGACGCCATCGCCCACCGCGGCTCCTCCGGCATGGCACCCGAGAACACCGCCGCCGCCATCGACCTGGCCGTCACCCAACGCGCCGACCACGTCGAAATCGACGTCCAGCAAACCAAGGACGGCAAACTCGTCAACTTCCATGACTGCACCATGGAACGCACCACCAACATCGAAGACCTCTACCCCGACCGCCCCCGCTACCGCGTCTCCGACTTCACCTGGAACGAACTCCGCCGCCTCGACGCAGGCTCCTGGTTCCACACCAAATACACCGGCGAACCCCTCATCACCGTCGACGACGTCATCCGCCACATCGACCACACCCGCACCGGACTCCTCGCCGAAATCAGCCCCTGCGGCCACTACACCGACATCGCCACCGACCTCGCCGACCACCTCCACACCAAACCCGCCTACGTCCGCCGCGCCCTCGCCCGCCACCAACTCGCCGTCCAGTCCTTCCAGACCGACGACGCCCGGCAATTCCACACCCGCATGCCCGACATACCCATCGGCATCCTCGACGCCGACCGCCCCACCGACACCGAACTCCAGCAACTCAGCGGGTGGGCCGACCAGATCAACCCCCAGCACACCGTCACCGACCAGACCCTCGTCGACCGCATCCACGAACTCGGCATGGACATCAACGTCTGGACCGTCGACGAACCCGGCGCCATCCGCAAAATGACCGGCCTCGGCGTCGACGGCATCATCACCGACTACCCCCAGACCCTCACCCAGCGCTGAGTCAGGGCCGGGTCGCCCGGTCCAGTTCGATCAGGACGGAGTGGTACGCGCGTCCCGTCGCCCGGTCCATGCCGATCTCGCACATCCGGTTGGCGGACAGGTGGGCGTCGTAGGCGCGCGAGGTGACCTCGGCGGCCTCCTTCTCCGTCGCGGACGCCGTCAGCTCCTTGTGCAGCATGCCCCGGTCACCGGCGAAGGCGCAGCATCCGGCGTCGTCCGGGACGACGACCTCGTCGGCGACCGCCTCGGCGACCTCGCGCAGTTGATCGACGTCGCCGAGGTGCTGCATCGAGCAGGTGGGGTGCAGTACCGCCGAGCGGGCGGTGCGCCGGATCGTGAGCCCGGGCAGGAGTTCCTCGGCGGCCCAGACGACGGAGTCGACCACCGTGAGGTGCCGGTGCAGTTCCCGGTTGGCCTCGGTGAGGTAGGGGACGACCTCGTCGGCGATGCCCAGGGTGCAGGAGGAGGCGTCGACTACCAGCGGGAGCCTTCCGCCGTCGGTCCAGGCCCAGGCGGCCTCGACGACGCGGTTGGCCATCACGGTGTTGGCGTCCTCGTAGCCCTTGGAGTGCCAGATCGTCGAACAGCAGGTGCCGGCGACGTCGTCCGGGATCCAGACCGGCTTGCCGGCGCGGTCCGAGACGTCGACCACGGCCTGCTGGAGCGAAGGGCTGTCGTCGCTCCCGGCGCCGCCGAAGATGCGGTTGACGCAGGCGGGGTAGTAGACGGCCCTCGCGTCCGCCTTCGCGGTGCGGGGCACGGCGCGAGTGGCGGCGCCGGGGATCTCCGGCAGCCATTCGGGCACCAGGTCGGGGCGTACCGCCTTGCGGGCGAGGCCGGTGGCGGCCGTCAGCAGCCGGTCGGCGATCCGGTCGGCCGCGCCCACCGCCAGGCGCGCCGACGCCTCGACGGCCTTGAACCGCCTCGCGGTGAGCGCGGCGATCCGCTCCTCGCGGGGGGAGTGCCGCTGGTGCCGGAAGTCCTTCATCATGGCGCCGGTGTCGATGCCGACGGGGCAGGCGATCCGGCAGGTGGAGTCGCCCGCGCAGGTGTCGACGGCGTCGTAGCCGTAGGAGGCGAGGAGTTGTTCCTCCACCGGTGAGCCGTCCGGCTGGCGCATCATCTCCCGGCGCAGCACGATCCGCTGGCGTGGCGTGGTCGTCAGGTCGTGGCTGGGGCAGGTGGGTTCGCAGAAGCCGCACTCGATGCAGGGGTCGGCGACGGCCTCGATGCCGGGGATCGTCTTGAGGCCGCGCAGGTGGGCCCTGGGGTCCCGGTCCAGGACGATCCGGGGCGCCAGGACGCCGTCGGGGTCGACGAGTCGCTTCGTGCGCCACATCAGCTCGGTCGCCCTCGGGCCCCACTCCAGCTCCAGGAACGGGGCGATGTTGCGTCCGGTGGCGTGCTCGGCCTTCAGCGACCCGTCGAAACGCTCCACGGTCATCCGGCAGAAGTCGTCCATGAAGGCGGCGTACCGGTCGACGTCGGACGCCTTCGACGCGTCGAAGGCGAGCAGGAAGTGCAGGTTGCCGTGGGCGGCGTGACCGGCGACGGCCGCGTCGAAGCCGTGGCCGTCCTGGAGCCGGAGCAGGGCCTCGCAGGCGTCGGCCAGCCGGGACGGCGGGACCGCGAAGTCCTCCGTGATCAGCGTGGTGCCCGCCGGCCGGGAGCCGCCGACCGCGGTGACGAATGCCTTGCGGGCCTTCCAGTACCCCGAGATGACCTTGGCGTCGCGGGTGAACCCGTTGGTCACGGAGGGGACGGGGGCGACGAGGCTCAGCCGCTCCAGGACGTCGGCCGCCGCCCGTTCGTACGCCTCCTGACCCGCCTCGTCCGGTGCCCGGAACTCCACCAGCAGCGCGGCGGTCTCGCGCGGCAGTCCTGCCCAGTCCGCCGGCACGCCCTGCACGCTGACCGAGGCGCGCAGGGTGTTGCCGTCCATCAGCTCGACGGCCAGGGCCCCGGCCTCGTTGAAGAGGGGCACGGCCGCCGCAGCGGCGGTCAGCGAGGGGAAGAAGAGCAGGCCGCTGGTGACCCGGCGGTCCAGCGGCAGGGTGTCGAAGACGACGTCGGAGATGAACCCGAAGGTGCCCTGGGAGCCGACCATCAGACCGCGCAGGATCTCCACGGGCGTGGTGCCGTCCAGGAAGGCGTCGAGCCGGTAGCCGTTGGTGTTCTTGATCTCGTACTTGGCCCGGATCCGGTCGGTGAGTGCCGCGTCCGCCTCGATCTCCGCCTTGAGGGCCAGCAGACCCGCGCACAGGTCCGGCTCGGTGCGGGCCAGCTTCGCGTCCGCGTCCGGGTCGGCCGTGTCGACGACGGTGCCGCTCGGCAGCACGAAGGTCAGCGAGGCGAGGGTGCGGTACGAGTTGCGGGTGGTGCCCGCGGTCATGCCGGAGGCGTTGTTGGCCACGACCCCGCCGACGGTGCAGGCGATGGCGCTGGCCGGGTCGGGGCCCAGGACCCTGCCGTACCGGGCGAGGGTCGCGTTGGCCCGCATGACGGTGGTGCCGGGCCGGATGCGGGCCCGCGCGCCGTCGTCCAGGACCTGCACGCCGGTGAAGTGGCGGCGGACGTCGACGAGGATGTCCTCGCCCTGGGCCTGGCCGTTCAGGCTGGTGCCGGCGGCGCGGAAGACGAGGTCGCGGCCGTGGGAGCGCGCGTACCCCATGATCGCGGAGATGTCCTCGGTGGTCTCGGGCAGGACGACGACCTGCGGGACGAACCGGTACGGGCTGGCGTCGGAGGCGTACTTGACCAGGTCGGAGACCTTCCAGCGGACCTTCTCCGGACCGAGCAGTGCGGTCAGCTCCGCGCGGAGCCGCTCGGGCGTGCCCGAGGCACCCCGGTCGGGGACC
This sequence comes from Streptomyces sp. NBC_01723, assembly GCF_036246005.1. Lineage (NCBI taxonomy): Bacteria > Bacillati > Actinomycetota > Actinomycetes > Kitasatosporales > Streptomycetaceae > Streptomyces > Streptomyces sp. NBC_01723. Next base: position 441,202 of record NZ_CP109171.1, read on the forward strand.
CGGTCGGCCGCGGCGGCGCGGGCCGATCCCGGGCGGAGGCTGTCCGGCTTGGGCTCCAGCAGGGGCATGACGTTCGTCTCCCACACGGTCTCGGTCGGTGCTGATCAGCGTACGACTGCGAAGGGCTCGCGTGCCCCGGGGTGCGCCGGGGCACGCGAGCGCGGATGGGTGGTCACCCGGGCGTGTGGGGGCCGGGCAGGACGGCCACCACGTCGATCTCCACGAGGATGTTCATGAGGTCCGACCCGACGGTGGTGCGCACCGGGCACGGCTCGTCGAAGAACTCGCGGTAGGCGGCGTCATACGCGGCGAAGTCCCGCTTCAGGTGTTGCAGGTGCGTGGTCACCTTCACGACGTCCCGCAGGGAGAGCCCCTCCTCGGCGAGGACCGCGCGGACGTTGCGCAGCACCTGCGCGGTCTGTGCGCCGACGCCTTCGGGCACCTCGCCGGTGGCCGGGTCCTGCGGGCCGAACCCGGCCGTGAACAGGAGTCCGCCCGCCACCACGCCCTGCGCGTACGCACCCGCCGGCCGGGGAGCCCCGGTCGTGCGCACGGCTCGTTTCCCGGTCCGCCCGCTCATCCGGTGAGGTCTCCGTCCCGCTCGTTGACCCCGGCGTAGTGGCGGAGCTTGTCCTCGTCCACCCGTACACCCAGTCCCGGGCCGGACGGCACCCGCAGCCTGCCCTTCTCCAGGTGCAGCGGCTCGATGATGTCGTCCGCGTGCAGGTAGTACATGCTGTCGATCGCCCGGGAGAGGACGGGTGTGCTCGACACGACGGCCAGGTGCGCGGCCGTGGCGATGCCGAGTTCCCCGCCGCTGTGCAGGTTCATGCCGAGGCCGAAGGTCTCGCAGTGCGCGGCGAGCGCCTTGGTCGCGGCGATGCCGCCCCACTTGTAGACGTCACCGTGGATGACGTCCACGGCGTTCAGCCGCATGGCGGGCGCGAAGTCCTCGAAGCGGACGACGCACATGTTGGTGCACAGCGGGATGCGGACCTTCGCCTTCACCTGGCTCATGCCCTCGATGCCGACGCACGGGTCCTCCAGGTACTCCAGGTCGAGTTCCTCCAGCGCGATCCCGGCGCGCACCGAGTCGGGGACGGACCAGGCGGCGTTCGGGTCGACGCGCAGGTTCACCCCGGGCAGCGCCTCGCGGACCGCGCGCAGGATGGCGACGTCGCCCGCGCAGTCCTTGGTGCCCTTGAGCTTGACGGCGTCGAAGCCGCCCTCGGCGACGACGCGCACGGTGTGCTCCGCCAGGGCCTTGGGCAGGTCCGCCGGCGTGGCGCCCGGCGCGTCGGCGCGGGTGATGAGCGCGGTGATCGGGACCTCGTCCCGCACGGGGCCGCCCAGCAGGTCGGTGAGGGACTGGCCGGTCGCCTTGCCCATCGCGTCCCAGCAGGCGACGTCGACGGCGGCGATGGCCGCGTAGCCGAGGTAGCCGTAGAAGAACGGCACCATGTGCTGCTTGCGGTGGAAGCTCTCCAGGGCGAAGGGGCTGGTCCCGATCAGCTCGGGGGCCAGTTGCCGGACGATCGCGGCGACCGGGGCGCCCCACATCGTCTCGCCCCAGCCCTCGACGCCGTCGTCGGTGCGGATGCGGACGACGGTGCGGGTCTCGCCGGTCTTGGTCTCGAACGAACTCGTGAAGGGGTTGACCAGCGGGAGGTTGACGACCCACACGTCCACGTCAGTGATCTTCATTGCTTCTCCTTGTCGCATGGCTTCATCAGGACGGCCGGCTCGCCGTGTCGAACGCCCGGATCGCGTCGGCGAGGCCGCGCGCCCGGTCGTCCAGCAGCAGGCCGCCCCGGACGGCGTCGGCGCCGGACGCGTCGTCCGTGGCGCCGTCGACCCGCTCCCACTCGCCGTGGCGTTCCACGGTCAGGCCGGGGTGCGGCGGGTTGTCGAACAGGGGCGGCGGTTCCACCGGGGCGCGGGCGGGCACGGGTGTGCGCACCAGTCGGGGGTGGGCGGCGAGCATCAGTGAGGTCTCGAACCATCCGGCGTGCCCCGGGGTGACGTCCGGCCGACCCGCCTCGTCCTCGCCGGCGGTGAGGGTCCAGTACGAGCAGGCGGCGACGGTGACCCGGGCGCGCAGCGCGAACCGCTTCACGGCGAGCCGCATGATCTCGTCGTTGCCGCCGTGGCCGTTCACGACCATCACCCGGTGGTGTCCGCTGGTCACGAGCGAGTCGAGGACGTCGTCGAGAACCGCGCCCAGGGTGGCCGCGGAGAGCGAGACGGCGGCGGCGAACAGGTGGTGCGGGCTGTGGCCGAAGGGCAGCGCCGGCAGCCGTACGACCTCGGGTGCGGCCGCCTCCCGGGAGAGGAGGTCCAGCGCCCGGTCCACGACCTCCTCGACCAGCAGGGTGTCGGTGCCCATGGGCAGGTGCCCGGCGTGCTGCTCCTGCGAGCCGATGGGCAGCAGGGCGATGCCCCGCTCACCGGCCCGGCGGACCTCGCGCCAGGTGAGTTCGCTCAGTCTCGATTGGCTCACAGTGCTACCTCTCCGAAACGGGGCCGTGGCAGAGTCGGCGCATGGTCCACAAAAGTTCTCCGTTGCGACTGGTCCCCGCGGCTGTGCCGCGACCGGCCGCGCCGCCCGCGCCGCGGCGGCTGGGCGCCGTCGAGCTGGTGCCCGGCCGGGTCAGGGCGGCCGTGCTGTCCGTGGCGGGCCGGGTGCTGGACCGCGCCGAGTCGTCGTACGACGCGGCCGGCGCGACGCCCGCGGACATCGACGCGGCGCTGGAGGAGGCGGCCGGTGTCTTCGCCGCGCACGACCTCCAGGGGATCGGCGTGGCCGCGGCGGGGCTGGTGGACCCCCGCACGGGGCTGATCCTGGAGGTGAACGACGTGCCCGCCCTGCACGGCTATCCGGTGACGGAGCGGCTCGGCGCGCTCACCGGCGCCGGGGTGCGGGTGGAGCACCGGGCGCGCCTCCAGGTGCTCGGCGACCGCTGGTTCGGCGCGGGCCGCGGGCGGCGCACCTTCGCCTCGGTGTCGACGGGCGAGGTGCTCGGGGTCGGTGTCCTGTACGACGGCGAGGTGATGGCCCCGCCCGGCGGGCGCAGCGGCGCGCACATGACCGTGTCGGCCAGCGGTGAGCGCTGCACGTGCGGCAGCCGGGGCTGCTGGAAGACGGTGGCCACGACCGGCTGGCTGCGCGCCCGGGCGCGGGATGCGGGCCTCGGCCCGGCGGTGTCGCTGGAGGCACTGGTGAACGGCGGGGACGCGCTCGCCGGACGGGTGGTGGAGGAGTACGCCCACAACCTCGCGCTGGGTCTGGTGAACGTGCAGCAGCTGTTCGCGCCCGGTCTCTTCATCCTGCACGGTGAGGCGCGGGAGGGCGGTGAGCGCTTCCGGACCGTGGTGGAGGAGCGGCTGCGCGAGGCCGTCGCCTTCACCGAGGCCGAGCAGCCCCGGGTGCTGGTGGGAACGGCCGCCGTCGACGACGTCGCGCTGCTCGGCGGTGCGGGTCTGGTGCTGTCGCACCTGTAGGACGGGGCCGGTCACCGGCTCGCCCCGTCCGTCGGCGAGGCGGCCCGCTGTGCCGCGCGACGCCCCTTGCGCGGGTCGAGGACGGGTACGGCGTCCAGCAGTTGCCGCGTGTAGGGGTGTCGCGGTGAGCGCAGTACCTCCGCCGTGTCGCCGACCTCGACCAGGCGCCCCCGGCGCATCACGGCGACCCGGTCGGCGACCTGTCCGACGACGGCGAGGTTGTGGGAGACGAACACGTAGGTCAGCCCGAGCCGTTGCTGGAGGTCGGCCAGCAGGTCGAGGACCGTCGCCTGCACGGAGACGTCCAGGGCGCTGGTCGGTTCGTCCAGGACGAGGAGGCGGGGGCGCAGGGCCAGGGCCCGCGCTATCGAGACGCGCTGGCGCTGTCCGCCGGAGAACTCGTGCGGGTAGCGGTCCTGGATACCGGCGTCCAGACCCACCGCCTCCAGGAGTTCACCGACGCGTTCGCGGGTCCGGGGCCGTGCGCGCCGTCCGCGCGCCTCGGGGTCGTGGGTGACGAGGGGTTCGGCGACGATGTCCGTGATGCGCATGCGCGGGTTCATGCTGGAGTAGGGGTCCTGGAGGACGACCTGCATCTGCCGTCGTACGGCGCGCAGTTCGGGCGCGGAGAGGGCGGCGAGGTCCTGTCCGTCGAAGCGGACGCTGCCGGCGGTGGGTTCGAGGAGCCGCAGCAGCAGCCGGGTCAGGGTGGTCTTGCCGCAGCCTGATTCGCCGACCAGGGCGAGGGTCTCGCCCTCGTGGACTTCGAGCGACACGTCGTCGACGGCCGTGGTCGTGCCGTGCGTGCCGAACTCCTTGCGCAGTCCGACGAGTTCCAGGAGGACCTTGGCGGACGCGGGTGCGGGTGCGGTGGCTTCGGTGGCTTCCGTGGTCATGCCGCCTCCAGTCGAGGGGTGGCCGCCAGCAGCTTGCGGGTGTAGTCGTCGGCGGGACGGTCGAAGACGTCGAGGACGTCGCCGGTCTCGACGACGCGGCCCTTGTTCATGACCACGACGCGGTCGGCGGTCTCCGCGACGACGGCGAGGTCGTGGGTGATCAGCACGACGGCCATGTCGTGCTTGTGCTGGAGGGTGACGAGCAGGTCGAGGATCTGGCGCTGCACGGTGACGTCCAGGGCCGTGGTCGGCTCGTCGGCGATGAGCACGCGGGGCCGTGCGACCAGCGCCGTCGCGATCATCACGCGCTGGCGCAGGCCTCCGGAGAGTTCGTGCGGGTACTGGCGGTAGCGCAGGGCCGGGTCGGGGATGCCGACCTCGTCCAGGGCCTCCAGCGCGGCCTCCTTCGCCTCGGCGCGGGACATGCCGGTGTGGTGCCCGAGTACTTCGGCGACCTGGGCGCCGACCCGCTGGAGGGGATCGAGGCAGGTCATCGGGTCCTGGAAGACCATGGCGATGTCGCTGCCGCGGACCCGGCCGAGGTCCTTCTCGGAGAGTTTCAGCAGGTCGCGTCCGTCGAAGCGGATCTCGCCGCTCGCGTAGACGCACGGCGGGCTCGGGTTGAGGCGCAGGACGGAGAGGGCGGTGGCGCTCTTGCCGCTGCCCGACTCCCCCACGACGGCGAGGGTTTCACCGGCGTGGACGTGCAGGGAGACGTCCTGGACGGCGTGGACGACGGAGGTCTCCAGGCGGAAGTCGACGCTGAGGCCGGCTATCTCCAGCAGCGGCGGTGGCGTTGTCGGTCGGTCGTGGCTCATCGGCGGTAGGCCTTCGGGTCCGCGACGTCCCTGAGGGCGTCGCCGGTGATGTTGATGGCGAGGGAGGTGAGCATCAGGGCGATGCCGGGGAAGACGGCGACCCACCAGGAGGTGCCCAGGTAGAGCTGGCCGTCGGAGAGCATGCCGCCCCAGGTGACCGTCTCCTTGGGCACGCCCAGGCCGAGATAGCTCAGGGAGGCCTCGGCGACGATGGCGGCGGCGACGTGCAGGGTGCCGATGGTGGCCAGCGGGGCCATCACGTTGGGCAGCAGGTGGCGGCGCATGATGGTGACGTCGGTGACGCCGATCGCGCGGGCCTCGGTGACGAAGTCGCGGGTGCGCAGGGACATCACCTCGGAGCGCACGACGCGGGCGTAGGAGACCCAGCCGGTGAAGCCGAGCACCAGGATCACGTACCACAGGCCCGAGCCGAGGAAGCCGACGATGGCGAGGGCCAGCAGCAGCGCCGGGAAGGCGAGCTGGACGTCGGCGAGCCGCATGAGGGCGCGGTCGGCCCAGCCGCCGAAGTACCCGGAGGACAGTCCCACGACGGTGCCGATGACTCCGGCGAGGAGAGCCGCGCCGGCGCCGACGAGCAGGGAGACCCGGGCGCCGAAGATGACGCGGGAGAGCATGTCGCGCCCGAGCTGGTCGGTGCCCAGGAGGTGGGCGCCGCTGCCGCCGTCCTGCCAGGCGGGGGGCCGCAGCCTGAGGAGGAGGTTCTGCGCGTTGGGGTCGTAGGGGGCGATCAGGGGTGCGAACAGGGCGGCGAGCAGCAGCAGCGCGAGTACGGCCAGGGCCGCGACGGCGAGCTTGTTGCGCAGCAGGGCCCGCAGGACGGCGGAGCCCGAGCCGCCGGACGGTGCCTCGGCCGGGGTCCGGTCGGTGGCGGCCGGTGACATGACGGTCATCGTGACGTCCTCACCCTCGGGTCGAGGAAGCTGTAGGAGAGGTCGACGAGCAGGTTCACCACGACGAAGGTGGCGGCGAAGAACAGGACGGTGGCCTGGACGAGCGGGAAGTCGCGGTTGGAGATCGCCTCGACGGTCAGCTGGCCGACTCCGGGCCAGGAGAAGACCCGTTCGGTGAGGATCGCTCCGCCGAGCAGGTTGCCGACCTCGAGCCCGACGACGGTCACCACCGGCAGCGAGGCGTTGCGCAGTCCGTGCCTGAGCACCACCTTCAGGGGGCCGAAGCCCTTGGCGCGGGCGCTGCGGATGTGGTCGGAGGACAGGACGTCGATCAGCGAGGAGCGCAGCAGGCGCGCGACGACGGCGACGGAGTAGACGGCGAGGGTGACGGCCGGCAGGACGAGGTTGGCGAAGGTGCCGTAGCCGGAGGCGGGCAGGGCGCGCAGCCAGACGGCGAAGACCAGGATGAGCAGGATGCCGACCCAGAACGGCGGGGTGGACTGGCCCAGCAGGACGCCGGTCATCACGGTGTGGTCGGAGCCGCGCCCGCGGCGCATGGCGGCGAAGATGCCCGCCGGGACGGCGACGACGAGGGTCACCGCGAGGGCGGCGGCGGCCAGTTCGATGGTGGCGGGCAGCCGGTCGGCGAGGATCTCGCTCACGGGCTGGCCGTAGACCAGGGAGTCGCCGAAGTCGAGGCGGAGCAGTCCCCAGAGGTAGTCGAGGTACTGCGCGAACAGCGGCTGGTCCAGGCCGAGGGAGGCGCGCAGCACGTTCTCCTGCTCGGCGGTGGCGTCGGGCGGCAGCAGGATCTTCACGGGGTCGCCGGAGAGCCGTACCAGGAAGAAGGAGACCGTCGCGGTGCACAGCAGGACGAACAGCGCGGTGGCCAGGCGCCTGAGTACCGTGCGCAGCAGCCCGGTCCGGCCCGTGCGGCGGGGTGTGGTCTCCGCGGGGGTGGGTGGTTTGTCGAGGGTGGGGGCGCTCATCGGGACACCTCCGCGCTCTCCATGGCGAGGACGCCCGCGGAGCCGGGTGTCCAGCGGGGGCGGTCGTTGCGGGCGAAGATGTTGTCGATCTGGTAGAGGAAGACGAAGGGCGCCTCCTCCCGCATCAGCCGTTGCAGGTCGGAGAAGGCCCGTTCGCGTTCGGCGGGGTCCTCGGAGAGTTCCTCGAGGTCGATGAGGCGGTCGGCCTCCTCGGAGTGCCAGCGGCTCTGGCGTCGGTCGCTGCGCACGTTGGACTGGACGATGCTCGCGCCGTCCATCGTCCAGACGGTGCTCGCCGCGAGGTAGACCGGGCCGAGCGCTCCCCGGTTGTCGGAGGTGAGCCGGGCCGAGTAGGTGCCGGGGTCGAGGAGGTTCACGCGTGCGTCCACCCCCGCCTTGGCCAGCAGTCCGGACAGGGCCTCGGCGACGTTGGCGTCGACGTTGGAGGCGGTGATCGTCGTGGCGAAGCCGCGCGGGTGCCCGGCGTCGGCGAGGAGGGCGCGCGCGGTCTCGACGGACCGCTCGAACGGCTTGACGGTGGGGTCGAAGCCGAAGGCGCCGCGCGGGACGAGGGCGGGTGTCTCGGTCGCCTTGCCGCCGAGTACCGCCTTGATCAGCAGGGGTACGTCGATCGCGTGGTTGAGGGCTTGGCGGACCCGGCGGTCCTGGAGCGGGCTTCGCTCCAGGGTGTTCAGGGACAGGTAGGCGGTGCGGATCCCGGTGTGGCCGTCCAGCGAGACGCCGCCGTAGCCCTCCAACTGCTGGGCGGCGTCCGGGGTGAGTCCGGCGACGAGGTCGACGCCCCCGCTCTGCAGGGCGGCCAGGGAGGAGGAGGCGTTCGGCGCGGGGCTGAAGACAAGGCCGTCGACGGCGGGCCGTCCGTTCCAGTGGTCTGCGTAGGCGCGCATGCGCAGTTCGTGGTCGCGCTGCCAGCTGACGTAGGTGAAGGGGCCGGTGCCGACGGGGTGGTCGGCGAACTCGGCGTCGCCCACCTCGGCCAGGTGGCGGGGCGGTACGACCACGCCGCCGAAGAGGGAGAGCTTCGCGGGCAGGATCGGGTCGTGCACGGTGGTGTGGAAGTCCACGGTGAGGCGGTCGACCACGGTGACGCCCTTGACGAAGCGCAGTTCGACGATCGGGGACTTGGTGGCGGGGTCGAGCAGCCGCTCGATGCTGAAAGCGACGGCCCGCGCGTCGCACGCCTCACCGTTGTGGAAGGTCACGCCGGGTCGGAGGGTGAAGCGCCAGGTGCGCGCGTCGGTGGCCTTCCAGGAGAGGGCGAGCCTGGGGTGCAGCCGGTTGTCCCGGCCCCGGGTGGTGAGCGTGTCGAACATGTTGATCAGGACGTTCATCGACACCATGTCGCCCTGCTTCTGCGGGTCCAGCGTCTTGGGGTCCCCGGGCTGGGAGACCCGCAGGACGTTGCCGGCCCGGTCCGCGGCGGCCGTCGTGCCGCACGCGGTCAGGAGCGCCGGGGCGCCGAGGGCTCCCAGGAGCAGACCGCCGGTCCGCAGGACGTGACGTCGGGTGGGACGGCTGCGGTCCATCGTGCGCCCCTGATGAATTCGTTCCATTGAACAACACCTCCGTTCCGTCAGATGGAATGCGGTTGGGTTAAGCTAAGCGACATGGTGAAAGCGGTCAACACCCGGTCGGTCGATCAGGAACTCGTGAAGGGCCCCGTCGACAAGGCGATGGAGGTCCTCGACGCGCTCGTGCAGCCCGGCGGTCCCCACCGGTTGGGCGAGATCGCGCGCCGCACGGGACTGACCAAGCCCACCGTCCACCGGCACCTGCGGACGATGGCGGAGTACGGCTTCGCGGAGGCGGCGGAGAACGGCAGCTACCGCCCGGGCCCGCGCCTGCTGGGTCTGGCCGCGGCGGCCCTGAACGACAGCCGCGTCCTCGAACTCACCCGGCCCGCCCTCGCCGACCTGCGGCGGCGCACCGGACACGTGGCGTTCTACGCGGTGCGGCACGCGACCGACGCGGTGTACCTGGAGCGGTCCGAGCCGGCCCGGGAGTACCGGATGAGCACGGCGCCCGGCCAGCGCTCCCCGCTGTACGCGTGCGGCGTGGGGCTCGCCATGCTCTCGGCCCTGCCTCCTGAGGAGGCCGACGCCGTACTGGACGTACGCGACCTGGAGGCCCGCACACCCAGCACACCCACCGAGCCCGCCGCCGTCCGGGCGGTGCTGGCGCGCGCGGCGCTGTGCGGGTACGCCGTGGACGACGAGTACGACGAGCCGGACGTGCGCTCGGTGGCGGCCCCCGTCCTCGACGCGGAGGGCGGGGTCGTGGGCGCGATCGGTATCCTGGGCCTGACCTTCACCATGGACCCCGACAGCGTGGAGGTGTTCGGGCCGATGGTGCGGGCCGCGGCACGCACGGTGTCGGCCGGGCTCGGCGCGCGCACGCCGGTCCTCGGCGTGGTGGACGACGCCTCGCGGGGTGAGCGGTCGTGAGCGCCCTGGCCGACCTGCTCGCCGAGGGACGGGAACGGCGGGTGTTCTCGGGGGCCGCCTGGTCCGTCGGAGACCCGGAGGGCCCGCTGGACCGCGGCTGGACCGGCACCCGGTCCTGGGACGGACCGCCGCTGGACGGCGACGATCTGTGGGACCTCGCCTCGGTGACGAAACCGGTCGCGGGGCTCGCGGTGATGGCCCTGGTCGAGCGCGGCGTGCTGGGGCTCGACGCGACGGTGGGCACGTATCTGCCCGACTACCGAGGGGGCGACAAGGCCGACTTGACGGTACGTCAACTTCTCGCGCACACCTCGGGGATCCCTGGTCAGGTGCCGCTCTACCGCGACCGTCCCACCCGTGCGTCCCTGCTGGAGGCGGTACGGCTGCTGCCGCTGACCGCGGAGCCCGGCACCCGCGTCCAGTACTCCTCGCAGGGCTTCATCGTCCTGGGTCTGATCGCCGAGGCGGCGACGGGACGACCGCTGGACGCGCTGGTGGAGGAGCTGGTGTGCGCGCCGGCCGGGATGCGGGACACCGTGTTCCGGCCGGACGCCGGGCGCCGGGCGCGGGCGGTCGCCACCGAGGACTGCCCCTGGCGCGGGCGCACGGTCGTGGGCGAGGTCCACGACGAGAACGCGGTGGTGCTCGGCGGCGTCGGCGCCCACGCGGGCCTGTTCTCCACCCTGGCGGACATGGAACGCCTCGGCACCGCACTCGCCGACGGCGGCCGGGGGCTCCTGCGCCCCGACACCTTCGCCGTCATGACGGCGGGCCACACCGACCACTTGGCACTGCGGCGCGCTCTCGCCTGGCAGGGCCGCGATCCCGTCGGCTCCCCCGCCGGAGACGTGTTCGGCCCCGCCTCGTACGGCCACACGGGCTTCACCGGCACCAGTCTCTGGGTCGACCCGGACACGGGGCGCTATGCCGTGCTGCTCACCAACCGGGTGCACCCCACCAGGGCCGGGGACGGGATCGTCGCCCTGCGCCGGGCGTTCCACGACGCGGCCGCCGGACTGCCCCGCGATGGCGCGAGGCCGGCCCCACCGTGTGGAATGGCCGGATGAACCCTGCCGAGCCCGAGCCCGAACCGCACCCCGGACACGCACCCGCACCGGGCGCCGAGCGCCCCGAACGCGCGCGCCCCGCCTCCCACAGCCTCACCGGAGTCGGTCTCGCCGTCCTCGATCCCACCGGGCGGGTCCTGCTCGGCCTCGGCCATGACGGACGCTGGGAACTGCCCGGCGGCAAGGTGGACCCGGGCGAGGACTTCGAGACGGCCGCGGCCCGGGAACTGGCGGAGGAGACCGGACTCACGGTCGCCGCCGAGGACGTACGGGTCCTGGCCGTGTTCGTCGACGGCCTGGCCGGACTGACCCGGGTGACGGCGGCGGCCGTCACCGAGCGGGCCCTGGGCACGCCCCGGGTCACCGAGCCCGACAAGATCGAACGCTGGGAGTGGTTCGCCCGGGACGCGGTCCCGTCCGCCCTCTTCGCCCCGTCCGCCTCGGTCCTGGACTGCCTGTGGCCCGAGGCGGAACACCGGGGCGGCGCCGGGGTGCGCCACTACACGCTGGCCGGCTCCCCGTCCGCCCGGACCGTCGCGAACGGCAGCACCAGCCGGAACGGGTGCGCGGCGTCGCGGTAGATCTTGTGGGTGACGGGGCGGCCCACCGGCAGGTGGAACGCGTCCGGCGGCAGCAGCGCGTTGTGCTCGTCGGCCCGCGCGCCCTCCACCACATGGACCAGGTTGGCCCACGCGGCCACGTCCGGGTCCCGGAGCCGGGGGGCGGCCTTCTCCCTGATCTCCTCGGGCGAGAACGTCTCCAGCATGCGGGACTTGACGCCGTCGGTGAAGGCCCAGCCGTGGTGCGACGGCAACGTCGGCATGATCGGCATCTCCTACTTCGGCTCGATGCAGGTGCCGGCCGCGGCCGGACGGCCGCCGAGCCTCAAGGCGGTCTTCGCGTCAATCAAGTGGACATGAGGAGAAGACAACGAACGGTACGCACGACGAGAGGGCGGTCCGCGCCGACGGCACGGTTCCGGGCCTGCGAAAGGCGCCGTCGCGGACGACGGCGCCTTCGGTCAGCAGGAGGGTCAGGTCAGCAGGGACACCCAGCCCGCGCTCAGCTCGTCGAGCATCTGGTCGTCGGTGAGCTTCCAGTCGACGCGGTCCCAGTTCTGGGCGACGTAGTCGAGCTGTGCCATGGCGAGCACTCCGCGGAAGTGGCGCTGGTGCGGTTCGAAGCGTCCGGCCAGCGTGAGGCCGTCCTCGATGTCGCCGACGGCCTCCTCCATCCACCGCTCGACCAGGTCGGCGAGGTCCGGTTCGATCACCGCGGCGTCGCGGCCGAGGCGGATGATCGGCCGGATGGCCGGCCAGGCGTCGGTGGTCCGGCGCAGCCACGCCGTGATCGCCTCCGGCGTGCCCTCGGCGACGGTGGCGACCAGGTCCCGCGCCGTGGAGCCGCGCTCGGGAGACCGGACGCGTTGCAGCTCCTCGTCCGGTTCACCACAGCCGGTGTCCGCCGCGCCCCTCCCCACCGAGCCCCGCGACTTCGCGGCATCCCGCCCCCTGCATTGACATGCACGCGTCCCGGCGCAACGCTGAGAGCGCTCTCAGAATCGGTACGGACCAATTCCCCCACACCCGCACGGAGGTGGAGAGTGCTCTCAAGACTCAGACGCCGTCTGCTCGCCGTGGCCACGGCAGCGGGCCTGGCCGGCACCCTGCTCACGTTCGGCGCCTCGGCGCCCGCGGACGCCGCGGTGCCCGCCACCATCCCCCTGAAGATCACCAACAACTCCAGCCGCGGCGAAGCCGTGCACATCTACAACCTCGGCACCTCGCTGACGACCGGTCAGCAGGGCTGGGCCGATGCCAACGGCACCTTCCACGCCTGGCCCGCCGGCGGCAATCCGCCCACCCCCGCACCGGACGCGTCCATCCCCGGGCCGGCCGCCGGACAGACCAAGACGATCCGGATCCCCAAGCTGTCGGGGCGCATCTACTTCTCGTACGGCCAGAAGCTCGACTTCCGGCTGACCACGGGCGGTCTGGTGCAGCCGGCGGTGCAGAACCCGAGCGACCCGAACCGCAACATCCTCTTCAACTGGTCCGAGTACACGCTCAACGACTCCGGGCTGTGGCTCAACAGCACCCAGGTCGACATGTTCGCCGCGCCCTACACGGTCGGCGTGCAGCGCGGCGACGGGAGTGTGATCAGCGCCGGGAAGCTCAAGGCCGGCGGCTACAACGCGGTGTTCAACGCGCTGCGGGCGCAGCCCGGCTGGGGCGGACTGATCCAGACCCGGCCTGACGGCACCGTGCTGCGGGCGCTGTCGCCGCTGTACGGGCTGGAGACCGGGGCGCTGCCCGCGTCGGTGCTCAACGACTACATCAACCGGGTCTGGCAGAAGTACGCGACGAACACCCTCACCGTCACGCCGTTCGGGAACCAGCCGAACACCAAGTACTTCGGGCGGGTCTCGGGGAACGTCATGAACTTCACCAACGGCTCGGGCGCGGTCGTCACGAGCTTCCAGAAACCGGACGCCTCCAGCGTCTTCGGCTGCCACCGGCTCCTGGACGCCCCCAACGACCTGGTGCGCGGACCGATCTCGCGCACGCTGTGCGCCGGGTTCAACCGTTCGACGCTGCTGAGCAACCCCAACCAGCCCGACCCCTCGGCGGCGAACTTCTACAAGGACTCCGTCACCAACCACTACGCCCGGATCATCCACGACCGGATGGCGGACGGGAAGGCGTACGCCTTCGCCTTCGACGACGTCGGCAACCACGAGTCGCTGGTGCACGACGGCAATCCGGCCCAGGCCCAGCTCACCCTCGACCCGCTCAACTGACCGCCGCCCGAACCCGGACCGCCCCCGTCCTCCGCTCGCGCGGCAGGGCGGGGGCGGCACGCGGTCAGGCGCCGGGCAGGACGCCGGTGCGGGCGACCTCGGAGTACCAGCGGGCGCTCGCCTTCGGGATGCGGGTGCCGGTCGGGTAGTCGACGTAGACGGCACCGAAGCGCTTGCTGTAGCCGTGCGCCCACTCGAAGTTGTCCAGCAGCGACCAGAGGAAGTAGCCGCGGACGTCCGCGCCGTCCAGGATGGCCTGGTGGACGGCGGCGAGGTGGCCCCGCACATAGGCGATCCGGGCGGGGTCGTTGACCTGGCCGGCGGGGTCGGCGTAGTCGTCGAACGCGGCGCCGTTCTCGGTGATGACCAGCGGCAGCGCCGGGAAGTCGGCGGCCAGCCGGCGCAGCAGGTCGTACAGGCCGGTGGGGTCGACTGCCCAGCCCATCGCGGTCCGGTCGCCGGGCGGCTGGTGGAAGGCGACCCGGTCGGCTCCCGGCCAGGGGCTGTGGGAGCTGTTGCCGTGTCCGTCGGAGCTGTGGGTGCCGCTGCCGTCGGTCTCGGAGACGACGGTGGGCGTGTAGTAGTTGACGCCGAGGAAGTCCAGCGGCTGGTGGATCCGCCGCAGGTCGCCGTCCTGGACGAAGGACCAGTCGGTCAGCTCGGCGGTGTCCTTGAGCAGGTCCTCCGGATAGGCGCCCTGCAGCATGGGGCCGGTGAAGACCCGGTTGGCGAGGGCGTCGATCCGGCGGACCGCGTCGGCGTCCCCCTCGGTGCCGGTGAGCGGGCGGACGTGGTGGATGTTGAGGGTGACCGAGCACCGGGCGTCGGCGCGGAGGCGGTCGCGCAGCGCCTGGACGGCCAGGCCGTGCCCCAGGTTGAGGTGGTGGGCGGCGCGCAGGGCGGCCACGGGGTCGGTGCGGCCGGGGGCGTGCACGCCGGAGCCGTAACCGAGGAAGGCGCTGCACCAGGGTTCGTTGAGGGTGGTCCAGGTCTTCACCCGGTCACCGAGGGCGTCCGCGGCGAGGGCCGCGTACTCGGCGAACCGCTCGGCGGTGGCACGCTCGGGCCAGCCGCCCGCGTCCTCCAGTTCCTGCGGCAGGTCCCAGTGGTAGAGGGTGGCGACGGGCTCGATGCCCTTCTCCAGGAGGTCGTCGACGAGTCGCCGGTAGAAGTCCAGGCCCTTCTGCACGGCCGGACCGCGCCCGGTGGGCTGGATTCGGGGCCAGGACAGGGAGAACCGGTAGGCGCCGAGGCCGAGTTCGGCCATCAGGGCGACGTCCTCGGCGCTGCGGTGGTAGTGGTCGGTGGCGACGTCACCGGTGTCGCCGTTGCGGACGCGGCCGGGGGTGCGGGCGTAGGTGTCCCAGATGGACGGCGTGCGCCCGTCCTCCGCGGCGGCGCCCTCGACCTGGTAGGAGGCGGTGGCGGAACCCCAGAGGAAGCCCTTGGGGAAGGTACGGGCGGCGTCCGGGCCGGATCCGGTCTGGTGTGCTGCGGTGACCACGTAAGTCCTTTCAAGATGGGGGTGTTCGCGGGGCGGCGGGTCAGCCCTTGACCGCGCCCGCCATGATGCCGCTGACGATCTGACGGCCGAAGACGATGAACATGGCCAGCAGCGGCAGCGTGCCGAGCAGTGCGCCCGCCATGATCAGCGACTGGTCGCGGACGTAGCCGGCGCTGAGCTGGGTGAGCGCGACGGGCACCGTCGGGTTGGTCATGTCGAGGACCACGAACGGCCAGAAGAAGTCGTTCCACGCGTGCACGAACGTGATCATGAACAGGACCGCCATCGCGGGCCGGGCGACCGGCAGCACGATGCTCCAGAAGATCCGCAGCGAGTGCGCCCCGTCCACGCGTCCGGCCTCGACGAGTTCGTCCGGCAGCGCCTCCGAGAGGTACTGCCGCATGAAGAAGACGCCGACCGCGCTGACCAGGGTGGGGAAGATGACGGCGGGCAGCTGCTGCGACCAGCCCAGCTCGGCCATCATCATGAACAGCGGTACGACGCCGAGCTGCGGCGGCACCAGCATGGTGCCGATCACCAGCATGAGCAGGGCATTGCGCCCCTTGAACCGCAGTTTGGCGAAGGCGAACCCGGCGAGCGTCGCGAACATCACCGTGGACAGGGCGATCACCCCGGCCACGATCAGGCTGTTGACCATCGCCTTGCCCATCGCCGCCTCGTCCCAGGCGCGGGCGAGGTTGCTGAACAGGTTCGGGCCGGGCAGGAACGGCGGGGGCGTCTGGCTGACCCGCGTGTTGTCGGTGGAGGCGGCGACCATCGTCCAGTACAGCGGGAAGATCGACAGCACCGCCATGACGGCGAGCAGGACGTAGGCGAGGGGCCCGGCGTGATGCTGGCGGCCCGCCCGCTGGCGCAGCAGCCGGCGCCCGGCGGGGCGGCCCGCCCGGGCGGCGGGGGTGCGGTCCGGGCTGTCCGTCCGGGCCGGGAGGCTCTGTGTGGTCATGGCGACTCCAGGTCAGGACGTACGGGAGCGCAGGCGCTTGGTCAGGCGCTGCACGACGAAGACGAGGACGAGCAGCAGGAACATCGCCCAGGCGACGGTCGCCGAGCGGCCCATCTGGTAGTTCTTCCAGCCCTCCTCGTACAGCAGGAGACCCAGCGTCTGGTACTGGTTGTCCGCGCCGCCGGTGACCCCGTTGGGCCCCTGGCCGAAGATGAGCGGCTCACCGAACAGCTGGGTGGCGCCGATCGTGGAGAGCACGATGGTGAAGACGATGGTGGAGCGGATCCCGGGCACGGTGACGTGGGTGAACTGCTGCCAGCGCGAGGCCCCGTCGAGCGAGGCCGCCTCGTACCGGTCGGCGGGGATGGCCTGCATGGCGGCCAGGTAGAGCAGCGCGTTGTAGCCGGTCCAGCGCCAGATCACGATGGTGGAGATCGCGACCTGGGCGGGCCACTTGTCGGCCTCCCAGTCCACCGGGTCGATGCCGACCGAACCCAGCGCCCAGTTGATCATGCCGAAGTCGCGCTCGAAGATCATGGTGAAGACGAGGGCGGCCGCCGCGACCGAGGTGGCGTAGGGGACGAGCGAGGCGACCCGGAAGAACAGCGAGGCGCGCATCCGGTAGTTGAGCAGGTGCGCCAGCCCGAGCGCCATCATCAGCTGCGGCACCGTGGAGATGACGCCGATGGTGATCGTGTTCCGCAGCGCGTTCCAGAACCTGGAGTCCCCCCACAGGTCGACGTAGTTGTCGAACGCCACCCACTCCATGACATCGAGGGTGGCCAGCTCCACGTCGTGCAGGGAGATCCACGAGGTGTAGACGAGGGGGTAGAAGCTGAACGCGGCGAAGACCACGAAGAACGGCGCGACGAACACGTACGGGGCGCCCTTGATGTCCAGCCGGTGCAGGAGCGCGCCGCGCCGCGCCGGGGCCTTGGTGGTGGAGGTGGCCACCGGGATTCCTTCCTGAGTTCGGATGTGTGCGACCGTGCGCCGGGCCCGCCGGAGTGACGCGGGCGGGCCCGGACGGCCACGAGGCGGGCGGAAGGTCAGCCGACCGCCTTCTCGATGCGCTCCGCGGTGGTCTTCCACGCCTCGTCACGGGCGGTGCCCTGCTGCTCGATCAGGGTGAGGCCCTGGGAGAAGGTGTCCTTGATCGTGCCGTCCTTGCGGCCGAGGACCTGCTTGTCCGGGATCTCCTGGGCGGCTGCACCGAAGATCCGGCCGATCGGGGCGCCGCTGAAGTACTCGGACTCGGCGTTCTTCACGTCGGCGCTCTCCAGCGCCGTGCGCGAGGAGGGGATGTTGCCGATCTCCTTGAAGATGTGGGCCTGCTGCTCCGGCGCGGTCAGCCAGGCGACGAGCTTCTTCGCCTCCTCCTTCACCGGGCTCTGCTCGACCACGCCGAGGAAGGATCCGCCCCAGTTCGCGCCCTTGGGGGCCTTGGCGACGTCCCACTTGCCCTTGTTCGCCGCGCCGGCCTTCTCGCTGATGTGGCTCAGCATCCAGGCCGGGCAGACCGCCGTGGCGAACGTGCCGTTGGCCAGACCGGGGTCCCAACCGGGCTGGAACTGACGGAGCTTGGCCGTCAGGCCGTCCTCCGCGGCGTCTGCGGCCAGGCCCCAGGCCTCCTTGACGGCCGGGTTCGTGTCGTAGATCAGCTCGCCCTGCTCGTCGTAGTACTGCTCGGGATAGCCGTAGACCATGGCGTTGAACAGGCCGCTGGCCGCGTCCATGTAAGCGACGTCGTCACCCTTGAAGCCCTTCTTGAAGGTGCGGCCGACCTCGACGTACTTCTTCCAGTCGCCGTCCCACAGCTTGGCGACCTCCTCGCGGTCGGTGGGCAGGCCCGCCTGTTCGAAGTAGTCCTTGCGGTAGCAGACGGCCATCGGGCCGATGTCCGTGCCCAGGCCCAGCACCTTGCCGTCCCCGGTGCTGATCTGGGACTCCTTCCACGGCAGGAAGTGGTCGGTGCCGGCAGCCTCGGAGAAGTCCGCGAACTTGTCCGACTGGGTCTCGGTGATCTCCTTGGCCCGGCCGATCTCGATGCCCTGGATGTCCTTCAGCCCCTTGCCGGCGGCGAGTCTGGTCTGGAGGGCGGTGTAGTACGTCTGCTCGTCGCCGGCGATCTCCGCCTTGATGTCGACGTCCGGGTTCTCCTTCTCGTACTGCTCCAGGAGGCCCGTCTCCTTGATGCCCATCACCCCGTACAGGCCCATGGTGATGACGGTCTTGCCGTCCTTCTTGCCACCACCCGTGACCGAGTCGTCGCCGCTGCTGCATCCGACGACGAGCGCCAGCGCGCCGACGGCCGCGACCGTCGCCACCGCCTTCCCGCGCAACGAACCGAGAGTGCCCATGGATCTCCTCCTAGCGACGGCTCAGACAAGGTGGGAACGTGCCCAATTTTGGTGGGCACGTTCCCACCGGCGCATCGAAGACTCGTGGGAGCGAGCCCATCTGTCAATAACTTGAAAACAACTTGTTTCCTCGCCCGGTCCGGAAAACGGCCTCCCGACCGCCGGGGGGTGCGCCGGCGGCGACCGCGTCTGCAAGAATTGCCGCAGGTCACCTCCGCGGCCGGCACGTCCGCCGCGGCCGCCGAGGGGGGAGTGCATGACCGGCAACCGCCGTCCCACGATCAAAACGGTCGCCGCCCGAGCCGGCGTGGGCCGCACCACCGTCTCCCGCGTCGTCAACGGCTCGGAGCTGGTCAGTGCCGACGCCCGCGCCAGGGTCCTCGCGGCGATCAAGGAACTGAACTACGTTCCCAACTCGGTGGCCCGCGGGCTCGTCACCAACCGCACCGACGCCGTGGCCCTGGTGATCCCGGAGTCCGAGAGCAGGCTCGGCTCGGAACCGTTCTTCGCCGCGCTGATCCGCGGCGTCAGCGGTGCACTCGCCGAGAGCCGGACCCAGCTCCAGCTGATGCTCGTACGCGACCAGGCGGAGCGGGACCAGCTGACCGATTCGGTCGCGGCCCGCCGGGTCGACGGCGTCCTCCTGGTCTCGGTGCACTCCGAGGACCGGCTGCCCGGCATGCTGGAGGAGATGGGCCTGCCCACCGTCCTGGCCGGTCGCCGCGACGCGGGCGAGCGGCTGAGCTACGTCAACGCGGACAACGCCGGCGGGGCCGCCGCGGCGGTGCGGCACCTGCTGAGCGGCGGACGGGAGCGGATCGCGACCATCACCGGGCCGCTGGACATGGACGTCGGCCGCAGCCGGCTCGCGGGCTGGCGGGACGCGCACCTGGAGGCGGGGGCGCCCGCCGCGGAAGTCCTGGTGGAGGCGGGCGACTTCACCGAGGAGGGCGGGGCGCGCGCGATGCGTTTGCTTCTTGAACGTGCCCCCGACCTGGACGCCGTCTTCGCGGCCTCGGACCTCATGGCGGTCGGCGCCCTGGCCGAACTCCGCCGGCACGGGCGGCGGGTGCCCGGCGACGTCGCCGTGGTCGGATTCGAGGACTCCGTCCTCGCCCGGCACACGGACCCACCGCTCACGACGGTGCGTCAGCCGGTGGAGGAGCTGGGACGGACCATGGCCCGCATCCTCACCGGCATCACCCGGCACGGCGCGCCACGGCAGCAGTTGACGCTTCCGACGGAGCTGGTGGTGCGCGAGTCGTCCTGACCGTGGTGCGCGAGTCGTTCCGACCGTGGTGCGCGCCGCCTCCTAACCTCGGCTGCGCGTCATCGACATCAGCAGTTCGTGGGTCCCGGCGTCGGCGGCGGCCACGAGACCGCGGCCCGCTTCACCGATCGGGGCGCCGTCGATCCCGGTGACGGTGCAGCCGGCGGCCCGGCACAGGGCGATGCCCGCCGCGAAGTGCACGCTCCGGGAGAGGTCGCCGCCATCGGTGACGTAGGCGGCGCGTCTGCCTGCCGCGACCCAGGCCAGTGCCAGGGTCGTGGAGACTACGCGCGGCCGGAAGCGGCCGACGAACTCGGGGTGGGCCAGCAGATCCACGGCCCGGAATCCCGGCGCACTCGGAAACGGCGGATCCAGGTTGACGTCGACCAGTCCACTGGCGGACGTGGGCGTCAGCGGTGCGTCGTCGGCCCCGTCACGTCGTACCCAGGCGGTCTCCCCGTCGGTGAAGAAGACCTCGCCGCTGAACGGGTCGGCCACCGCTGCCGCCCCGTCCCGCAAGGCCACGTTGACGGCGACCAGCATGTTGCCGACGGCGTAGTTCAGCGTGCCGCACAGGGGATCCACCAGCCACTGGCGCACCGCGTCGGCACCGCCCCGCAGCCCGCCTTCCTCTCCGAGCACCGCGTCGTCGGGCCGTCGGGCACGGATCACGCCGAGGATGGTCTTCTCGGCCTCCACGTCGGCGTCGGTGGCGAAGTCCCCGGCGCCCTTGTCGATGCGGTGGAGCCGTCGGCCGTACAGGTTGCGGACCACGTCCGCGCCGGCCTGCGCCCCCGCTGTCGCGACGGCGGCATCGTCGGATGCTTCGCATGAGTCGATCACGCCGCGCAGACTATCGAGGCGGACCGCCACGGCGCCGCGCGCCGGGTAGCGTCGGCGGCGCGCGAGCCGTTGGGGAGCATCCACCAGCGGCGACCGAGCGGCATCGGGCATCGACGAGCGGTGGTGGTCATGGCAGTCGGTTGGGAGTGGGACGACACCCTGTTCGCGGGTACCGCCGCCCACTACCGGCGCGGACGGCTTCCCTACGCCCCCGGGCTGGTGGACCTGCTCGCCGAGGTGCTGTGCCTCGACGGGCGGGGGCGGCTGATCGATCTGGGGTGCGGACCGGGGACGGTGGCCCTGAGCCTGGTGCGGCTGTTCTCCGAGGTCGTCGGGGTGGACCCGGACCCCGGGATGATCGCCGAGGCCGAGCGGGAGGCCGCGGAGCGGGGCGTGAGCGGCAGGGCGCGGTGGGTCCGGGCCCGTGCCGAGGAACTGCCCCCGGGACTGGGTGACTTCACGGTCGCGACCCTCGCGCAGTCGTTCCACTGGATGGACCGTGAGCTGGTGGCCGCGAGCGTCAGGGGCATGCTCCGGCCGGGCGGCGCCCTGGTGCACGTCTCGGATCTCAAGGGCGGGACGACGAGCGTTGCGGGGCTGCCGTACCCGGCGGTTCCGTACGCGGCGATCGGGGAGCTGGTCCGGTACTGGCTGGGGCCGGTCCGCCGGGCCGGGCGCGGCGTGCTGCCCGAAGGAACGCCGTCCGGCGAGGCGGCGGTGCTGACCGGGGCGGGGTTCGGCGGCCCGTACCGTCATGTGGTGCCCGGCGGGCAGGAGTTGGTGCGTACGTGGGACGACGTCGTCGCCGGGGTGTTCGCCATGTCGTTCTCGGCGCCGCACCTGTTCGGCGATCGCCTGGACGCGTTCGAGGCGGAGCTGCGCGGACTGCTGCGGGATGCCTCGCCCTCGGGCCGGTTCTCCGAGCGTCAGCCGGGTACCGAGGTGTTCGTCTGGCCGCGCGACGCGACGTGACCACGGCCGGCCGTGGCCCTGGCGCTCCCGCCGTCCGTTCGTCGCCAAGGGCCCGGACCGTCAGCCGGCCGGGGTGCACGCCTCGGCGATCGACAGGCTGTTCTCGTAGAGGTGGTGCCGGGTGATCCGGCCGTCCTCGACGGTCAGGCGCAGGGCGAACGGGCCCTCGAAGCTCCGTCCCGTCGCGCGTACCGTCCCCGACACGTGGCCCATCAGCACGGCGTCCGCGCCGTCGACGAGGAAGGTGTCGACCGAGGCCCGCGCGTCCTCGGGCACGGTGTGTTCCATCAACTCGGTGAACTGCGCCGCGCATTCCGTACCTGTGGAGCGGGGCCGGATCCAGGGGACGGCGGGGTTCTCGGCGAGCCGCCAGTCGACCTCGTCGGCGAACAGCTCGACCAGCCGCCCGGTGTCCCCCGCGACGCGCGCGGCCAGGAACTCACTCACGACGCTCCGGGTGGCCTCGGTGACCTGCTCCCCCGTGCCTGCGGTGTGCTCGACGGACATCGTGTTCTCCTCGCGGCGGTGATCCGGTCCGGCGGGGATTCCCGCCGACGTGTCCGATCCTGCCGGGCGGAACGGGAGCGGTCGATTACCTCTCGGGTAACGGCACTGGGCCAGTCGGCCTACGGGGGACGTTTCCCCCTGGGCCGCCGTTCGTTGGGGCGAACATGATCAAGAAACTCGTCTGTGTCTCCGTCCTGGCCGCCGCTGTCCTGGTGTCGGCCCCCGCCGCCGTGGCCGCCCCCGCGCCGGACCCGTCCACCGGGGTGCCCGGTGCTCCGCTCCTGAGCGGTCTCCTCGGAACGCTGGAGGTGGGACACCCGGCCACCTCACCGCGGTCGCTGCTGCCCGCGGGCATCCTCGGCGGTTGACGTCGCCGGCCGGAAGGGCGGCGAATGCACGCGTTCGCCGCCCTTCCGCCGCGATTGAGCGTTTCGGCGTCCCGCTCCACCGGCCGATCCCGGCGGCGCCAGACGTCGGCAGGGTTCCCGTAACCGTGCTCCGCCAGCCTCCAGGGAGTCATCCAACGCGGGAGGTTGCAGTGAAGCATGCGAGCAAGAGGCACGCCGGTGCCGTCGTGGCCGTGCTGAGCGGTCTGGCCCTGGCCCTGACGACGACCACCGCGCACGCCGCGCCCGGCGACCCGGACGCCATCGCCCACCGCGGCTCCTCCGGCATGGCACCCGAGAACACCGCCGCCGCCATCGACCTGGCCGTCACCCAACGCGCCGACCACGTCGAAATCGACGTCCAGCAAACCAAGGACGGCAAACTCGTCAACTTCCACGACTGCACCATGGAACGCACCACCAACATCGAAGACCTCTACCCCGACCGCCCCCGCTACCGCGTCTCCGACTTCACCTGGAACGAACTCCGCCGCCTCGACGCAGGCTCCTGGTTCCACACCAAATACACCGGCGAACCCCTCATCACCGTCGACGACGTCATCCGCCACATCGACCACACCCGCACCGGACTCCTCGCCGAAATCAGCCCCTGCGGCCACTACACCGACATCGCCACCGACCTCGCCGACCACCTCCACACCAAACCCGCCTACGTCCGCCGCGCCCTCGCCCGCCACCAACTCGCCGTCCAGTCCTTCCAGACCGACGACGCCCGGCAATTCCACACCCGCATGCCCGACATACCCATCGGCATCCTCGACGCCGACCGCCCCACCGACACCGAACTCCAGCAACTCAGCGGGTGGGCCGACCAGATCAACCCCCAGCACACCGTCACCGACCAGACCCTCGTCGACCGCATCCACGAACTCGGCATGGACATCAACGTCTGGACCGTCGACGAACCCGGCGCCATCCGCAAAATGACCGGCCTCGGCGTCGACGGCATCATCACCGACTACCCCCAGACCCTCACCCAGCGCTGAGCGGAGGGGTGTCCGGAAGCCGGCGCTTTGACACGCACCGGCATCGGGCGTTGACTGTCCGCACGGCGCAGAGCCATGCCGCTCCGGGGAATCCGGTGACCCAAGCAACTCAGGAAAGCGGCACACGATGATGTACGACCAGACGCGCGCACAGCAGCCCTCGGACCAGCCCCCGCGTCGTCCCGAGCACCACTCCACGGCACCGGACGCGCTTGTGCCGTCGGACGAGCGGGACGCGGTCCTGGCCCGCCTCCGCATGGCGATCAACAGGTTCGCCGACACTCCGCACGAAGCGCTGGAAGAGGCGGAGGGTGCCTACGACGACGCCGTCGCCCACCTCGTGGAGGCGCTGGCGGAGCGACGCCGGGTCCTGCACGAGAGCTGGCAGGACCGGGACCCCGGGACGGGTTCGGAGGAACTCCGGGTCGCGCTGAGGCAGTACCGGGAGATCACCCAGCGACTGCTGCGCACGTAGCGGGACGGCACGGCGGTCAGACGAACTGCTGGAGGACGAGGACCACGGCGCCCGCGACCGCGAGTGCCGTGGCCGCCGCGCGGGTGCGCCGGACGTTCAGCCGCCGGGTCAGCGGCCCCGCGAGCAGTACCCCGGCCACGGCGGCGGGGGTGAGCAGGGCGGCGCCGCGCAGCGCGTGCGCGCCGACCGTGCCGGCCGCCGTCAGCGCGGCGAGGCTCATCAGGGAACCGGCGAGGAAGAACGCGCTCATCGTGGCGCGCAGTTCCGGTCCGCCGAGCCGCTGCCACACCATCGCCATGGGCGGCCCGCCGATGGAGGTCGCCGTGCCCATCAGGCCCGAGGCCATCCCGGCGAGGACCACCGAGGAGCGCCGTTGCCGCGGCACGTAGCCCGCCACGCTCACCGTGGCGCCGGCGAGGACCACCGCGGCGACGAGCAGGGCGAGGTGGCGGGCGGGGAGGGCCACCACGAGCAGGGCGCCGGCCAGGACGCCGGGCAGCCGGCCGGCCAGCGCCCAGCCGCAGCCGCGCAGGTCGGCCCGGCCGCGCTCGCGCACGAGCACCGCGGCGGTGACGCCGGTGGCGAGCAGCAGGACCGCCGTGGGGGCGAGCGCCGGGTCCACGAGGGCGAAGACCGGTGCGGCGATCATGCCGAGGCCGAAGCCGACCGAGACCTGGAGCAGGGCGCCGAGCCCCACCGTGACCGAGAGCAGGACGACCTCCGGGCCGGTCAGGCCCACGTCGCCGCCGCCTCCAGGGGGAAGTGGCACAGGGCCGTGTGGGGTTCGGCCCCGTCGGCCGTGTCCCGGGTCACGACGGGTGGGGCCTCGGTCGCGCACCGGTCCTCGGCCCGCCCGCACCGGGTGCGGAAGCGGCAGCCGGAGGGGATGTCGAAGGGCGAGGGGATCTCGCCCTGGAGCTGGATCTCCTGGCGGCGGGCGTCGCGGCCGGGGTCGAGGACGGGTGCCGCCGACGTCAGCGCGGCCGTGTAGGGGTGCTGGGGGTTCTCGAAGACGTCGTCCGTGTCCCCGTGTTCGACGACCTTGCCCAGGTACATCACCGACACCCGGTCGGAGATGTAGCGCACCACGGAGAGGTCGTGGGAGATGAACACGTAGGTGACGCCGAGGCGGGTCCGCAGGTCGGAGAGTACGTTCAGCACCTGCGCCTGCACCGACAGGTCGAGCGCGGAGACGGGTTCGTCGCACACGATGAGGTCGGGGTCCAGGGCCAGCGCGCGTGCGATGCCGATGCGCTGGCGCTGTCCCCCGGAGAACTCGCCCGGGTAGCGGTGGGCGTCACTCGCCCGCAGTCCGACCAGGGAGAGCAGTTCGCGGGTCCGCCGCTCGCGGGCCTTGGCGTCCGGGACGACGTCCCGGTGGGTGCGCCAGGGTTCGCCGATCAGGTCGGCCGCCGACATGCGCGCGTTGAGGGAGGCGAACGGGTCCTGGAAGACCATCTGCACCCGGCGCCGCCAGGCCAGCAGTTCCCTGCCGCGCAGGGCGAAGGGGTCGGTTCCGTCGAACCGTACGGTGCCCGCGTCCGGGCGCTCCAGGCCGAGCAGCACCCTGGCCAGGGTGGACTTGCCGCACCCCGACTCGCCGACGAGTCCGAGGGTCTGGCCCCGGCCGACCCGTACGTCCACCCCGTCCAGTGCGGTCAGCCGGCGCCGTCCGCTGCCGAAGGTCTTGGTGACCCCTCGTACCTCCAGCAGCGGCGCGTCCTCCTGCGGGCCGGGCCCGGGGGTGGCGGTGGTGGCGCGGGTGTCAGGCACGGTCGAGCTCCTCGGAGAAGTGACAGGCGGCCGCACGGCCGTCGCCGGACGGGCGCAGGGACGGCCGTTCCCGGACGCAGCGCTCCCGTACCAGCGGGCAGCGGGCCTGGAAGACGCAGCCGGAGGGCACCGCGCTCAGCTCGGGCGGGCTGCCGGGGACGGCGGGCAGCGGCCGTCCGCGCACGCTGTCCTCGGGAACCGAGTCGAGCAGGCCCCGCGTGTAGGGGTGGCGGGGTGCGGAGAAGACGTCGCGCACGGGTCCGTTCTCCACGACCGTGCCGGCGTACATCACGACCACGTCGTCGGCTCGCTGGGCGACCACGGCGAGGTCGTGGGTGATCAGGACGACGGCCATGTCCCGTTCGTCCTGGAGGTCGCGCAGCAGCCGCATGATCTGGGCCTGCACGGTCACGTCGAGGGCCGTGGTGGGTTCGTCGGCGATGAGCACGTCGGGCGCGAGGGCGACGGCCATCGCGATGAGCAGCCGCTGCCGCATGCCGCCGGAGAACTGGTGGGGGTAGGACCGGGCCCGCTCCCTCGGTTCGGGGATGCCCACCCGGGTCATCAGCTCGATCGCCTTCTCCCGCGCCTGGCGGCGGGAGAGTTTCTGGTGGATGCGGAAGGGTTCGCCGATCTGACGGCCCACGGGCTGCACCGGGTTGAGGGCGGTGAGGGCGTCCTGGAAGACGATGGAGAGGACGGGGCCGGCCAGCCTGCGGCGTTCCGCGGGGCTCATTTGGAGCGTGTCGTCGCCCCGGACGCGTACGGCGCCGCCGGTCACCTCCGCCGCCGGGTCCAGCAGTCCGACGACGGAGAGGGCGGTCATGGACTTGCCGCAGCCGGACTCGCCCAGCAGGGCCAGGGTGCGGCCGCGGTGGACGCTGAAGCTGACGCCGTCGACGGCCCGTACGGTCCCCGTGGGCGTGGTCAGGTCCACGCACAGGCCGTCGACGTCGAGGGCGGGGGTGTGGGTGCCGGACGGTGCGGCACTGGTGGTGGTCGTCACGGGATCATCTCCGGCGGTACGGGGGCCTGGACGGGGCGGCGCTTCCTGGGCAGCGTCAGCCGCCAGCGCTGGGCCGGGTCGGTGGCGATGCGGGCCCAGGCGGCGAGCACCGTCGCGGACACGGTCGTCAGGACGATGGCGAGGCCGGGCAGCACGGTGATCCACCAGGCGGTCTGGAGGTACTGCCGGCCCTGGGCCACCATGAGGCCCCAACTGACGTCCGGGGGCTGGATTCCGATGCCGAGGAAACTCAGCGACGACTCGGTGAGCATCACGAAGCAGAAGTCGAGGGTGGCCACGGTCAGCAGCGTGGGCAGGGCGATCGGCAGGACGTGCCGGTAGATGATCAGGTGGCTGGGGGTGCCGAAGGTGCGGGCGGCGTCGACGAACAGTCTGCTGCGCAGTTCCGCCGCCTCCGCCCGCGCGGTGCGCAGGTACACCGGGATGCGGGTCACGGCCAGGATCAGCACGAGGTTGAGCGCGCTGGGCGAGAAGACGTACAGCACCACCACCGCGATCAGCAGGGAGGGGAAGCTGAGGATCACGTCGGCGACCCGCATGGCGACGCTCTCGCGGCGGCCGCCGTGGTAGCCGGCCCACAGTCCGAGGGCGGAGCCGATCGCGAGGGAGCACAAAACGGCGGGTACGGCGACGGACAGGGTGGTCGCCGCGGCCTCGATCAGCCGGGCCACCATGCTGCGGCCGAGGACGTCGGTGCCCAGCAGCCCGTACACGCCGTCGCTCAGGGACGGTGGCCGCAGTGAGGCGTCGAGGTCCTGGCGCTGGGCACGGTCGCCGATGAACAGCCGGCCGAAGAGGGCCACGAGGGCGACCAGGGTGAGGACGACGGCGCCGACGGCCGCGGCCCGGTCCCGGCCCAGCATCCGCCAGCGGCTGGGCCGGTGGTCGCGGGCCGAGGGCGTCTCGTCCGTGACGCCGGCGGCGTCGGTCTCTGCCTGGGTCATGGTGCTTCCTTCGCTCACGCCGGCACCGCCTGACGCACTCGGGGGTCGGTCAGCGCGTGGCAGACGTCGACGAGGATGTTCAGCGCGAAGATCGTCACGGCGGTCATCAGCACGGCCGCCTGGAGGACCGCGAAGTCGCGCTGGAGGATGGAGTCGATCATGAGCTTGCCGATACCGGGCCAGCCGAAGATCGTCTCGACGACGACCGCGCCGTTGACCAGCCCCACCGCCAGGTCGCCGGCCACGGTCAGTACCGGCGTCACGGCGTTGCGCAGGGCGTGGCCGAAGACGACGCGCCGGGGGGTGGCGCCCTTGCCCCGGGCGATCTTGACGTAGGGCGCGGACAGTGCGGTGACCATGCTGCCGCGGACCACCTGCACCAGGACGCCGAAGGGGCGGATGAGCAGGGTCGCGATGGGCAGCACCCAGATCTCCGGGCCGCCGAGCGTGCCTGAGGTCGGGAGCAGGCCGAGGCTCACGCCGAAGACCAGGACGCCCATGATGGCGAACCAGAAGTCGGGGATGCTGGCGGCCGTCATGGACAGCAGGCTGGCGATCCTGTCGATCAGGGAGTTGGGGCGGTAGGCCGCGAGGCTGCCGACCAGGACGGCTCCGGTGAGGGCCAGCAGCATGGTGACGCCGGCGAGTTGCAGGGTGACGGGGAAGGCGTCGAGCACCATCGAGCCGGCGGGCTGCCCCGTCCGCAGGGAGGTGCCGAAGTCGAAGTGGGCGGCGTCGACGAGGTAGTTCCACAGTTGCGTGGGGATGGACAGGTCGAAGCCCTGCGCGGCGGAGAACTCCGCGCGCTGCTCGGGGGTGGCGCTCAGGGGGAGGTAGAGGTCGACGGGGTTGCCGGTCATCCGGGCCAGGAAGAACACGCCGAGGACGACGCAGACCAGGGGGACGGCGCTGGAGAGGACGCGTTTGCGCAGGAACGGGATCATGTCAGTGCTTCGCCCCCTCGGCCGGGTGGACATCGGCCAGCCGGAGTTCGTCTCCGGTGGCGGAGTCGGGTCGGTAGCGGATCGACCGGGACAGGCCGAGCAGGCCGCTCATGTGGGCGAGATGGGCGTACTGGACGACGCTCTCGTTCTGCTCGGCGAGCAGGTCGGCGAAGGCCTTCTGCCGTGCGCCGCCGGACAGGGCGCCCGCGTCGGCGACGCGTTCGTCCAGCGCCTCGGTGCCGAACGTGGACTGGGGGCCGTCGGCGAGCAGGTACTGGCTGGTGGTGAAGCCCGCGTCACCGGCCTGGTTGCCGTGCATGATCAGCAGGGCGACCGGGCCGACGTCCTCGGGCAGCGGGCGGAGCTGGTACTGGAGGTGGGTGGCGGTGTCGGCCATGCGTACCTTCACGTTCAGACCGATCTGCTGCATCTGGTACTGGAGCGCCTCGGCGGTCTCCGACACCCCTGAGAACATGCCGTTGCGGGCGACCAGGGTGATCCGGCGGCCGGTGGGCACTCCGTCGGCCGCCGCCTCGCGCACCAGGGCGCGGGCCTCGGTGACGTTCTGCCGGGTCGGTTCGATCGCGTCGTTGTGACCCACCACGCCGGGCGGCACGAGTTGGCCGGCCGGTTCGGCGAGTCCGCCGAGGAGCGCGTCGACGATGCCCTCGCGGTCCACGGCCAGGTCGATCGCCCGGCGCACCCTGATGTCGTCGAGCGGGGCCTCGCGGCCGTCCAGCCGCAGCGCGGTCGTCTCGTTGTTGGGGTAGGCGGCCGTCGTGTCCTTCTCCGCCTCCATCGGGTCGAGGGCGACGGCGATCTCCGCCTCGTCCTTGTCGATCATGGCGGCGCGGACACTGGCGTCGCTGCGCCAGACGTAGCGGGCCCGTGCGAAGGCGGGAGCCTCGCCCCAGTAGCGGTCGTTGCGGTTGAGGGAGATGGCCGCCCCCGGCTTCCAGGACGTCACCGCGTAGGGGCCGGTACCGACCGGGACGCGGACCTTGGCCTTCGGGTCCGTCGTGCGGGGCACCACCTCCACGAAGCTCAGGCGCAGCGGCAGGATGGGGTCCGGCTGTTCGGTGGTGACGGTCAGTCTGCTGTCGTTCACCGCGTCCACTTCGAGGTCGTCGTCGCCGAAGACGTAGCCCTCGACGTTGCAGGCGAGGTCGGAGTTGACCGCCCGGTCGATGGAGAAGGCGGCGTCCTCGGCGGTGAAGGGCGCGCCGTTCTGGAAGGTCACGCCGGAGCGGATGTCGAAGGTCCAGGTGCGGGGGGCGGTCTGCTTCCAGCCGGTCGCCAGCAGGGGGTTCAGCTCACCGGAGGTGGGATCTCGTTCCACCAGCGGTTCGGTGATGTTGGACCGGACCACCACGCCGGTGCCGGTCAGTGATGCCTCGCAGGGTTCCAGGGTCGGCGGTTCCTGGGTGAGCACCACCCGCAGGGTGCGGCCGTCGGCGCGGCCGGTGTCGCCGCCCGCGCTGCCTGCCACGGCACACCCGCTGGACAGGAGTACGACGCCCGCCAGCAGCATCGCGCTCTTCGTGCGGGGCCGCCTCGGTGCGGGGCGCCGGGTGGATGAAACGGAGGACTTCATCGTCGCGTGTCTCCGGGGAAGTGCTGATGTGTCACGTTCCGAACTCGGGGGTGTGGGGCGGACCTCCACGACTGTCTACACTTGCGTACTCGGTCTGCATCTGTGAACGCGAAGCTAAACCGGTGCCGAGGCAGCGTCAAGACATGCGGACGATCGGACGTTCTCCGAGCGGTCCGCGCCCCGGCACCCCACCCGACGGGAGTGCCCCTTGCCGAATTCCCCCACCCACCCCAGCGCCCCGGACACCGTCCTCCAGGTGTCCCCGCTGCTCCCCGCCCTGGAGAGTGCGCTCGGCGAGCGGTTCCGCACGGTCCGCCTCTTCGAACTCCCGGACCCCGACGCGTACCTGCGCGCGCACGGCGGCGAGGTGGCGGCCGCGGTGACGAGCGCGCGGACCGGGGTGAGCGACGCGCTGATGGACGCGTTGCCGCGCCTCGGGGCCATCGTCCACTTCGGCGTCGGCCACGAGACCACCGACGTGGTGCGCGCCCGCGCCCGGGGCATCGACGTGAGCAACACCCCGGACGTGCTCACCGACTGCGTGGCGGACCTCGCCGTCGGTGCGCTGATCGACGTCGTGCGGCGCCTGTCGGCGGCCGACCGGTACGTCCGCGCGGGGGCCTGGACGGCAGCACCCTTCCCGCTGACGGACCGGGTGAGCGGCAGGCGGGTCGGCATCCTGGGTCTCGGCCGGATCGGCCGGGCCGTCGCCCGCCGGCTCGAGGGCTTCGGCGCGGACCTCGCGTACTGCACGCGCACGCCGGTGCCCGGCGTCACCCACCGTCATCTGCCGAGTGCCGAGGCGCTGGCCGAGGCGTGCGACGCGCTCGTCGTCACCGTCGCCGGGGGCCGGGGCACCCGGGGTCTGGTCTCGGCGAAGGTCCTGGACGCGCTCGGGCCCGGGGGGTACCTGGTCAACGTCGCCCGGGGCAGCGTGGTCGACGAACCGGCGCTCGTGGCGGCGGTGACGGAGGGCCGGATCGCGGGGGCGGCGCTGGACGTCTTCGCCGACGAGCCCGACGTGCCGCCGGCGCTGCTGGCGTCGGACCGGGTGGTGCTGCTCCCCCACATCGCCAGCGCCACCCACGAGACCCGGGCGGCCATGGGCGACCTGGCGCTGCGCAACCTCCAGCGGTTCATGACCGAGGGCACCCTCCTCACACCGGTCCCGGACCGGCCGGCCCATTGACACGGCCGTGGGGCCGTGCCTACAACTGGTTGTCCACACATGCGAACGCTGACTACATATGAGGATGGGTATGCGGGCAGGCACCTCCGAACGCATCGTCGACGTCACGGTGACCCCCGTGGCCTTCCGCGACCCTCCCCTGCTCAACTCGGTGGGTGTGCACGAGCCCTACGCCCTGCGCACCGTCGTGGAGATCACCACGGAGAGCGGCGTCAGCGGCATCGGGGAGACCTACGGCGGCACCCTGCACCTGGAACGGCTCCGCCGCACCGCCGGTGAACTGGCCGGCATGGAGGTCTGGAGCCTCAACGACCTGATCGCCCGCACCACCCGGGCGCTGGGCACCGACACCGCGGGCGGCGACGGCATGGCCGGGATGGTCACCGGCAGCAGCACCGTGGACCGGGTCATGTCGCCCTTCGACGTCGCGTGCCTGGACATCCAGGGCAAGCTCGTGGGCCGGCCGGTCAGCGACCTGCTGGGCGGTGCCGTACGCCCGGCGGTCCCCTACAGCGCGTACCTCTTCTACAAGTGGGCCGGACACCCCGGCCAGGAGGACGACGACTGGGGCGCGGCGCTCGATCCGGCGGGCCTGGTCGAGCAGGCCCACCGGATGATCGACACGTACGGCTTCTCCTCCATCAAGCTCAAGGGCGGAGTCTTCCCGCCGGACGAGGAGATCGCGGCGATCAGGGCGCTGCGCGCGGCCTTCCCGGACCATCCGCTGCGTCTGGACCCCAACGCCGTGTGGAGCCCGGAGACCTCACTGCGCGTCGCCCGCGAACTGGACGGCGTACTGCAGTACCTGGAGGACCCGACGGCCGGGATCGACGGCATGGCGTCGGTGGCGGCACGCACGGACACGCCGCTGGCGACCAACATGTGTGTGGTCTCCTTCGACGACCTGGCGCCGGCCGTGGCCCGGGACGCGGTGGGCATCGTGCTCTCCGACCACCACTTCTGGGGCGGCCTGCGGCGCTGCGGCCGGCTCTCCGCGATCTGCGACGCCTTCGGGCTCGGCCTGTCCATGCACTCCAACTCGCACCTCGGCATCAGCCTCGCCGCGATGACCCACCTCGCGGCGGCCACACCGCGGCTCACCTACGCGTGCGACACCCACTGGCCGTGGAAACGCCCCGACGAGGACGTGGTCGACCCGACGCCGCTGCGGTTCGGCGAGGGCTCACTCGCGGTACCCACGGGTCCGGGCCTGGGCGTGGAGCTGGACCGGGACGCGCTCGCCCGGCTGCACCGCCAGTACCTCGACTGCGGACTGCGCGACCGGGACGACACCGGCTGCATGCGCCGCGTCGATCCGTCCTTCTCGACCAAGACTCCCAGGTGGTGACCTCCTCGTGCGCATCATGCTCGCCCACCGCATCCTGAGCCGCTTCCACGAACCCCTCAAAGCCCGGACCGAGGGCGGCCACGAGTGGCTCGACGCCTGCGACTGGGACGCGGCGCGGGTCTCCGGGGCCATGCCGGAGGTGGAGGTGTTCGTCGGCTCCGGGCTGCGGGCCGAGGACGCCCGCCGGGCCGCCCGGCTGCGCCTGGTCCACGTGGTCGGCGCCGGCTACGACGGCATCGCGCTGGACGCGCTGGGCCCCGGCGTCACCGTCGCCACCACCCACCACCACGGCCGTTCCATCGCGGAGCACGTGCTGATGTCCGTCCTGATGCTCTCCCGCGACGTGCTCGGCGCCGACCGCGCCCTGCGCGCCGGGCGGTGGCGCAACGTGGCCGTGGACCCGGGGCTGCCGTTCGGGACCACGCTGCGGGGCCGCCGGGTCGGCATCGTCGGGTTCGGCGAGACGGGCACCGAGGTCGCCCGGCTGTGCCAGGCGGTGGGCCTGCGCGTGCGCGCCGTGCGGCGCGATCCGTCGGCCCCGTTCCCCGACGACCTGCGGCCGGACTGGGTCGGCGGCAACGAGCGGCTGCCCGAGCTGCTCGCCGAGTCCGACGTCGTGGTGGTCACGGTGCCGCTCGGCCCCGCCACCCGCGGTCTGATCGGCGCGGCCGAACTGGCCGCCATGGGACCCGGATCGCTGCTGGTCAACGTGGCGCGAGGGCCCGTCGCGCGGGAAGAGGCGCTCTACGAGGCGCTGCGCGGCGGCACCATCGGCGGCGCGGCGCTGGACGTGTGGTGGTCCGGCCCGCCCGAGGCGCCGAGCCGGCTGCCCTTCCACGAACTGCCCAACGTGCTCATGACCCCGCACCACTCGGGGCACACCGCCGACACCTTCGCCGCGCGTGCGGCGGAGATCGCCGACAACATCGGCCGGCTTCGCCGCGGGGAACCCCTCACCGGCGTCGTGCACCGGGGTGCCGACGCGGCCCTCGTCCCCGGCCGCCCGGCAGACCGCTCCACCGACTCTCCGACCCGTTAGGAAACCACTCGTGCTCGAAGGCGTTCTCTTCTTCCCCGTCACCCCCTTCACCGCCACCGGCGAGGTCGACCTCGCTGTCCTGCACCAGCACGTGGCCGCCGGTGTGGCCGCCGGGCCCGGCGGGGTGTTCGTCGCGTGCGGGACCGGCGAGTTCCACGCGCTGGACCGCGAGGAGTACGCGGCCGTCACCCGTACCGCCGTCGAGGCGGCCGCGGGACGCGTCCCGGTGTACGCCGGTGTGGGCGGCGCGCTGGGTCTCGCCCGGCAGTTCGCGCGCGACGCGGCCGAGGCCGGCGTGGACGGACTGCTGCTCATGCCCCCCTACCTCGTCGAGTCGCCCGCCGCCGGACTCGTCGCCTACACCCGTGCCGTCGGCGGGGAGACGGACCTCCCGCTGATCGTCTACAGCCGGGCCAACGCCCGCTTCGACGAGCATTCGGCGGCCGAGGTCGCGCAGTTGCCGACCGTGACGGGCCTCAAGGACGGCACGGGCGACCTCGACCTGGTCGCGCGCGTCGTCCCCGCCGTGCGCGCGGCGCTCGCCGGGTCGGGCAAGGACTTCCAGTTCTTCAACGGCATGCCCACCGCCGAGGCCAGCCAACTGGCCTACCGCGCGCTGGGCGTCGAGCTGTACTCGTCGGCCGCGTTCGCGTTCGCGCCGGACCTCTCCCTCGCCTTCCACCGCGCGGTCGAGGAGGGCGACACCGCGACGGTCGACACCCTGCAGCGGACGTTCTTCCATCCCCTGGTACGGCTGCGGCGGCGTGTTCCGGGGTACGCGGTGTCGCTGGTGAAGGCCGGGGTGACGCTGTCCGGGCTCAAGGCCGGTCCGGTCCGCCCGCCGCTGACCCCGCTCACCGCCGACGAGACCGAGGAGCTGGCGGCTCTCGTCGCCGGGGCACGGGCCGCCATCGCCTAGGAGGATGGCGGGGCACCGTCGTTGGCGCAGCGGAAGCCGAGGTTGCCGGACGAGGACTCGGGGGTGTTGGAGGACCGTGCGGCGACCCGGTAGCGGTTGCAGTAGGAGTCGTGGCACAGGTAGGAGCCGCCGCGCAGCACCCGCGCGGTCCCGGTCTCCGGGCCGTGCGGGTCCGACGCGGGCGACCGGGAGTAGTAGGTCGGCGAGAACCAGTCGGCGCACCACTCCCACACGTTGCCCGCGGTGTTCCACAGCCCGAAGCCGTTGGCCCGGTAGGACCTGACCGGGGCCGTGGTCAGGTGGCCGTCCTCCTCGGTGTTGACGTGCGGGAACCGGCCCTGCCAGATGTTGCAGCGCCAGTGGCCGCCGGGGGTCAGGTCGTCGCCCCAGGGATAGCGCCGGCCGGCCTGCCCGCCGCGCGCGGCGTACTCCCACTCGGCCTCGGTGGGCAGGCGCTTGCCGGCCCACCGGGCGTAGGCGGTGGCGTCGTTCCAGGAGATGTGGACCACGGGATGGTTCCGCCGGGTGGTGATGTCGGAGCGGGCACCCTCGGGGCGGCGCCAGTGCGCGCCCCGCACGTTGATCCACCAGGGGGCTCCCACGGCGTTGCCGAGCACGTCAGCGGACGCGGCGGCGACCACGAGGTGGAAGACCGCGGAGGAACCGTGGTGTTCCGCGTCGGTCACATACCCGGTCGCCTTGACGAAGGCGGCGAAGCGGGCGTTGGTGACGGCGGTCTCGTCGATGCGGAAGGGCGGCAGACGCACCGTGTGCACCGGTGTCTCGCCGTCGGCCGGATACCCCTCGCCGAAGGCGTCCCCCATCGCGAACACACCGCCCGGCAGCAGCACCTGCCCCCGCGTCGAGCGCGCCCGGCCGGCCGGCCCGGACAGGGGCGGGGCGACCGGGGCGGCGGGTGCCGCGGCGGGGGCGCAGCACGGGCGGTGATCGCTGGTCATGTTCCTCCCAGGGGTCGCGGGCCTGCTACGACCGGTAGGTGGACTCGTCGAGCCCGCTCAGGGTGGGGTCGTACGCGACCTCGCCGACGTCGTACATCGACGTCATCCAGTGGTGGAAGTTGTCACCGCGCTCGCGCAGGACGCCGTACAGCCGGCGCATCATGCGGGTGCGGACCTCCGCCTGCTCGGGATGGGCGTAGACGTTCTGGAGTTCGTCCGGGTCGGTGCGCAGGTCGTACAGCTCGTTGACGGAGTCGGGGTTGACGACGAGCTTGTACCGGTCCTCGCGCAGCATGCGCTGCGGATACGGGAAGTGGTGGCCGTGGAACTCGCAGACGATGTCCTCGCCCCAGTCCGCCGCCTCGCCCCGTACCAGGGGCAGCAGACTGCGGGAGTCGACGGCGGGTTTCGGGTCGGCGCCCGCCAGTTCGAGGATGGTCGCGGTGCAGTCGAGGAGGCTGACGAACTCGTCGCGGACCTGGCCGCCGGGCGCGCCCGGCACCCGGACCAGGCCGGGCGTGCGGTAGATGTCCTCGTACATCGCCGGGCCCTTGTCGTGCAGCCGGTGGGCGCCGGTGAATTCCCCGTGGTCGCAGGTGAAGAACACCGCGGTGTCGTCCACCAGCCCGAGCCGTTCCATGGCCGCCATGACCCGGCCGATCTCCATGTCGATGAGCGCCACGTAACCCCAGTAGACCGCGATGAGTTTGCGGGTGGTCTCGATCGGCATCGTGTCGAAGGTCCAGTGCGCGCTGTAGTTGCGCTGGACCGGGGGTTTGCCCTCGAACGTCTCGGCCACGGACCGCGGCAGCTCCACGTCGGCGGGGTCGACCAGGTCGAAGTACTCGTCCGGGAGGATGTACGGCAGGTGGGGGCCGAAGAAGTGCAGGGCGAGGAAGAACGGCCGGTCGTGTGCGCGGGTGTCCGCCGCGTACCGTTCCAGCGTCTCGATGGCCCGGGTGGCCAGGTAGTGCTCGAAGGTGGCCTCGACCGGCTGGTGGAGCCGTGCCGCCAGCAGGTTGCCGGGGCCGCCGTTGGGCAGGGTGCCGCGGATCCGGTCGCCGATCTCGTACGGCGGCAGTCCGCGTTCGGCGAGGTACGCGAGGTAGTCGGGGTGGTCGACGGGGTTGTGCCAGCCGGGGAGTTCGGGACCGTCGAAGCCGTAGTCGGCGGCGGTGCGCCGGCTGCCGGCGTGCCACTTGCCGATGAGGCCGCAGTTGTAGCCCCGCTCGCGCAGCGCCCCGGAGAAGGTGAACTGCTCCTCGGCCAGGTCCTCCAGGTAGCCGACGTTGCGTTCGTGGTTGGCGAGGAGCTTGTGGCGGAAGGGGGCCTGGCCGGTCAGCAGACTGGCCCGGGCCGGGGTGCAGATCGCGGTGGGTGTGTACCAGCGGTCGAACCGGGTTCCCGTGGCGGCCAGTTCGTCCAGTACCGGGGTGTGGGCCAGAGCGTTGCCGTAGGCGCCGAGCGTGTCCGTCCGGTGCTGGTCGGTCATGAGGAAGAGGATGTTCTTCCGGGACGTGCCCGCCCGGGTCACTGGCCCGCTCCCGTGAAGAGGTCACCGGTGTAGTAGGTCTTCGGGTCGACGGGCTTCTTCAGCTTGCCGGTGTCGACGAAGTAGTCGTTCATGCCCTCCAGCCAGGTGTCGACGGTGCCGTCGCGGGTCAGCCTGTCGAGTTCCGCGACGCCGAGCACCTTGTTGTTCGCGGCGTCGGCCTCGACCTGGTCGGCGGGGATCTTCAGTTTGTCCGCGGTGAGCCGGATCGCCTCGTCGGTGTGGTCGGCGCGGAAGGCCATGGCCTCGCGCAGCACCGCGAGGACCTTCTTGGTCCTGTCCGGCTCCTCTGCGACCAGCTTGTTGTTCGCCACGAACGCGGTGGGGAAGGAGATGTCCTGCTCGAAGTCGGCGTTCTTGGCGAGTTCGACCAGGTCGGGCACCTGCTTCTTGATGGTCGCCGCGGCGGGGTACCAGAAGCCCGCCGCGTCGACCTGCTTGGAGGAGAAGGCGGAGACGATGGTGGACGGGTCCATCGGGACGACCTTCAGGTCCTTCTTGGTCATCCCGGCCTTCTCCAGGGCGAGGGAGAGGATCATGTCGCCGGAGGTGCCCTCGGGCACGGCGACGGTCTTGCCCTCGAGCTGTCGCATCGAGGTGATGCCCGGCTGGGCGAGGACCCGGTCGGAGTTGCCGAGCGTGTTGATGGCGACGACCTTGGCCTGGCCGGAGGCGGGCAGCCACATGGCGCCGGGGCCTATGTAGCCGAAGTCGAGGTTGTTCGTGCCGAGGGCCTGGATCTGGAGGGGCCCGTTGGTGAAGACCTTGCTCTCCGCGGAGAGGCCGTGCTTCTTCCACAGGCCCTTGGCCTCGGCGATGGCGATCAGACTGGCGCCGTTGAAGTCGTTGATGTAGCCGAAGCGGACCTTGTCGCCGGAGGCGCCGGAGGACGATCCGTCGCCGCACGCGGCGAGCAGCGCCAGCGCTGCCGCGCCGGCCAGGGCGGCGGTGAGGCGCCTGCGGGTGGGCGTGGTGGGCATGGAGGTGCGTCCCTTCCGGGTCATGACGTCGGGGAGTGGGCACCGGGAAGGGCGGCGGTGCGGCCTTCCTGGTGGTAGACGGAGTGCCACACCCGGTTGCGCAGTGCGGCGAACTCGGGGCTGAGCCGGAACGCCTCGTCGCGCACGAGGGCGGGGTCGACCTCGATGACGTCGTAGACCCGCCCGGGACGGGCCGCCATGACGATCACGCGGTTGGCCAGGAACACGGCCTCGTCGACGTCGTGGGTGATGAACAGCACCGTGCGCCTGTCCTGGCTCCAGGTCCGCAGCAGCTGCTCCTGGAGGGTGACCCGGGTGAGCGCGTCGAGGGCGCCGAAGGGTTCGTCCATCAGCAGGATCGAGGGGTCGACGGCGTAGGCGCGGGCGATGGCGCAGCGCTGGCGCATGCCGCCGGACAGCGTCTTGGGCAGGGCGTCGGCGAAGCGTTCCAGGCCGACCAGTTCGATGAAGTGCTCGGCACGGGCGCGCCGTTCGCGTTTGGGGACGCCGGTGGTCCGGAGGCCGAACTCGACGTTCTGCCGCACGGTCAGCCAGGGGAAGAGGGCGTACTGCTGGAAGATGACCCCGCGTTCGGGGCCGGGCCCGGAGACGGGCACCCCGTCGACCAGCGCGCGGCCCGCCGTGGGGGTCTCCAGACCGGCGAGGATGTTCATCAGGGTGCTCTTGCCGCAGCCCGAGGGGCCGACGACGGTGACGAACTCGTGGTCGGCGATGTCGATCGAGACGTCGTCGAGGGCGGTGAAGGTCTCCCGGCCCAGCGCGAAGGTCTTGGTGACGCCCTGGACGGATATCTTGGCCGGTTTGCTGGTCATCGGCGTTCCTGCCATCGGGTGAGCCTGCGTTCGGCGAGGAGGAGGACGCGGTCCATGAGGAGACCGAGGATCCCGATCGAGATGAGTCCGACGAAGATGGTCGGCAGGTCGTAGTAGAGCTGGGCGTTCTGCATGCGGTAGCCGAGGCCCTGCTGGGCGGCGATGAGTTCCGCGGCGACCAGGGTGGCCCAGGCCGAGCCCAGTCCGACCCGCATGCCGACGAGGATGAAGGGCGTCGAGGCGGGCACGACGACGCGGGCGAAGATCGTGGCGTCCTTGGCGCCCAGCACCCGGGCGGCGTCGATCAGCGTGCGGTCGACGTTCACCACGCCCTGGAAGGTCGAGATCACACAGGCCAGGAACGCGGCGAGGAAGATGACGAAGATCTTCGGGGTCTCGTCGATGCCCATGGCGACCACGGCCAGCGGGATGATGGCCAGGGGCGGGATGGTGCGGAAGAACTGGATCCAGGGTTCGACCAGACCCCGCACGATCCCGTACCAGCCCATCAGGAAGCCCACGGGGACGGCCACGGCCGTGCCGAGGGCGAAACCGGTCAGGACCCGGGTGAGGCTGGCCAGGGCGTCGTCGGCCAGGGTTCCGTCGCCGATCAGCGTTCCGGCCCGGGAGACGACCTCCGGTGGCGTGGGCAGTTTGAAGCCGGCCGACGCGGCGGCCCACCAGAGGGCGATGCCGGCCGCGACGGACACGGCGTTCAGGACGAGGGTCTGTCCGCGCCCGCCGGTCCGCGCACGTCCGGGCGCGGCTCCGGTGACCTCCCCGCCGGCGCCGGGCGGGGCTCCGGGCCGCTGCCCGGGCAGGGGGTGCCCCGGGTCGGCGCCCCGCTTGTCAAGGACGGACATGGGCGGCTCCTTCGGTGGCGGAGTCGGGTGCATCGGCACGGCCCTTCACGTCGGCGGTTTCGGGATACCTCGCCAGGAGGGGGGAGCTGTGGAAGACCGCCGCCAGCGCGCCCAGGGCGCCGTCGTCGTCCGACAGCCGCGCCGCGGCGACGACGGGACCGGCCGAGGCGGTCGGGAAGATCTCGGCGGCGAGGGTGGCGGCGACCTGTTCGACGATCACGGGCGCCAGCCGGGTGATCTCGCCGCCGATGACGACCTTCGCCGGGTTGAGCATCATGGTGGCCGCGCCGACGACCCGGCCCAGCGCGCCGGCGGCCTCCCGCAGCACCCGGTCCACGACCGGGTGGGCGCGGCTCACGGCGGCCGCCAGATCGTCGAGGTCCTCCAGCCGCAGGCCGAACTCCCAGCAGGCGGCGAGGATCCCGGGCACCGAGGCCACCGTCTCCAGACAGCCGCGCTTGCCGCACCGGCAGGGCCGGCCGGCCGGTTCCACGGTCACGTGTCCCAGCTCGCCGGCCAGCCCCGAGGAGCCGGTCACCAGCTGGCCGCCGACGACCAGTCCGCCGCCGACGCCGTCCGACAGACGGACGTACACCAGGTCGGCGACGCTGTCGGCGCCACTGATCGCCTCGGCGAGGGCGGCCAGCCGGGTGTTGTTGTCGACGATCACCGGTGCGTCGAAGCGTTCGGCGAAGGCCACGTCGACGCCCTCCGGGGCGGGCCGGAGCACCGTGGTGCCGGCGGTGGCGCGCGGCCAGGCGGCCCCGTCGGGCGCCGGGTAGGGGCCCGGCACGCCGATGCCGATGCCCTGCAACGCGCCGTAGTGCACCCCGGCCTCGCTGCTCAGCCGGTCGACCAGCCCGAGGGCCAGCTCGGTCCGGGTCCGCCAGGCCGCGGTGTCCTCGTACCGGACGGAGCCCGAGACCATGATCTCGTGCGAGGCGTCGGCGACGACGACGTGCACCCGCCGGTGCCCGAAGTCGACCCCCATGAACTGGGCCGACGCCGGATCGAGGGCGAGACGCTCGGCCGGCCGGCCGCTGCCCTCGCGCCGGGAGGCGTCGGTGTCCACGACGACGATCGCCCCCCGTTGCAGGAGGTGGCCGGTGATCTCGGACAGGGTGGTGCGGGAGAGGCCCACGACCCGGGCGATCTCGCCGCGGCTCATGGCGCCGTTCTCCTGCAGCGCACGCATCACGCGCTCTTCGTGGGTCCGCCTGACCAGTGCGTGCACTCCGCTGGGCATCTGCATGCCGGTCAAGGTAGGGAGGCCCGATTATTCCGTCAACACTCCGACAGAAAGATGCAATGGAGCGTTCACAATGCCTGGTGGGGCAAGTCCTGAATGGGCTCCAGTTTCTCCTTTATTCGTCCGCCCTGTTGACGTAAATGTGCGGGCGTTCGCATGCTGTGCCGCACCCCTCGGACGGACACGACGAAGGAGAGCGCCACTGATGACCCCTGCCGAGAACGGCCCGAACCGACGTTCCCTGCTGGCCGGCGCCGCCGGTCTCGGGGCGGCGTTCGCCCTCCCCGCCGGCGCCGCACAGGCGGCCCCGGACCCGGCGCACGGCGCGGCGCGGAGATATCCGCCGAACTGGCCCGACCCCGCGCCGTACGGCCTCGCGGACACCAGGGAGGACCTGTGGCCGCGGGAGGACAACTCGTTCGTCCTCCCGCTGGAGCTGCGGCCCCGCGACGAGGAGCGCGGCACGGTCTGGATGCGGGACACGTACGTCAACTGCTTCGACGTCGGCGGCCGTACGGTCTACGTGGCCACCGGCACCACCCGGGTGCCCTGGCTGGAGGCCGCCGCCCCGTGGAACGACGGGATCTTCGTGTGGCTGGCGCCGTCCCTCAGGGGCCCGTGGCGCCTCGCCGACACGACCGGCATCCGGCCGGGCGCCGAGAAGGGCAAGGTGTGGTCGCCCGAGTTCGCCGGCGAGAACCGGCCCGGGCGCACCGTCGTGGCCCCGTGGCAGGAGTACTGGTACGACGACCGGTTCGGCAAGCGCGGCCAGGCCTGGGCCCCGGAGCTGCACCACTTCCGCGGCACCTGGTACATCGTCGCCTGCATGGGCGACCACTCCCGCAAGGTCGGCTCGTTCATGCTGGTCAGCGAGGGCGGCGTGGAGGGCCCGTACCGGCTGGTCGAGGGCAATCGGGAGAAGCCCTTCGGCGACTCGTTCATCGGCGGCCCCTCGTTCATCGAGCCCGGCGCCTACCACCACATCGACGGCAGTCTCTACTCCGAGGGCGACGACGCGTGGCTCGTCCTCCACAACGACCTGTACGCCAGGTTCCGGGACGACATGGAGGACATCGTCCCGGCCACGGACCTGCCGCGGTTCCGGCAGACGCCCTACTCCCCCGAGCCGTACCTCGAGGGCGCGTACGTGTTCAAGTACAGGGGCAGGTACTACCTGGTCCACGCCGCGTGGGACCGTACGTCACGCAACGCCGACGGCAGCACGCGGTACGCCTACGACCCGCCCGGCACGGGCCGCACGCAGTACCAGTACGACGCGGTCGTCGCCGTCTCGGACCGCTTCGAGGGGCCGTACTCCGAGCGGTGGACCGCGGGGGTGGGCGCGGGGCACAACAACTTCTTCACCGACCGCCGCGGAGACCTGTGGGCGACGTTCTTCCGCAACCCCAACTTCGGGTACTGGGCCGACCCGTCGCGCGTCGACGACGCCGCCGTGCCCGGGGTGGTGCGCCTGGAGTGGACCGGGCCGAGGGACGGCCGCCTGTACGTGAAGCGCCGGTCCCGGGGGCACGGGCACGGCCACTGAACCTCTCGCATGCCGTCGCGGCGGTACGGGCGTAGTGTCCTCATATGCGTGATGTGCGGTCCGGCCGGCGTCGGGCGGTCCCGCGGTGGTGGGGCCGGGCGGTCGGCTGATGGATTCCGCGATGGCCGCCGTGGTGCGGGACAGCGGCGCCTATGGGGGACTGCTGTACGTACTGCCGCCGGGCGACGACGCCCTGTGGCAGGTTCTGGTCGCGGGGGTCCCCCAGGAGGTGGCCGCTCCGTGGCGTCGGGTCGGACTGGCCGATCCCGTGCCCGTGGCGGACGCCGTACGCGAGCGGCGACTGGTGTGGGGCAGCGGCCGGGAGGAGATGGCCCGCCTGTATCCACGGGCCGCGCTCGTGCTGCCCTACGACTTCGCGCTCGCGGCGGCCCCGCTCGTCTCGGACACCGCCGTCCGGGGCGGGCTGGTGCTGCTGTGGTCCGGGGACCACGGGGCGCGGCTGACCGCGGACGAACGCGAGGTCATCGAGGAGGGCTGCCGCCGTCTGGGCGGCATCGTCCAGGAGGAGGTGGACCGTGAGGGGCCGCTGGTGATCGCGGACCGGCCCCGGGTGCTCCGGCCGCCCACCCCCCGCACCCCGGCCCCGTTCGAGGCGGCGGCGCGGTCCGCGTTCGTGGACCGCCTGCCGGGCGGGTCCTGTGCGCTGGACCTGGAGGGGCGCGTCACCTTCGTCACCCCGGGCGCGGCCGCGCTGCTCGGCGCCGACCGGGCCGACCTGGTGGGTGCCCTGCCGTGGGAGGCGCTGCCCTGGATGGACGTCCCGCACGTCGAGGACCGCTACCGGGCCGCGCTGGTCAGCCGCCTTCCGCAGGCCTTCACCGTGCTGCGGCCGCCGGACACCTGGCTGGCCTTCGAGCTGTACCCGGACGCCACCGGCCTCAGCGTCCGCGTCGCCCGCGGCGGCTCGGGTGAGGAGGGCCCCGAGGCCCGGTCGGTGCCGACCGCGGGCCCCAGCCGCGCCACCGTGCTCTACCACCTGATGCACCTGGCCTCCACCCTGACCGAGGCCGTGGCCGTGCAGGACGTGGTCGAGCAGACCGCGGACCAGTTGCTTCCGGCGCTCGGCGCCCAGGCCATGGTGGTGATGACCCCGGAGGACGGCCGGCTGAAGATCGTCGGCCAGCGCGGATTCCGCGCCGAACTCCTGGAGAAGTACGACGCCCTCCCTCTCGACTCGGCCATTCCCGGCGTGGACGTCATGGCCACCGGTGTCCCGGGGTTCTGGACGACCTTCGACGAACTCCGCGAGGCCTACCCGGCCACCGTGCACGCGGACGGCATGGCCGCGTGGGCGGTACTCCCGCTGATCGCGTCCGGCCGCCCCATCGGGTCCCT
Organism: Streptomyces sp. NBC_01723; assembly: GCF_036246005.1. NCBI lineage: Bacteria > Bacillati > Actinomycetota > Actinomycetes > Kitasatosporales > Streptomycetaceae > Streptomyces > Streptomyces sp. NBC_01723. The sequence continues at coordinate 485,052 of NZ_CP109171.1, forward strand.
GCTCCTCGCCTACGCGCGGCCGCACGTCTTCCCGCCCGGTGAGCGGGCCGCGCTCACCTCACTCGCGGGGCTGGTCGGACAGGCCCTGGAGCGCGCCCGTCTCTACGACGCCAAGCACCACCTCGCCCACCGCCTCCAGTCCGCCCTGCTGCCGCACACCCTGCCCCGCGTGCCCCGGCTGAACGTCGCCGCCCGCTACCTTCCGGCCGCCAGTGGCCTGGGTGTCGGCGGCGACTTCTACGACCTCATCCGCCTCGACGAGCACACGGCGGGCGCCACCATCGGCGACGTGCAGGGCCACAACGTGGACGCCGCCGCGCTCATGGGCCAGGTCCGCACGGCCGTGCACGCCCACGCCACCGCCGGGGCGCCCCCCGACGACGTACTGGCCCGCACCAACCGGCTGCTCACCGACCTGGACCCCGGCCTGTTCACCAGCTGCGCCTACGTCCACCTCGACCTCGCCACGCACCGCGCCTGCGTGGCCCTGGCCGGTCATCCGCCGCCCCTGATACGCCACGCCGACGGGCGCATGGAACCCCTGCGGGCGCCTCCCGGCCTGCTGCTCGGCATCGAGCCGGACACCCTCTACTCGCCGCTGGAGTTCCCGCTCCCGCCGGGCAGCGTGCTCGCGCTCTACACGGACGGGCTCGTCGAGGCTCCCGGGGTCGACCTCGACGACGCGATAGCAGCCCTCGCCGGGCTCCTCGAGGCCGGTGATCCGGCCGACCTCGACGAGATGGCCGACACCCTCATACGGCACGCGCCGGCCCCCGAAGACGACATCGCGCTGCTCCTGATCAGTCCCCGTGCCTGAGAGGAGGGCACTCGGGGGGCGGGCGGCACGTTCGCACAGGTAAGAAGGACGGACGCCGGCCGACTCGGGCCGGCAGCGGAGGAGAAGACCCTTCATGAAACACCAGAAGGTGCGCGACCTGATGAGCGACGCCGTGATCCGCGTCCAGCACGGCACACCGTTCAAGGAGATCGCCCACCTGCTGCTGGAGTACGACATCACGGCCGTCCCGGTGGTCGACGAGGAGAACCGCCCCGTGGGGGTGGTGTCGGAGGCGGACCTCCTCCAGAAGATGTGGGGCGCGGAACCCGACGGTTCCGCCGGGTACGAGGAGTGGTCCCGGTCGGCGGGGCGCAAGGCGTCCGCCACCGACGCGGCAGGGCTGATGACCTCTCCCCCGCTGTGCGCGCAGGAGGACTGGAGCGTCGTCGACGCCGCCCGGCTGATGGCGCGGCACGGCATCAAGCGGCTGCTGGTCGTCGACGCCGACGGGCGGCTGATCGGAGTGGTCAGCAGGAGTGACCTGCTGCGGGTCTTCCTGCGCGCGGACCGGGCCATCCGCACCGAGATCATCGAGGAGGCCCTGGTCAAGGCGCTCGGACTGGCCCCGTCGTCGGTGCAGGTGGACGTGGCCCACGGGCACGTCGTGCTCAGCGGGCGGCTGCCGGGCCATGTGTCCGCGCCGGCGCTGTTGGAGCACTGCAGGAGCGTCGACGGCGTCGTGGCCGTGGAGTTCCGGCCGGCCGGGGAGGCCGGTGCCGAGGGGGCCGCCTCCGCGGGCTCCTAGCGGACGTCCGGGACCTGGCAGCTTGAGATCTCCCTGACAGTGTTCGGATTCTTGATGTGCCATCAGGCACCGGCGCCGTAGGGTCGCCCCATGCCCACCGAGCGACCCACACCGCCCTCCCCCTCACTGCGCGAGCGGCGCCGGGCCGCGGCGGCCCGGGAGATCCTGGACGCCGCCGAGGAACACATCGGCCTGCACGGACCCGCGGCCCTGTCCCTGCGGGCGGTCGCCCGCAGCCTCGGGATGACGGTGCAGGCGCTCTACCACTACTTCCCGAACCGGGACGCCCTCGTGACGGCCCTCGTCGCCAAGGCCTACGACGATCTGGCCGACGCGTTGCAGACAGCCGCCGGCAGCGAGGCCGAGGACGCGTCCACCCCGCGCCTGCTGCTGGTGACGCGGACGTACCGCGACTGGGGCGTCGCCCATCCCGAGCGATTCCAGCTCCTCTACGGGACGCCGCTCAGGTACTACGCAGCACCGGCCGAAGGACCGACCACCCAGGCCGTCCGCCGCATGGGCGCGATCTTCCAGCGCGAGCTGTTCGACGGCTTCACCACGGCGCAGCTGGCCGCGGCCGAGGTCCCGCCCCTCTCGTCCCCGTTCCAGGAGCGGCTGGCCCTCCTCCCCGCGAACGCCCAGGGGAGCCTGCCGCCCGCCGCGACGTCGCTCTTCCTGAGCGCGTGGGGCCACCTGCACGGCCTGGTCGTCCTGGAGGTGTTCGGGCACACCGGCTTCCTCGGCGAGCATCAGGCCGAGGTCTTCGAATCCTCGGTGCGGATGATGATCGAGGACATCCACCGGCGGATACCCGCCGCGTGACCACGCGGGCTCGCGGCCTTCACGGGCGGTCGCCGCGTCGCTCGGGGACGGGTCGCGGGGCGGCGAGGGCCGGAATCTCGGGGTGGTCGCGGAGCGCGGCGATGACCGCGCCGACCGCTGCGCGCCGGGGGGTGCCCCGGCGTACCACGACGACGACGTTGCGGTGCACCGCCGGGCTGAGCCGCCGGGTGAGGACGGCGTGTTCCGGTGTGACGGCCAGGGCGGGCAGCAGGGCGATCGATCCCGTCGTCTCGACGTGCCGCAGCAGCATCAGGTAGTTGCTGAAGCGGCAGGCCACCCGGGGTTCGAACCCCGCCTCGCGGCACAGCCGCAGGGTCAGGTCCGCCATGTACGACTGGGGCCGGTCGCACGCCCAGGTCTCCTCCTCACAGGCCGCGAGGTTCACCGCCGCGCGGGAGGCCAGCGGGTGGCCCACGGGCAGGACCAGCACGACCGAGTCGCTGCCCAGCGAGACGATGTCGAGGTCCGCGCCCCAGGAGAGGCCGGTGTAGTCGGTGGTCGTGACGATGACGTCGGCCTCGCCCGAGCGCAGGGCGGGTCCGCTCTCGTGCGGCTCCATCTCGACGAGTTCGACGTGCAGGTGCGGGTGGGTGGTGGCCAGGCGGGTCGCCGCCGGGACCGCGAGGCTGTAGATCGCGCTCTGGAACACGCCGAGCCGGACGGTGCCGATCGGCTCGTCGTTCAGGGCCCGCAGTTCCGCCTCGGCCTCGGCCATCCGGTCGAGGATCTCCCGGCCCCGTCGGGCCAGCAGGAGCCCGGCCGGTGTGAGCCGCACCCGCCGACCGGTCCGCTCGATCAGCCGGCACCGGGTCTCCGTCTCCAGCACCGCCAGCTGCTGGGAGACCGTCGACGCGCTCAGATGCAGTGTGTCGGCGACCGCGCGGACGGTACCGAGCGTGTCCAGCAGGCCGAGGAGGTGCAGCCGTCCCGAGTTGAGCACGCCGCGATTGTATGGTGATGACGTACAGCAGCGTCGAAACTGTGCGATGGACACGCGCAGCGGTGCGTCCCTACCGTCGGTCGCATGCCTTCCGAGACTCCCGGCACCGATCCGGGGCGCCACCTCATCCGCTACTCCGGCCACGCACCGTTCTCGCCGGAGGTCGTCGTCCGGGCCGCGGGCACCTCCGTCTTCACCGAGAGCGGTCGTGAACTGCTGGACTTCACCTCGGGTCAGATGAGTGCCATCCTCGGCCACTCCCACCCGGCGATCGTCTCGACCGTGCGCGAGCAGGTCGCCCACCTCGACCACCTGCACAGCGGCATGCTCAGCCGGCCGGTCGTCGAGCTGGCCCGGCGGCTGGCGGGGACGCTGCCCGAGCCGTTGGACAAGGCGCTGCTCCTGACCACCGGGGCGGAGGCGAACGAGGCCGCCGTGCGGATGGCGAAGCTCGTCACCGGGCGGCACGAGATCGTCTCCTTCGCCCGGTCCTGGCACGGCATGACCCAGGCCGCCGCGAACGCCACCTACAGCGCCGGCCGCAAGGGCTACGGCCCGGCGGCACCCGGCAACTTCGCGCTGCCGGTGCCGGACCGCCACCGCCCCTCCGTAGTCGGCGCGGACGGCGAGCTGGACTGGCGCCGCCAGCTCGACCTGGGCTTCGAGATGATCGACGCCCAGTCGGTGGGCAGTCTCGCGGCGTGCCTGGTCGAGCCGATCCTCTCCTCGGGCGGCGTCGTCGAACTCCCGCCGGGCTATCTCGCCGCGCTGGCGGACAAGTGCCGGGAGCGGGGCATGCTGCTGATCCTGGACGAGGCACAGACCGGGCTGTGCCGCACCGGCGACTGGTATGCCTTCCAGCACGACGGCGTGGTGCCGGACATCCTGACGCTGTCCAAGACGCTCGGCGCGGGGCTGCCGCTGGCCGCCGTGCTGACCGGCGCGGAGATCGAGCGGCGGGCGCACGAACGCGGATTCCTGTTCTTCACCACCCACGTCAACGACCCGCTGCCGGCCGCCGTCGGCAACACCGTCCTCGACATCCTGGTGCGCGACCGGCTCGACGAGCGTGCGCGGCGGCTCGGCGGCATGCTGCGGGACGGCCTCGACCGGCTCGCCGAGCGGCACGAGGTGGTCGGCGACGTCCGCGGCCGGGGGCTGCTGCTCGGCATGGAACTGGTCGGGGACGACGTGCTCGGTGACGGCGGAGCCGACCGGCTGGGCGCCGCCGTCACCCGGCGCTGCTACGAGCTGGGGCTGCACATGAACATCGTCCAGCTCCCGGGAATGGGCGGCATCTTCCGTATCGCGCCGCCGCTGACGGCGAGCGACGAGGAGATCGCCCGCGGCGTGGCCGTCCTCGACGAGGCGCTCACCGACGCCGCCCGGGACCTCTGAGGCGACGCGTGCGGCCCCGGTGCCCGGACGTCCGGGCACCGGGGCCGCACGCGTGACGCGCGGGACGCGCGGGGTCAGACCCCGGCCGTCTCCGGCTCGCGCGCGGGCTCCGCGGGCGGCGGTGTGTCGCCCAGCTCCTTGTGCAGCTTCTCGCCCTCCACGTCGACGTTCGGCAGGAGGCGGTCCAGCCACTTGGGCAGCCACCACGCCTTGGTGCCGAGCAGGGCGAGCACCGCGGGCACGATGGCCATGCGGACCACGAAGGCGTCGAAGAGCACGGCGATGGCGAGGCCGAAGCCCATCATCTTGATCATGTCGTCGTTCTCCATGATGAAGCCGGAGAAGACGCTGATCATGATGATCGCGGCCGCCGCGACCACCCGGCCGCCGTGGGTGAAGCCGGTGGTGACGGAGTCGGCGGCGGACGATCCGTGGACGTACGCCTCCCGCATGCGGGTCACGAGGAAGACCTCGTAGTCCATCGCGAGGCCGAAGACCACGCCGATCATGAAGATGGGCATCATCGACATGATCGGGCCCGGCTGGTCCACCCCGAAGACGTCCGCGAGCCAGCCCCACTGGAAGACCGCGACCACCGCGCCGAGCGCCGCGGCGACCGACAGCAGGAAGCCCAGGGCGGCCTTGAGCGGGACGAGGATCGAGCGGAACACCAGCATGAGCAGCAGGAAGGCGAGTCCGACGACCAGTGCCAGGTACGGGATGAGCGCGTCGTCCAGGGTCTGCGAGAAGTCGATCGTCATCGCGGTCGCTCCGGTGACGAGCATGGTGCCGCCAGTGTCGGCCTCGATGTCGCCGGACAGTGAGCGGATGTCACGGACCAGCGATTCGGTGGCGGCGTCGCTCGGACCGGTCTTGGGCACCACGGTGAGGACGGCGGTGTCGCCCTGTTCGTTGAACCTGGCCGGAGTGACGGCAGCTGCCTCGCCGAGGCCGGTGATCCGTTCGCGGACGCTGTCGACGGCGGCCTGCGGGTCGTCAGCTTCCCTGCCGTCGTAGGTCACCATCAACGGGCCGTTGAACCCGGCGCCGAAGGAGTCGGACAGCATGTCGTAGGCCTTGCGCTGCGTGGTGTCCGGTGCCGAGCTGCCCTCGTCGGGCAGGCCCAGCTCCATGCCGGCGGCCGGCACGGCGATCACGCCGAGGCCGAGGACCGCGGTCAGCAGCACGGTCACCGGACGCCGCAGGACGAACCGGGCCCAGCGGGTGCCGAGCTTGGGCTTGGCGGGGACGGTCCGCTCCGTGGCGGCCGCCTTGCGGTCCTTGCGGCTGAGCGCCTTGCGGCCGGCGAAGCCGAGCAGCGCCGGGGTGAGGGTGAGCGCGATCAGTACGGCGATGCCGACGGTGCCGGCGGCGGCCAGGCCCATCTTGGTGAGGATCGGGATGTTGACGATCGCGAGGCCGGCCAGGGCCACGACGACGGTGAGTCCGGCGAAGACCACGGCGGAACCCGCGGTGCCGACGGCGCGTCCCGCGGCGTCCTCGGGGGTGCGGCCCTCGGCGATCTCCGCGCGGTAGCGGGAGACGATGAACAGGGCGTAGTCGATGGCGACCGCGAGGCCGATCATCATGGCCAGGGTGGAGGTGGTGGCGGACAGCTCCAGCGTGCTGCCGAGCGCCCCGATCGCGGAGATGCCGATCCCGACCCCGATGATCGCCGAGAGCAGCGGCATGCCGGCCGCGACCAGTGAGCCGAAGGTCAGCAGGAGCACGATCGCGGCGACGCCGATGCCGATCAGTTCGGCGGTGCCGCCCATCTCCTGCTCGGCCATGACCGCGTCGCCGCCGGTCTCGACGGTGAACCCGCCCTCGCGCGCGTCGTCGGTGGCGTTGGTGAGCGCGTCCCGGGCCTCGTCGGTCAGTTCCATGGCGTTGACCTTGTAGGTCACGGAGGCGTACGCCGTGGTGCCGTCCTCGCTGACGGCGTTCGCCTTGAACGGGTCGTCGACCGAGGCGACCTGCGGGCCGTCCCCGAGAGCGGTGACCAGTTCCTCGACCTGGGCCTTGCCGGCCGGGCCGGATATCTTCTCGCCGTCGGGGGCGCGGATCACGACCCGCGCGGTGGCGCCCTCGGCACTGGCGGCCGGGAACTGCTCGTCGAGCAGGTCGAACGCCTTCTGCGACTCGGTGCCGGGCATGGAGAAGGAGTCTTCGGGCGGGGCGGGCGCGGTGGACGCCGCGACACCGGCGCCCACGAGTATGGCCACCCACAGGAGGGCGACGAGGCCGCGGCGCCGGAACGCCCTTCGGCCGAGTCGATAGAGAAACGTAGCCACCTGAGACCAATCCGTCGGGTTACGAGCAGGACGAAGACCCGGCACATGGGGGGAAGGCCGAGGCGCTGACCGGGGTACTCATCCATGCTCGCCCGGGGATTTTCCGAATTGATCCGACCCTGGGGCTGGACCGGCGTACTGCGAGGGGTGTAGTGCTCCCCCGTTCCCCTCTCCCCCGGGTGTAGATCACGAAGATCCGTGTACGCCGCATTCCGTTGCCGCGGGCAGCCGACATCCGTGACCATCGAGGTGGCGGCGGCAGTTGACCTTCACCTCGGGGGAGGCCACGCATCGGTGGAGCCGGGCGGCGGGCCCGGTACGGGGAGCACGGGCATGGGTCTGCTGACCCTCGGGGCGTTCGCGAGGGCGACCCGGCTGTCGCCGAAGGCACTGCGTCCCTATGACCGATTGGGCCTGCTGCCTCCGACGCGCCCCGGGCCGGGGCGCCGACGCCACCGTCGGGATGCGGCTGCACGACGTCCGGCCCGGGGAGAGTCATCTGCTCTGCCCTGCCGGCCGGGACCCGGCGGAGGAGCCCGGCCGGGCCGTGCGTGAACTCGTCACGCTCGCCAACGGCGCCGTGGTCCCGACGACGTCAGCTGCGTGGTGGCCCACGTCGTGGCGGCCTGACGACGGGGCGCGGCACCGGCCGCCGGCCGCTCAGGGCGGTGCCGCGCCGACCCGGACCCGGTCGCCGTCCCCGTCGGAGAGGAAGGCCGCCAGGGCCCGCCCCTCCTCGGCGACCTCCGCGCGGTCCGTCCGGGAGAGGCGGCGCAGCGGGGTGACGCTCACCGTGCCGTCCTCGACGGCCCAGGTCGCGGAGACCCGGCCGTCGACCAGGACGACGCGGGCTCCGGCGACGGACAGGCCCCGGTGCTCGTCGTCGATGATCCGGCTCCGGTCCTGGTAGCCGAGGATCACGTTGTCGAACGCCGGCAGGAACCGCACCGGGGCGGGGGTGCCGGGATCGGGGCGCGGGGCCTCGGGGAGGTCCAGCAGTTCCCGGCCCCGTTCGTCGCGGAAGGCGACCAGTTCCCCGCGTACGGCGGCGACCGCGGCCGGCAGTCCGGCGAGGCCGCACCAGGCGCGCAGGTCCGCCGAGGCGGCGGGGCCGAACGCGGCGAGGTAGCGCCGTACGAGCGTCTCCCCGACCGGGTCGGTGCCCGGCGGGGCCGGTGGGTCGGCGTCGCGGCCCAGCCAGGCGGTGAACGGGGCGTTGCGCACGCCCGCCCGGGTGCGCCACAGTCCCCGCGGGGGCAGCTGCACCATCGGGATCAGCGCGGCGACCAGCATCTCCCCCAGGGCCCGGGGTCCCGGTTCCGGCCAGCGGTCGGCGAGCGCCCGCGCCAGGTCACCCATCGAGCGGGGCTCGCCGTCGGACATCACGGCCCGCCCCGCCGCCGCCAGCTCGGCCAGGTCGACCCCGTCGAGTTCGCGGCGGTAGGTGCCGAGGACGCGGCCGCGCAGCATGGCGTCGTGGCGGGGCCGCCAGGCGAGGGCGTCCTCGGCGGTGACGAGATGGACCGTGCGCCGCATGAGGTGGGTGCGCACCACCCGACGCCCGGTCAGCAGGTCGGAGAGCACCGCGGGCCGGAAGCCCCGCAGCCGCGACCAGAGCCCCACGAACGGTTCCTGCGGCTCCTGCGCCTGGAGGCCGCCCAGGTGCGCGACGGTGTCCAGGACCGGGGCGTCCGCACGGTCGAGCAGCAGTTGCCTGGCGAGGGTCGCGCGGCCCAGTGCCCGGGCGTCGAGCACCCTCACGCCTGGTACCCGCTCACGACGTCCAGGACCCAGGTGACGCCGAAGCGGTCGCGCAGCATGCCGTAGAGCGGCGCCCACTCGGCGGGTGCCAGGGGCCGCAGCACGGTCGCCCCCTCGGCCAGCCTCTCCCAGTACGCGCCGATCTCGTCGGCACCGTCGCCCCGGAGCGAGACGAAGAAGGCGTTCTCGCCCTGGTTCCACGGCAGGCCGGAGGGCACGTCGTAGGCCATCACGCACGGGCCGTCGGCGGTGGACACCTGGCCCCACATCACCTGGTCCGCCTCGGCGGGGTCCTGGACGCTTCCGGCGTCCTTGTACGTCACCACGGCCACGTCACCGCCGAACGCGGACGCGTAGAAGGTGAGGGCCGCGCGGGCGTCTCCCCGGAAATTCAGGTGGGTCACTGCTCTGACGGACACGATGGGCTCCTCGCCTGTCGCCAACACGGTCGGACGCCCCACGTCGGTGGGCCCGCCCCGGGGACCCGTTCGGATCCCGTGGTTCCCACTCTGGAACAGGTAGCGGTCAGGTTGTGGCCGCTATCCGGGGCAGCATGGCGGGCATGCAGAAAACCTCCGCCCGGCTGCTCTCGCTGCTCTCGCTGCTCCAGGCGCGCCGGGACTGGCCCGGCGCGCTGCTGGCGGAGCGGCTGGGCATCAGCCCGCGCACCCTGCGCCGCGACGTGGACCGGCTCCGCGAGCTGGGCTACCCCGTCAGGGCGGTCAAGGGCCCCGACGGCGGCTACCGGCTGGACGCCGGCACACATCTGCCTCCACTGCTGTTCGACGACGAACAGGCGGTCGCGCTCGCCCTCGCCCTGCGCACCGCCGCCGTCACGGGGGCCGGCATCGAGGACGGTGCGGCACGCGCCCTGACCACCCTGCGCCAGGTCATGCCCGCGCGGCTCCGGCACCGGATCGACGCCTTCCACGTCACCGCCGTCGAGCGGTCCGCCACCGGGCCGGATCCCCGCGGCCGGTCACGCCCGCTGCCGGCTCCGCTCCGCGCCCGCAAGCTCGGCGGCCGGGGAGCCCGCCACGATGCGCGACCTGCTGTGCAGGCGCAGCGAGACGGCGACGAAGCCGATCGCGACGACGGTCATGGCCGCGCCCGCCCAGGCGGTGGCGGCGTATCCGAAGTCGGCGTCGATCACGGTGCCGCCGAGCCAGGGGCCGCCGGTGTTGCCGAGGTTGAACGCGGCGGTGGTGGTCGCGCCCGCGAGGGTGGGCGCGGCGCCGGCGACGTTGAACATGCGCGCGTTGAGGGCCGGCGCCGTGTAGAACGCGGAGACGCCGAGCAGCAGCGAAAGGACGATCACGGCGGCCGGGCTGGACGCGAACAGGGCCAGCGCGGCCAGCAGTACGGTCGAGGCGGTGATGCCGGAGAGCAGGACGCCGAACAGGTGCGCGTCGGCGACCCGGCCGCCGATCGTGGTGCCGATCAGCGCGCCGACCCCGAACAGCGCCAGCACGGTGGGCACCCACCCCTCCGCGAGCCCGGCCACGTCGGTGAGCAGCGGCGACAGGTAGGAGAAGGCGCAGAACACGCCGCCGGCGGCGAGCGCGGTCACCACGATCGACAGCCAGACCTGACGGTCTCGGTAGATCGCCAGCTCGCCCCTGAGCCGGGGGCGGCGCTCGGGCAGCGGGATGCGCGGGATGAGGGTCACCACACCGACGAGGGCGACGGCGGAGGCGGCGCCGACCGCCCAGAACGCGGACCGCCATCCGAGGTGTTCGCCGAGGAAGGCGCCCGCGGGGACGCCGAGCACGTTGGCGATCGACAGTCCGCCGATCATCACGGCCATCGCACGGGCCCGGCTGGTGACCGGCACCATCGCGATGGCGACGGCGGCGCCCACGGCCCAGAAACCGGCGCAGGCCAGCGCGCTGACCACCCGGGAGACGAACAGGATCTCGTACGACGTCGCGAGCGCGCCCGCGACCTGGCCGACGCCGAACACCGAGATCAGCGCGATCAGCGTGGTCTTCCGGGGCAGCCGCAGGGTCGCGACCGCGAGCAGGGGCGCGCCGACCACCATGCCGATCGCGAACGCCGATATCAGCAGACCGGCCTGCGGGATCGACACGTCCATGTCCTCGGCGATGGGCGGCAGCAGCCCGGAGAGCATGAACTCGCTGGTGCCGAGCGCGAAGACGGAGAGGCCGAGGATGTAGACGGCGAGCGGCATGCGGGCGGCCGCGGTCCGTGCGGAAGATACGGGCATGACAGGTGCCAACGAAGCGGTGGATCATGTCATTCCCGCACGGGCGGCCGTCTCAGCATGCGGCGGTCAGGTCCCCGTGGGCGCCGCCCGTTCCAGTCTGACGAGGACGGCCTTGGAGGTGGGCTGGTTGCTGATGTCGGCCACGCTGTCCAGTGGGACGAGGACCTGGGTCTCCGGGTAGTACGCGGCGGCGGAGCCGCGTGCCGTCGGGTACGGGACCACCTCGAACCCCTCGGCGCGGCGCTCGGCGTCGTCGTGCCAGACGCTCACCAGGTCGACCCGGTCCTTCTCGGCCAGACCGAGGGCGGTCAGGTCCGCCGGGTTGACGAGCACCACGCGGCGGCTGCCGTGAATGCCCCGGTAGCGGTCGTTGGGCGTGTAGGGGACGGTGTTCCACTGGTCGTGGGAGCGCAGGGTCTGCAGCAGCAGGTGGCCCTCGGGGACGTACGGCATCTGGCAGGCGTTGACGGTGAAGCGTGCCTTGCCGGTGCCGGTACGGAACACGCCCTCGTTGACCGGGTTCGGCAGCCTGATGCCGCCGGGGCGCGCCACGCGCCGGTTGAAGTCGTGCAGGCCCGGCACGATCCGGGAGATCCGGTCGCGGACGGCGCCGTAGTCGGCCTCGAACTCCTCCCACGGCAGGCCGGCGCGGCCGTCCTCGAGGGTGCGGCGGGCGAGCCGGCACAGGATGGCGACCTCGCTGAGCAGCAGCGGGGACGCGGGCTTCAGCCGTCCCCGGGAGGTGTGCACCTCGCTCATCGAGTTCTCCACGGTGACGAACTGCTCGCCGCCGGCCTGGTGGTCGCGTTCGGTGCGGCCGAGGGTCGGCAGGATGAGCGCGGTGTCGCCGCAGACCGCGTGGGACCGGTTGAGCTTGGTGGAGATGTGGGCGGTCAGGCGGCAGCGCCGCATCGCGTCCTCGGTGACCGCGCTGTCCGGGGCGGCGCGGACGAAGTTGCCGGCGACGCCCAGGAAGACCTTGACGCGGCCCTCGCGCATCGCCCTGATGGTGTTCACCGAGTCCAGGCCGTGGGCGCGCGGCGGATCGAAGCCGAACTCGTCGCGCAGGGCGTCGAGGAAGGAGTCGGGCATCTGCTCCCAGATGCCCATGGTGCGGTCGCCCTGGACGTTGCTGTGACCGCGCACCGGGCAGGCGCCGGCTCCGGCCCGGCCGAGGTTGCCGCGCAGCAGCAGGAAATTGACGATCTCCCGGATGGTGGGAACGCCGTGCTTGTGCTGGGTGACGCCCATCGCCCAGCAGACGACGACCCGTTCGCTGCGCAGGACGTCGTCGCGGACGTCCTCGATCTCGCCGCGGGTCAGCCCGGTCGCGGTGAGCACGTCCGCCCAGGAGACGCCGCGCGCGTGCTCGGCGAACTCCTCGAAGCCGCTGGTGCTGTCGCGGATGAAGTCGTGGTCGAGGACTTCGCCCGGGCGGGCGTCCTCGGCCTCCAGGAGCAGCCGGTTCAGCGCCTGGAAGAGGGCCAGGTCGCCGCCGGCGCGGATGTGGAGGAAGCGGTCGGCGATCTGTACGCCGCGTCCGATCACGCCGCTGGCCTTCTGCGGGTTCTTGAACCGCATCAGTCCGGCCTCGGGCAGCGGGTTCACGGCGACGACGCGGGCGCCGTTGCGCTTCGCCTCCTCCAGCGCGGACAACTGCCGTGGGTGGTTGGTTCCGGGGTTCTGCCCCACCAGGAAGATCAGATCGGCGTGGTGGAGGTCCTGGAGGCTGACCGTGCCCTTGCCGGTGCCGAGGGTCTCGTGCAGGGCGAAGCCGCTGGACTCGTGGCACATGTTGGAGCAGTCGGGCAGGTTGTTGGTGCCGAAGGCGCGGGCGAACAGCTGGAGGACGAAGGCGGCTTCGTTGCTGACCCGGCCCGAGGTGTAGAAGACCGCCTCGTCGGGGGTGCCGAGCGTCTTCAGCTCGTCGGCCAGCAGGCCGAGGGCGTCGAACCAGCTGATGGGCTCGTAGTGGTCGGAGCCGGGCCGCTTGACCATCGGCGCGGTGAGCCGTCCCTGCTGGTTCAGCCACAGGTCGGAGCGGTCGGCCAGGTCGGAGACCGGGTGCGCGCGGAAGAACTCGGCGGTGATCCGCCGGGTCGTCGCCTCGTCGTTGATGTGCTTGGCGCCGTTCTCGCAGTACTCGTTGCGGTGCCGGTGGCCCGGGGCGGGATCCGCCCAGGCGCAGCCCGGACAGTCGATGCCGCCGACCTGGTTCATCGTCAGCAGGTCCACCGCGGTCTCCTGCGGGCCGGCCTGCTCCAGGGAGTACTCCAGCGCGTGCACCACGGCGGGGACACCCGCGGCCCACGTCTTGGGGGGCGTGACCTTCAAGTCGTCCCTGGGGTCTTCCCTGGGGGGCTTCTTCATCCGAGGATCGCCTCTCGTTCCCTGTTCGTCCTGTGCCCTACGGCATTCAGCCCACCGGCCAGCCCGCGACCCGGCTCCTCGGCGGTTCCGGCTCCTGCGGCCGGACCTGGCCGCCCCGGATGGTTCCCCGCCAGCCCCCGCCTGCCTGTCCGTGGCCCTCGATGAACGTCCCGAAGTTCGCCAGCTCCCGGCGCACCACCCGGCGCGTCGCCCCGGGCACGGCGGCGAGCAGGCCGAGGGGGCCGCGCGGCTCGACCCACAGGCGCACCGTGATGGCCGTACGCCCGTCACCGGCGGCCCGGAACCGCACCTCGCCCCGGTGGCGGGGCCGGCGGCCGAGGCCGCGCCAGACGAGGTGCGAGTCGGGCACCTGCTCGACGATCTCGATGGCGAACTCGCGGCGCACCGGCCCGCGGCCGACCACCCACAGGGTCAGGGCGGGCCTGACCTGCTCGACCCGGAGCACGGTGGCGGTGAACCTCGGGAAGCTCTTGAACTGGGTCCACTGGTCGTAGGCGGCCCGCACCGGTACCGCCACCTCGATCGTCTCCTCGACGGCGGTCATGCCTCGTCCGCCTTCCCGGCCCCGGCGGCGTCGCCCTTGGTGACCGTGCAGTGGAGGGAGTCCTGGACCACGTCGGCGACGATGGTGTCGCCGGGATCGGCCTCGCCGCCCAGCAGCAGGTCGGCGATGCGGTTGTCGAGTTCGGCCTGGATGGTGCGGCGCAGCGGGCGGGCGCCGAACTCCGGCTGGTGGCCGTGGGCGATCAGCAGCTTCTTGGCGGCCTCCGTGACCTTCAGGGTCATGCCCTGCGCGTGCACCCGCCGCTCGCTCTGGGCGAGCAGGTGGTCGACGATCCGGGAGAGATCCTGCTCGGTGAGGCCGTGGAAGACGATGATGTCGTCGATGCGGTTGAGGAACTCCGGCAGGAACCTGGTCCGCAGCTCCTCCATCAGCTCGTCCTTGAGGTCGGAGACGTCGCCCTTGTGGTCGAGGATGCGGTGGGCGCCGATGTTGGAGGTCATGATGACGACGCAGTGCCGGAAGTCGACGGTGCGGCCCTGGGCGTCGGTGAGGCGCCCGTCGTCGAGGATCTGGAGCAGCGTGTTGAAGACGTCGGGATGGGCCTTCTCCACCTCGTCGAACAGGACCACGCTGTAGGGCTGCCGGCGGACCTTCTCGGTGAGCTGGCCCGCCTCCTCGTAGCCGACGTATCCCGGGGGCGCGCCGACGAGGCGGGCGACGGTGTGCTTCTCCTGGAACTCGCTCATGTCGAAGCGGACCATGCGGCTCTCCTCGCCGAACAGCAGCTCGGCGAGGGTCTTGGCCAGCTCCGTCTTGCCCACGCCGGTGGGACCGAGGAAGAGGAAGGAGCCCACGGGGCGGTTCGGGTCGCCCATGCCGGCCCGGTTGCGGCGCACGGCCCGGGAGACGGCGCCGACGGCCTCGTCCTGACCGACGATGCGGGCGTGCATCTCCTCCTCCAGCCTGAGCAGCCGCTCCTTCTCGCCGGCCGTCAGCTGGGAGACGGGGATGCCGGTGCGCCGGGAGATCACGTCCGCGATGTCGTCGGCGGTGACCGAGACGACGCCCTCGCGCCGCTCCTCGATGCCGGCGAGTTCGCCCTCCGCCTCGGCGATCTGGCGCTTGAGGGCGCCCGCCCGGTCGTAGTCCTCGGCGGCGACGGCCTGCTCCTGTTCGCGGCGCAGCTCGGCGATGCGGTCCTCGCGGCCGACGACCTCCGTGGAGCGGGCGGCGCTGCGCAGCCGCACCCGGGCGCCCGCCTGGTCCATGACGTCGATGGCCTTGTCGGGCAGGAAGCGGTCGCTGACGTAGCGGTCGGAGAGTTCCGCCGCGGCCGCCAGGGCGCCGTCGGCGAAGCGGACCTGGTGGTGCGCCTCGTACGCGTCCCGCAGACCTTCCAGGATCTGCACCGTCTCCTCGACGCTGGGCTCCGGCACCATCACGGGCTGGAAGCGCCGTTCGAGGGCCGCGTCCTTCTCGACGTACTTGCGGTACTCGTCGATGGTGGTCGCGCCCACCACGTGCAGCTCGCCGCGCGCGAGGGCGGGCTTGAGCATGTTGCCGGCGTCCATCGAGCCCTCGCCGGTCGCGCCGGCCCCGACCACGGTGTGGAGTTCGTCGATGAACAGGATGATCTCGCCGCGGGCCTGCTGGACGTCCTCGATGACCTTCTTCAGCCGCTCCTCGAACTGTCCGCGGTACTGGGCGCCCGCCACCATGGCGGACAGGTCGAGCGCGACGACCCGCTTGTCCTTGAGGGTGTCCGGGACCTCCCCGGCGACGATGCGCTGGGCGAGGCCCTCGACGATCGCGGTCTTGCCGACGCCCGGTTCGCCGATCAGCACGGGGTTGTTCTTGGAGCGGCGGGACAGGATCTCGACGGTCTCCTCGATCTCCTCGGCCCGTCCGACGACCGGGTCGAGCTTCCCGGCCTTCGCCTCCTCCGTCAGGTCCCGCCCGAACTCGTCGAGCGTCGTGGCCGGCTGCCGGGTGCCGTTCTCACCGGGGGCGGCCTCCGCGCGGCCGGCCTGCTCCGTCAGCCCCGCCAGCTTCGTGACGTCCTGGCCCTCCGCGCTCAGCAGCCGGGCCGCGCCGCTGTCGCCGCCGTCGAGCAGCGCGCCGAGGATGTGCTCCGGGCCGATGTAGGAGACGCCGGCCGCCTGGGAGCGGGCGTAGGCGGTGGCGAGGGTGCGTTTGGCGGCCGGGGTGAGGCCCGGTTCCGCGGACGGCTCGACCGCCTCACGGGGCAGCACCTCGGCGATCTGGGACCCGAGGGCGTCGGGGTCGGCGCCGGCCCGGGCGAGCAGGCCGCGGGCGGGCTCGACCTGCGTGGCCGCCCACAGCAGGTGCTCGGTGTCCAGGTCGGACGTCCCGTCCTCCAGGGCCCGCCGTCCGGCCAGGTTGAGCAGTTCCCGTGAGGACTCGGTCAGCAGCCGGCCGATCGGCACGCGCTGGACCGCCGGTGGCGACGAGGCTGGGGACATACCGAAGAAGCGGTTCAGCAGTTCACTGAACGGATCGGACGAGCCGAAACCGAACGACGACATCGACATGACAGCTCCCGGGGCGGTGGCGCGACCACTCCACCGAAACCCGATGCCGGTGGCTCCGCAAACGGAGCGGCGGCGCCGGAGGGGCTGCCCGCTCGGTGGCCGACCTATTCGCGCAGGCCGGGCGCGCGGTCATCCACGCCGGTCGCGCGGAGCCGCCGCCTCCAGGTCCTCGATGGTGCCGGACATGATCGTCCGGACGTGCTCGGTGATGAGTGAGGCGGGCCAGTCCCACCAGGCCACCGCGAGCAGCCGGGCCACGTCCTCGTCGCTGAAGCGGGTGCGCACCAGCCGGGCCGGGTTGCCGCCGACGATGCCGTAGTCGGGCACGTCCCGGGTGACCACGGAGCCCGCGCCGACGATCGCGCCGTGGCCGATGCGGACCCCGGGCATGACGGTGGCACCGTGGCCGAACCAGACGTCGTTGCCGACGACGGTGTCCCCCCGGCCGGGCAGGCCGGTGAGCAGGTCGAAGTGCTCGGACCAGGAGCCGCCCATGCTGGGGAAGGGGAAGGTCGAGGGGCCGTCCATCCGGTGGTTGGCGCCGTTCATGAGGAACCGGGTGCCGGTGCCCAGCGCGCAGAACCGGCCGATCACGAGCTTCTCCGGGCCGTAGTGATAGAGCACGTTGCGGGTCTCGAAGGCCGTCGCGTCGTCGGGGTCGTCGTAGTAGGAGTACTCCCCCACCTCGATGAGCGGGGACTTCACCAGCGGTCTGAGGAGCACCACCCGCGGGTGCTCGGGCATCGGGTGGAGCACCGTCGGGTCTGCGGGCACGGGCATGGCGGTGGGTTCCTCACGGTCGGGGCGGCACGGATCGGTCCCATGATCGCCGCGACGGCGTCGGCACGACATCGGTTTTCGGCAGGGACCGAGAGCGGAGTGTACGTTCGTACGCTTGCGCCTGTAGGCTCCGCGCATGACTGTCGACGTACTGCGCCGGGCCGCGCCGGCCGACCGGCGGGCCCGGGTGGCCGTCGCCGTGCTCTTCTTCACCAACGGGGCGCTGTTCGCCAACCTGTTGCCGCGTTATCCGCAGATCAAGGCGGACCTCGGGATCGGCAACGCCGCCTACGGGCTGGCCGTGGCCGCGTTCCCGGCGGGCGCGATCGCGGCCGGACTCGCGGCCGGGATACTCGTCCGCCGGTTCGGCTCGGCGCGGGTGGCGGTCGGCGGCACGCTGCTGACCGGCGTGGGGATCCTGGCCGCCGGACTGGCGGATTCCGTCGTGGTGTTCGCCGGGGCGCTGTTTCTGGCGGGCGCGATGGACGCGTTCACCGACGTCGCGCAGAACGCGCACGGACTGCGGGTACAGCGGCGCTACGGACGCTCCATCATCAACTCCTTCCACGCCATCTGGTCCATCGGCGCCGTCACCGGCGGCTCCATGGCCGCCGGCGCGATCGCGCTCGGCGTGCCCCGGGGCCAGCATCTGCTCTTCTCCGGCGTGGTGTTCGCGGTGGCGGCCTGTGTGGCGCTGCGGTTCTGCCTGCCGGGCCCGGAGACCGAGGCGGCCGAGGAGGAGGGCGGCGGGGAGGACGCGCAGCGGACGGCGGCGGCCCCGGCCACGGGCGCGCGGATCCGCTACGTGCTGGCGGCGCTCGTCCTCATCGCCACGGCCGGCACCCTGGTCGAGGACGCGGGCAGTTCGTGGGCCACCCTCTACCTGTCCGACTCGCTGCACGCGTCGGTGGCGCTGGCCGCCTCCGGCTATGTCGCCCTGGTCGGGGCGCAGTTCGTCGGCCGGCTCATCGGGGACCGGCTCGTGGACCGGTTCGGCCAGCGCGCCGTGGCCCGCTCCGGCGCGCTGATCGCCGCGGTCGGCATGGGTCTGGCGCTGGCCGTGCCCACGGTGCCCGGGACGGTGCTCGGGTTCGCCGCGGCCGGTTTCGGGGTGGCGACCCTGGTCCCGGCGGCGATGCACGAGGCCGACGAACTGCCGGGCCTGAAGCCCGGTTCGGGGCTGACGATCGTCTCCTGGCTGATGCGCCTGGGCTTCCTGCTCTCCCCGCCGGTCGTGGGCCTGGTCGCCGACGCGACGAGTCTGCGGGTGGGGCTGCTGGTCGTGCCGCTCGCCGGTCTCCTGGTGCTGCTGCTCGCCGGAGTGCTCCAGCCCCGGCGCCGCTGAGCGGCGCCGCCGTACGGGTCGGTCTCGGGTGCCGTAGGCGCGGGAGTGTACGTTCGTACGCTTCAGGGGTACGATCGGGCGCATGCCGACGGACCACTTCGCGGGCGACTCCCGCACGAACCTCGAACGCATGCAGGCGGGCGACCTCTACATCGCCGACGACCCGGAGATCGCCCGCAGGCAGCAGGAAGCCGTACGGCTGGCCGCCCGCTACCAGGCGGCGTACGCGCAGGACGCCACGGCCGCGCGGCCGGTCCTCGCCGAGCTGCTCGGCTCGCTGGGCGCCGAGGCGCACGTACGGCCCCCGCTGTACGTCGACTTCGGCAGCAACATCACGATCGGCGCGCGCACCTTCGTCAACTACCACCTCACCGCGCTGGACGTCGCGGCGATCACCATCGGGGAGGACTGCCAGATCGGCCCGAACGTGCAGTTGCTGACCCCGACCCACCCGCTGGAGCCGGGCCCCCGGCGGGACAAGCTGGAGGCGGCGCTGCCCATCACCATCGGCGACAACGTCTGGCTGGGCGGGGGTGCCATCGTGCTGCCCGGCGTGACCATCGGGGACAACTCCGTCATCGGCGCGGGCGCGGTCGTCACCAAGGACGTGCCCGCGAACGTCGTCGCCGTCGGCAACCCTGCCCGGCCGGTGCGGAACGTGTAAGCCTGCTCCCATGGCAACCGGACACACGGACCCGCAGCGCCGCGAGCGCATCATCGCCGCCACCCTCGACCTGATCGCCGAGGAAGGCATCGCACGCGTCTCCCACCGGAAGATCGCGACGCGCGCGGGGGTCCCCCTGGGCTCGATGACCTACCACTTCAGCGGCATCGAGGAGCTGCTGCGGGAGGCGTTCGGCCGTTTCACGGACCACATCGTCGCCGTCTTCGACGCGTATCTCGGCGTCGCGGCCGACCGCGACGAGGCCCGCGCGGCGGTGGCCGACCTGGTGCACGAGCTGTCGGAGGGCAGCCAGCGGGACCTGATCCTCACCCAGGAGCTGTACACGCTCGCCGCGCGGCAGCCCGCCTACCGCGAGCTGACCCACGAGTGGATGCGGCGCAGCCGGGTGCACCTGGAGAAGCACTTCGACCCGGACACGGCCCGCCAGCTCGACGCGCTGATCGAGGGCCTGACACTGCACCGCGCCCTGGCCCGCGAGCCGCACGGCCGCGACCTCACCCTGGAGGCCGTCGCCCGCGTCACCACCACGGACCGGCGCACCCCGTAGCCGCCCGTGCGGCACGGGCCTGACCCCTGTGCCGCACGGGCCATTCCCGTTCAGCAGACGCCGTCGCCCGGCTTGGGGTTGCCCAGGCCGAACAAGGGACGCAGCTTCAGACCCACCCAGGTGCCCGCCAGGGCGAAGGCGCCCCAGAGCCAGCCGCTGAGGCTGCCCGAGGCGATGCCCGCCAGGTAGGCGCCGATGTTGCAGCCGCCGGCCAGCCGGGCGCCGATGCCCATCAGCAGGCCGCCGAGGACCGCGGCGACCGCCGTGCGCCAGGGGATGCCCCGGTGCAGCGCCCAGGTGCCGCCGACCGCGGCGGCGACGGCCGCGCCGATCATGATGCCGATGTCGGTGAGGCTGGTCTTGTCGGCGAGGACCGGGCCCGCGAGCATCTCGGCGTTGCCGGGCTGCCGCCACCAGGTCCAGTTCTCCGGGTGCCCGCCGAGCGCGCCCACCAGTTCCGAGCCCCACAGGCTGAAGGCGCTGGTGACGCCCCAGGCGCCGCCGGAGACCAGCAGGACACCCGCGCCGAGCACCGCCAGGACGAGGGCACCGGCTGCCAGTGGCCAGGAGCCCCGGACGGCCCGCAGGGCGGCGCCGCGCGCCGAGGGCACGGTGCCGAGCGGCGGCGGATTGCGGCGGGCCTGTATGCGCCGGGTGACCAGGACCACGAGGAGCAGCGCCCCGATGGTGACGGCCCAGGAGCCGAGCCAGCCGATGTGGTCGGAGAGCACGACGGGTTCCCAGGCCGGGAGGTCCTTCCACAGGTCGAACTGCCAGGCCGCCAGCGTGGCGCCCGCGACGAAGCCGCCCAGGGTCAGCACGATCGACGTCTGTCCCGAGCCGACGGCGAAGAGGGTGCCCGAGGCGCAGGCGCCGCCGAGCTGCATGCCGATCGCGAAGAGCGCCGAGCCGGCGAACAGACCGACGCCGATCGGTCCGGCGGACGGGGCCGGCTGGGAGCCGAACAGTCCGGTCCCGGTGCCGATGAGCAGGGCGAACAGGGTGGCCGTGGTGCCGAGCAGCAGGGCGTGGGCGCGCAGCCCGGCGCCGTTGCCGACGGCGATCAGCTGCCGCCAGGCCGACGTGAAGCCGAACCGGGAGTGGAAGAGGGCCACACCCAGACCGAGGCCCAGCAGGAGCAGCACGCCGGGCTTGGCGCCGTGCGCGGACCACACGTAGGCCGTCAGGGCGGCGGCGAGCAGCCCGGACACCACGAGGGGCGTTCGCCGCACCGGCGGCAGGGGCGGCGCCTCGGGCCGGGCGGAGGAGGTGGGAGCGGGGGCGAAGAGGGAGGTGGACGCGCGCGGCGGCGCGGCCGGGGGCGACCCGGCAGGAGGTGCGGTGGTCACGGAAGATCTCCGGGGTGGTGCACGGGGACGGCGGGCGGGCTGGCGGAGGCGGCGCGGATCGTCCGGCCGCTCCGGTCTCAGCGGCGACAGAGGCCGTCGTCGACGCACCACGCCGAGCACGCGAAGAGCGCGAGGCACAGCAGCGGAGCCGAGGCAGACATGCGTGCGAATATACGGACCGGGGCGCTCCGGATGCCATGCCGTCTCGCCATGCGGATGGCGGGCGGCAGGCGTGCCGAAGCGCCCCGGGCCGCGTGCGCCGCTAGACGGTGCGCTCCAGGCGGTCCGCCATCAGCTGCACGAAGCGTGCGGGTTCCTTCGGCCGGCCGCCCTCGGCCAGCACCGCGAGGGTGTGCAGCAGTTCCGCGGTCTCGGTGAGTTCCGTACGGTCCTGCCGGTCGGCGTAGGCCCGGTTGAGGGTCTTCACCAGCTGGTGCTCGGGGTTGAGCTCCAGGATCCGCTTGGCCTCGGGGACCTCCTGGCCCATCGCCCGGTACATGTTCTCCAGGGCGGGCGTGAGTTCGCCCGAGTCGGAGACGACGCAGGCCGGCGACACCGTCAGCCGGGAGGACAGGCGGACCTCCTTGACCTCCTCGCCCAGGTGCTCCGTCATCCAGCCGAGCAGCCCGGCGTACTCCTCGCCCTGCTTCTCCTTCTCGTCCCCGCTCTTCTCCTCCTCGGTGCCGGACAGGTCGATGTCGCCCTTGGCGACCGAGCGCAGCGCCTTGCCCTCGTACTCCCCCACCGCGTCGACCCAGACCTCGTCGACGGGGTCGGTGAGCAGCAGGACCTCGACGTCCTTGGCCCGGAACGCCTCCATGTGCGGGGAGTTCTCGATGGCCCGCCGGGACTCGCCCGTCATGAAGTAGATGTCGTCCTGGCCGTCCTTCATCCGCTCCACGTAGCTCTTCAGCGTGGTCGGCGCGTCGGCGTCGTGCGTGGTCGCGAACGAGCAGGCGGCGAGGATCGCGTCCCGGTTCTCGGAGTCGGTGACCAGCCCCTCCTTCAGCACCGCGCCGAACTCCCGCCAGAACGTGGCGTAGCGCTCCGGCGCGGAGGTCCCGAGGTCCTTGACGGTGGCGAGGACCTTCTTGGTCAGCCGCCGCTGGATCATGCGGATGTGGCGGTCCTGCTGGAGGATCTCGCGCGAGACGTTGAGCGAGAGGTCCTGGGCGTCGACGACGCCCTTGACGAAGCGGAGGTAGGGCGGCAGCAGTTCCTCGCAGTCCTCCATGATGAAGACGCGCTTCACATAGAGCTGGACGCCGCGCTGGTAGCCCCGGGTGGACAGGTCGTGCGGAGCGTGCGAGGGGATGAAGAGGAGTGCCTGGTACTCGAAGGTGCCCTCCGCCTGGAGCCGGATCGTCTCCAGCGGGTCCCGCCAGTCGTGGCCGATGTGCTTGTACAGCTCGTGGTACTCCTCGTCGGAGACCTCGTCGCGCGGGCGCGCCCACAAGGCCTTCATCGAGTTGAGCGTCTCGGGCTCGCGGTCCTCGGCGGCGTCCTCGCCCGGCTCCGGCAGCAGGCGGACCGGCCAGGTGATGAAGTCCGAGTACCGCTTGACGATCTCCCTGATCTTCCAGGCGGAGGTGTAGTCGTGGAGCTGGTCGTCGGAGTCGGCCGGCTTGAGGTGCAGGGTGACGGCGGTCCCCTGCGGGGCCTCGTCGAGCCGCTCCAGGGTGTACGTGCCCTCGCCGCGCGAGGTCCACCGGGTACCCTGGGTCTCGCCGGCGTGCCGGGTGACCAGGGTGACCTCGTCCGCGACCATGAAGCCCGAGTAGAAGCCGACGCCGAACTGGCCGATCAGCCCGTCGGCCCCGGCGGCGTCCTGGGCGTCGCGCAGCTCCTGGAGGAACTTGGCGGTGCCCGAGTTGGCGATGGTGCCGATCAGCTGGGTGACCTCGTCGTACGACATGCCGATGCCGTTGTCCCGCACGGTCAGCGTGCGGGCGTCCTTGTCGATCTCCAACTCGACGTGCAGGTCGCTCACGTCGGCGCCGGGGGCGTCGTCGCGCAGCACGGCGAGGCGCAGCTTGTCCAGCGCGTCCGAGGCGTTGGAGACGAGCTCGCGCAGGAAGACATCCTTGTTCGAGTAGACGGAGTGAATCATCAGCTGGAGGAGCTGACGTGCCTCTACCTGGAACTCAAACGTTTCGGTCGTCATGGCTGGTGAGTACCTCACAGGTCCGTCGTGCCACTGGCGGAAGTCACTCTAGAACAGCGCGGGGGTCGTGTCCGGGGCGGTCACACGTCCTCCGGTACGGCGGCCTCCTCGCGCCAGTCCGTCAGGGCCTGGGGCGGGTTCAGCCGCAGCACCCGCTCGTCGTTGCCCGCTTCGGAAGGCACCTCGACGGTGACGACGACGGAGTGACGGTCGGGGCCGGTGCCGAAGAGCCCTTCGGCGTCCAGCCGGGCCACGGCCGTCTCCATCGCCCGCAGCCGCAGGTCGAATTCCGCGTCCGCCTCGTCGTCGGGCAGGTCGAAGAGCTCGCCACGGGCCTCGAAGAGGGGGCGTACGGGCTGCAGGTACCGTTCGCCGTAGCAGCAGAACGGGGAGTCGGCGTAGGACCACTTGAGGTCGAGCGGCGCGCAGCCCTGCCGTGCCGCCTCCGCCGCCAGGGCCTCCACGGACCATGCGGACAGCGCCGGGCCGTAGGCCTCGCCGGAGGTCACCAGGGTGCAGTAGTAGAACCGGTCGCCGGGGTGTTCCCGGAAGAGGTCGAGGAGGGCGGCGCGGGCCGCGCGGTGGACGGCGTCGGCGAGTTCGGCCTCGGTGGGCGGCATGGGGGCGGCTCCCGGTGCGGAGGGTGCGAAGGGTGTGGGCGGCGGTGCGGTCGTGGCTCCGGGGAGCGTAACGACCGGCACCGACAACGGACCCGCGCCGTCAGCCGTGCAACGACCGGTACGCCTCCACCGCCCCTTCGTGCAGCGGCACACCCCCCGTGCCGATCAGGCTGCGCACGTCAAGGAACTGCGCGCCGACTGCGTGGTCGGGCACGAACTCGGGGGCGCGCCGGACCAGGAGGCGGGTGAGGGCGCCGGCCACGTCGGGGTCCAGGTCGGGGCGGCACACCAGCAGGTTGGAGACGCCGACGGTGGCGACGCCGGCCGAGGAACGGTATGCGCTCTGCGGCAGGGTCACCTCCTCCAGCCCCGAGGCGGCCCTGCCGTCCCGGCCGCCGAGGCCGGGCAGGAGGCCGGCGAGCGGGAGGAAGCGCAGGCCGGGGTCCCGGTCGAGGTCGGAGAGGGTGGGCAGCGGCACGCCACCGGCCACGAGCAGGCCGACGACGGAGCCGGTCCGCAGCGCCTCGGCCGCGTCGGCCAGCCGCAGGTGGCGTACCGGGACGTCGGTGCCGGGCGACAGACCGGCGGCGCGCAGCAGACGGTCGCCGAGCAGGGCCGCGCCGGAGCCGACGGCGCCCAGCGAGACCGGGTGCCCGGCGAGGTCGGCCACCCCGCGCACCGGGGCGTCGGCGCGCACGGCCAGCTGGAGGTAGGTCTCGTAGACCCGGCCGATCGCCCTCAGGGGCACGGGGCGTGGGAAGAGACCGGTGCCCTGGGCTGCCCGCGCGGTGTCGGTCAGGACGAGGCCGAGGTCGGCGTGGCCGTCCCGCAGCAGTTCGATGTTGGTGATGCTCCCGGCGGTGGTGCGGACGCGGCAGCGCAGACCGGAGCCGGCCGCTTCCACCTGGGCGGCGAGGAGGCGGCCGAAGGCGGCGTAGAAGGCCGTCGGCTCACCCGTGGCCAGCCGCAGCACCCCCCTCGGACCGGACCCGCCGGCCGCTCCGTCCCCCGCGACCAGCCCACCGAGCGCCCCGCCGGCGGCCGCACCGAGGGCGGCACGCAGGACGGCACGCCGGTTCATCGGGGGTCTCCTTCGGACCGAGCGCGCGTCACGACGGCCCGCGCCCGCAGGCTGCGGGGCCGTACGACCGCCGGCCCCGGGCGGCTGTCCACCAGCGGATCCCGGTTCACCGCGGGCCTCCCTCGGTGTCTGCCCGGGGTACGACCGCACGTGCCCGCAGGCCACGGGGCTGGACCGGGGTCAGTTCCAGGCGGCCGGTGCGGCCCGTGAGGAGCTGTTCGGCGATGGGGAGTCCGAGGCCCGTGCCGGATGTCCCGGTCTGCCGCGCCGAGCGCCAGAAGCGGGTGGTGGCGCGGGCGATCTCCTCGGCCCGCAGGCCGGGGCCGTCGTCCGTGACGGTGACGGCCGCGTACGGGCCCTGCGCGGCGCAGCGCAGCCGGACCCGGGCACCGTCGCCCGCGTACTTGATCGCGTTGTCCAGCAGGATGTCCGTCACCTGGGCCAGCTCCCGGTCCGTGCAGGCCACCGGCACGGGTTCGGGGGCCTCGGCGGTCAGCCGGATGCCGGCCCGCCGTGCGACCGGCTCCCACAGCCGGTACTGGGTCAGCGTGACCTCGGCCGCGTCGCACCGGGCGCTCGAGCCGTCGGTCACGGTGAGTTCCCCGGCCCGGTGCTCGGCGGTGGCGAGGGCCAGCATGTCGTCGAGGAGGGTCTGCAGCCGGTCCAGTTCGGTGTTGACGCCGGTGTAGGTGCGCTCGCCCGAGGGTCGCAGGTGGGTGTGGAGGGCGTCGACCCGCAGCCGGAGCGCGGCCATGGGGTTGCGCATCTGGTGCGAGGTGTCGGCGACGAGCCGCCGTTGCTGTTCGAGGGCCGCGGTGACGGTGCGGGCCATGCGGTTGAAACCGGTCGCCAGCTGGCGCAGCTCGGGCGGTCCGCCGACGGAGGCGGAGCCGCGCCGGCCCGGCGGGGCGACGGGCGGGGTGTGCTCGGGCGGGAGTCCGGCGGCCAGCTCGCCGACGGCGCGGTCGAGGCGGCGCAGCGGACTGACCACCCACCGGGTCGCGGCGCGGGCCAGGACCGTGCAGCCGAGGGCGACCAGCGCCGTACCGGCCAGCACGGCGGCCCAGCGCCGGGTGACGTCCTCCGCGGCCGTGGTGACGTCGGCGCGCAGCACCACGGCGCCGGAGACCTGGGTCCCGGTCCCCGCCGGTTCCGCGAACATCCGGGGCCCCCGGGACCAGGGGCGCAGGGCGTTGCCCGGGTGGGCGGTCTGGTTGCGCAGGGCGGCGTCGATCAGCCGGGCCACGGTGGGATCGGCGGCGCGCATGCCGCCGGTCTGCACGACGGGGTGCCCGCGGGTGTCGGTGACGACGAGGGGCTCGCCGTACAGCCGGGTGTAGCGCACGGCCTCGGCGGTGACGGCCGAGGTGTCGCCGGTGCCCGCCGCCCGGTCCATGAGCGAGGCGAAGCGGTCCAGGTCGGAGCTGCGGGCGAGGACCAGTTGCTGGGTGCGGTCGGAGGCGGTGAACAGCAGCAGCGGCACGGCGAACGCGGCCACCGCGAGCACGCCGAACAGCAGCAGCACCGTCTGCACGCGGGTCCGCACGGGCCGGCCCCGTCAGTCGCCGAGCCGGAAGCCGAAGCCCCGGATCGTGCTGAGCAGCCGCGGGCGGCCGAGCTTGGCGCGCAGCTGGGTGAGGTGGACGTCCAGGGAACGGGAGACGGCGTGGTAGGCGTCGCCCCACACCTCGTCCAGGACCTGCTCGCGGCTGACCGCGGTCCCGGCCCGGCGGGCCAGTACGGCGAGGATGTCGAACTCCTTGGCGGTCAGCTCGACCTCCTCGCCGCCGACCCGGACCTGCCGGGCGTCGAGAGCGACCTCCAGGTCCCCGACGCGCACGGTCCTGGCGGCGGGCGGCGCCTGTGCGGCGGCACGCCGCGTGACGGCCTCGATACGGGCGAGCAGCTCGGTGAGGCGCACCGGCTTGACGAGGTAGTCGTCGGCGCCGAGCCGCAGCCCGCGCACCACCGAGCGCTCGTCGCCGCGCGCGGTCAGCACCACCACGGACAGGTCGCTGACCGCCCGCAGCCTGCGCAGCACCTCCAGGCCGTCGACGTCGGGCAGGCCGAGGTCGAGGAGGAGCAGGTCGGAGCTGCGGTGGTAGGTCAGCACGTCCTGGCCGCGGGTGACCCGCCGGGTGATGTGGCCGTGGTCGTACAGGACCTCCACGAGCGCGCCCGCGACCCCGTCGTCGTCCTCGGCCAGCAGTATGTGCATCCTGCCGTCTCCCTCCGGCGGCGTCGGCGCCGATGCCGCCCGCGTCCGGGAACTGGTGTCGGAATATCCCGGTCCGAATGTAGACCACGCCCGGCGGCGCGTTTCGCCTGGTCCGCAGGGTGGACGGCGGTGGCGTCCCGCTTTGTTAAGGCGAGGTTAGTTCTGTGTCCGGCCGTCTCCCGGCCCTCGCACGGCCGGGGAGAGGCTGCCGCGGTCGACGACGACCCGACCCCGGAGGACCCAGCCCATGATCATCGACTGTCACGGTCACTACACCACGGCTCCACCGGCGCTGGCCGCGTGGCGGGAGCGGCAGATCGCCGGTCTCGCCGACCCGGCGGCGCCCTCGCCGCCGGACCCGCGGATCGGCGACGACGACCTGCGCGAGAGCGTCGAGCCGAACCAGTTGCGGACGATGGACGAGCGCGGCATCGACGTGACCGTCTTCTCGCCCAGGGCGTCGTTCATGGCACACCACGTGGGTGACTTCCGCACGTCCGCCGCGTGGGCGGCGCTCTGCAACGAGTTGTGCCACCGCGTCGCCGGGCTCTACCCCGGCCGCTTCGCGCCCGCCGCCATGCTGCCGCAGTCGCCCGGCGTCGACCCGGCCACGTGCGTCCCCGAGCTGACGCGCTGCGTGGAGGAGTACGGCGCGGTCGCGGTGAACATCAACCCCGACCCGTCCGGCGGCCACTGGTCCGCTCCCCCGCTCACCGACCGCTCCTGGTACCCGCTCTACGAGAAGCTGGCCGAGTACGACGTACCGGCGATGATCCACGTCAGCACCAGCGTGAACCCGGCGTTCCACACCACCGGCGCGCACTATCTCAACGCGGACACCACGGCGTTCATGCAGCTGGTGCAGGGTGACCTGTTCGCGGACTTCCCGACCCTGAAGCTGGTGATCCCGCACGGCGGCGGGTCCGTGCCCTACCACTGGGGCCGGTTCCGGGGTCTGGCCATGGCGCTCGGGAAGCCGCCCCTGGAGGAGCACGTCCTCGGCAACGTCTTCTTCGACACCTGCGTCTACCACCAGGCGGGCATCGACCTGCTGCTGGACGTGGTCCCCGCCCGCAACGTGCTGTTCGCCTCGGAGATGATCGGCGCGGTGCGGGACGTCGACCCGCGCACCGGCCACCACTTCGACGACACCCGCCGCTACGTCGAGGCGTCCGCGCTGCCCGCGGAGCAGGTCGCCGCCGTCCAGGAGCACAACGCGCGTTCCGTCTACCCGCGCCTCGACGCGCTGCTGAAGCGGCAGGGGCGCTGACATGGCCGATCTCGCCCCGAAGACCCCGGGCTGGCTGGACTGGCACCCCAACCCGTCCGCGCCCACCTTCCGGCTGCCGCCCGGCACGGTCGACGCGCACTGCCATGTCTTCGGCCCGCAGGCCGAGTTCCCCTTCGCCCCGGGCCGCAAGTACACCCCCTGCGACGCGGGCAAGGACCGGCTCTTCGCGCTCCGCGACCATCTGGGCATCGACCGTACGGTGATCGTGCAGGCCACCTGCCACGGCGCCGACAACAGCGCCATGCTGGACGCCGTGCGGGCGGGCGGCGGACGGGCCCGCGGGGTCGCGACCGTCCGGCCGGACGTCGGGGACGCCGAGTTGCGGGCGCTGCACGCGGCGGGCGTGCGCGGGGTGCGGTTCAACTTCGTGCGCCGCCTGGTCGACACCTCGCCGAAGGACGAACTGCGCGCGATCGCACGGCGGATCGCCCTGCTGGGCTGGCACGTCGTCCTCTACTTCGAGGCCGCCGACCTGCCCGAGCTGGAGGGCTTCTTCGCGTCGCTGCCCACGCCGCTCGTGGTGGACCACATGGGCCGCCCGGACGTGACGCGGCCGGTGGACGGGCCCGGGTTCGCGCGCTTCCTGCGGTTCACCGAGCGCAACGACGTGTGGGTCAAGGTGTCCTGCCCGGAGCGGCTGAGCGTGACCGGGCCTCCCGCCCTCGACGGTGAGGGGGAGCCGTACGCCGACGTCGTGCCCCACGCCCGGCGCGTCGTCGAGGAGTTCGGCGATCGCGTGCTGTGGGGCACCGACTGGCCGCACCCGAACCTCACCGGCCACATGCCCGACGACGGGCTCCTCGTCGACCACGTGCGGCGGGTGGCCGTCACCGAGGAGCAGCTGCACCGGCTGCTGGTCGACAACCCGACCCGCCTGTACTGGCCCGGCGAGCGGTGAACCGCCCGGTGCCCTCCCCGACCTCCTCGACAAGGACCCCGCCATGCGGCACGCCAACGCCCTGAACCGCCTGGACCGGCTGCCGGTCTCCCGGTTCCACAAAGTCACCCTGCTCGCCGTGTCGTTCGCGTACTTCTTCGAGTTCGCGGACATCAACACCTTCGCCACCACCGCCCCGAAACTCGTCGACCTGTGGGGCATCACGGTCGACCAGATCGCCTACGTCACCTCCCTGTCGTTCGTCGGCATGTTCCTCGGCTCGATCGTCGCCGGGGCCGTCGCCGACCGCCTGGGCCGGAAACGGACCCTGCTGCTGACGACGCTGTTCTTCGGCGTCTTCTCCTTCGCCTCGGCGTTCGCCTGGGACCTGGTGTCGCTGACCGTCTTCCGGGTGCTGACCTCGGCCGGTCTGGCGGCGATGACCGTGGTCGCGGTCATCTACGTCAACGAGATGTACCCGTCGGCCGTCCGCGGCAAGTACCAGGCGTACGCCATCGTCATCGGCATCTGCGGCACCCCGGTCACCAATCTCGTCGCCAGCGCGGTGGTGCCGCTCGGCGACTGGACCTGGCGCCTGGTCTACCTGTGGGGTTCCCTCGGCATCCTGCTCGTCCTGTTCACCCGGCATCTGGCCGAGTCGCCCCGCTGGCTCGAGAGCCGGGGCGACCACGAGAGCGCGGAGGCGGTGCTGCGCGACATCGAGTCCCGGGTCGCCGCCGAGCACGGTCCGCTGCCCGAGCCCGAGCCCCCGGTCGAGGAGCAGCCGGTGACCAGGGCACCGCTGCGGCTGCTGCTCCAGCGCAGGTACCTGTACCCGACGCTGCTGCTCACGGTCCTGTGGGTCACCCAGACCATCGGCTTCTTCGGCTATTCGAGCTGGGCGCCGACCCTGCTGGCCAAGGAGGGCTTCAGCGTCGAGAAGTCCGTCTTCTACGTGGCGCTGACCACCGTCGGTGCCCCGCTCGGCTCCTATCTGGCGGCGCTGGTGACCGACCGGTTCGAGCGCAAGTGGTGCCTGGCCGCCTTCGGCACGCTGATCGCGCTGTGCGGGCTGCTGTACGGCCTGACGTTCAACCCGGTGCTCATCATCGTGTTCGGCTTCCTGGTGAACCTCTTCGAACGCGGTTACACCGCCCTCGGGTACGCCTACTCGCCCGAGCTGTTCGACACGCGCGGCCGGTCGCTGGGGACGAGCGTCTCCTACGGCCTGGGCCGGCTGTCGAACGCGGCGGGGCCGCTGATCGTGGCGGCCCTCTACAACGCCCACGGCTACCGGAGCGTCTTCTACTTCATCGCCGGCACCTGGCTGGTCGGCGCCGTGGCGCTGAGCGTCTTCGGACCGCGGACACGGCGGGCCCGGCTCACGGCGCCGGACCGGAAGCGGGACGCCGTGCCCGGCTGAGGCGGCGTCGGACGACGGCGGCGATCTCGCTCTGCAGCTGCGTGGCCTTGCGCAGGAGGCCCCGCATGACGACGACGAGCATCGCGAAGGCGGCAGCGACCCCCACGCCCACGACGGCGGCGCCCAGCGCGCCGATCAACTCCATGCCGTCGTCGGGCGAGGGGATCTCGGCCACGGCCAGGTGGACGGCGACCCCGACCGCCAGCAGCGTGGCGACGGCCGCGGCGCCGATGACGGTGTCGACCCAACGGAACGCCCGTAGGGTGAAGATGGCGTCGCGCTCGACCATGCCGAGCAGCATCCACACCGCGCCCAGCGCGATCTGGACGCAGACGACGCCGACGACCGCCACCGCCACGTAGGGCGCGGCGAACGGGGCGTAGGGCGGGAAGCGGTCGACCTCGTCGGAGGCGGTCGTGGGTATGACGACGAGCTGTCCGACCTCGCCGAACGTCGGTTCCACTGCAAGAAGTTCCGTCAACAACGTTGACTTGGAGTCAACGGCACTGCACATTACTTAAAAGTAGAACCGACCAGTAACCACCGGCCGCACCCCGCACTCCAGAAGAGGGAGCACATGCCGAAGCATGCTCTGCGCCGTGTCATGACCGCGACAACCGCTGCGGTCGGTGTGCTGGCCCTCGGCCTCGCCGACGCCACCGCGCACGCCGCCACCCCCACCCTCGACTACGTGGCCCTCGGCGACAGTTACAGCGCCGGCTCCGGGGTCCTGCCCGTCGACCCCACCAACCTGCTCTGTCTGCGCTCGACGGCGAACTACCCCCACGTCATCGCCGACGCGACCGGCGCCCGCCTCAAGGACGTCACCTGCGGCGCCGCCCAGACCTCCCACTTCACCCAGGCCCAGTACCCCGGTGTCGCCCCCCAGGTGAACGCGCTGAGCGCCGGCACGGACCTGGTCACCCTGACCATCGGCGGCAACGACAACAGCACGTTCATCAACGCCATCACGGCCTGCGGCTCCGCGGGCGTCCTCAGCGGCGGCAAGGGCAGCCCCTGCAAGGACAAGCACGGCACGTCCTTCGACGACCAGATCGAGAACAACACCTACCCCGCGCTCAAGGCCGCCCTGCGTGACGTCGTGGAGGCGGCGCCCAACGCCCGGGTCGCCGCCCTGGGTTACCCCTGGATCACACCGGCCGCCGCCGACCCGTCCTGCTTCGTGAAGCTGCCGATCGCCGCCGGCGACGTGCCCTACCTGCGGGGCATCCAGGCCCACCTCAACGACGTGGTCGAGCGCGCCGCCGAGGAGACCGGCGCGACCTTCGTGGACTTCGCCCGGGTCTCCGAGGGCCACGACGCCTGCGAGGCACCCGGCACCCGGTGGATCGAGCCGCTCCTCTTCGGCCACAGCCTCGTCCCCGTGCACCCCAACGCGCTCGGTGAGCGGCGGATGGCCGAGCACACCATGGACGCCCTCGGCCTGGGCTGATTCCACCCACGCCCCGCGTACGCTGGGCGCGTGACGTCCTCCCGCCTGCGCCGCGTCGCCGTCCTCGTGCTCGAAGGCGCGAAGCCGCTCGACGTCGGCATCCCGGCGCAGGTGTTCACGACGCGCGCGAGCATGCCGTACGAGGTCCGGGTGTGCGGCGCGGCGCCCGGCCTCGTCACCGGCGGTGACGGCCTGTCCTACCACGTGGCCCACGGCCTGGACGCGCTGGCGTGGGCCGACGTGGTCTTCATCCCCGGCTACCGGTCCCCCGACCGCGACGACCCGCCGCCGGCCGTCGTCGAGGCGCTGGCCCAGGCCCACGGCGGGGGCGCGCGGCTGGCCGCCATCTCCACCGGCGCCTTCGCGCTGGCCGCCACCGGACTGCTCGACGGCCGGCGTGCCACGACGCACTGGCACTACACACGGGCACTCGCCCGCAAGCATCCCCGGGTGCGGGTCGACGAGAACGTGCTCTTCGTGGACGAGGGCAGCGTGCTCACCTCCGCCGGCGCCGCCTCCGGCATCGACCTGTGCCTGCACGTCCTGCGCGGCGACCTCGGGGTGGCCGCGTCGAACCACGCCGCCCGACGCCTCGTCGCGGCCCCCTACCGCAGCGGCGGCCAGGCGCAGTACGTGCCGCGCAGCGTGCCCGAGCCGCTGGGCGAGCGGTTCGCGGCGACCCGCGAGTGGGCGCTGCGCCGCCTCGACGAGCCGCTCACCCTGGAGGCCCTGGCCCGGCACGCGACGGTGTCGGCGCGCACCCTGTCCCGGCGCTTCGTCGAGGACACCGGCTGCACACCGATGCAGTGGATCATGCGGGCCCGCATCGACAGGGCCCGGGAGCTGCTCGAACGCTCGGAACGCGGCGTCGAGCAGATCGCCGCCGACGTCGGCCTGGGCACCGGCGCCAACCTGCGCCTGCACTTCCAGCAGATCCTCGGCACCACCCCCAGCGAGTACCGCCGCACCTTCGCCCGGGGCGACTGACCACCCCCGCCCCCGGCTCCTGGCGCGATCCTTTCGAACCGTGGCACTCACGCCGCTGCCGTCGGCGGACGCGGCGCGCGAGCCTGGTGGCGAAGGACCTGGCCGCGCAACGAAGGGACAGCGCTCATGACGCGCATCGGCATCAACGGATTCGGCCGCATCGGACGGAACGTGCTGCGCGCACTGCTCGAACGCGACTCCAAGATCGAGGTCGTCGCCGTCAACGACCTCACGGAGCCGGCCGCCCTGGCCCGGCTGCTCGCGTTCGACTCGACGTCCGGCCGGCTCGGGCGCCCCGTGAGCGTGGACGGGGACACCCTCGTCGTCGACGGCCGCCGCATCAAGGTGCTGGCCGAGCGCGAGCCCGCCCGGCTGCCGTGGGCCGAACTGGACGTGGACATCGTGCTGGAGGCCACCGGACGCTTCACCTCGGCCGCCGCCGCGGGCGGCCATCTCACCGCGGGCGCGAGGAAGGTCCTGGTCAGCGCGCCGTCGGACGGCGCCGACGTGACGCTCGCGTACGGCGTGAACACCGACGCGTACGACCCGGCCGCCCACACGATCGTCTCGAACGCGTCCTGCACCACCAACGCCCTCGCGCCGCTGGCCGCGGTGCTCGACGAGCTGGCCGGCATCGAGCACGGCTTCATGACGACGGTGCACGCCTACACGCAGGAGCAGAACCTCCAGGACGGCCCGCACCGCGACCCGCGCCGCGCCCGCGCCGCCGGGGTCAACATCGTGCCGACCACCACCGGCGCCGCCAAGGCGATCGGCCTGGTGCTGCCGAACCTGGACGGCAGGCTGTCCGGCGACTCGATCCGCGTGCCGGTCCCGGTGGGTTCGATCGTCGAGCTGAACACGACCGTCGCCCGCGACGTGACCCGCGAGGACGTGCTGGCGGCCTACCGCACCGCCGCCGAGGGCCCGCTCGCGGGCGTTCTTGAGTACTCCGAGGACGCCCTGGTCTCCTCCGACATCACCGGCAACCCGGCATCCTCGATCTTCGACTCGGCGCTGACCCGCGTCGACGGCCGGCACGTCAAGGTCGTCGCCTGGTACGACAACGAGTGGGGCTTCTCGAACCGCGTGATCGACACGCTGGAACTGCTCGCCACACGCTGAACGGGTAGCCGGTTCGGCATCACGGGGGGTCGCACGTCACAATGGTCCGATGAGCAATTCCAAGGTTTACTTCGACATCGACATCGACGGCCAGGATGCGGGCCGCATCGTCTTCGAACTCTTCGAGGACGTCACCCCCAAGACCGCCAAGAACTTCATCGAGCTGGCCACCGGCGAGCACGGCTTCGGCTACGCGGGCTCCCCGTTCCACCGCGTGATCCCGCAGTTCATGCTCCAGGGCGGTGACTTCACCCGCGGCGACGGCACCGGCGGCAAGAGCATCTACGGCGAGAAGTTCGCGGACGAGAACTTCCAGCTGAAGCACACCGGCCCGTACCTGCTCTCCATGGCGAACGCGGGTCCGAACACCAACGGCTCGCAGTTCTTCGTCACCACCGTTCCCACCCCCTGGCTGGACGGCAAGCACGTCGTCTTCGGCAAGGTCGTGGACGGCACGGACCTGGTCGACCGGATCGAGACCTACGGCTCTTCGCCGTCGGGCCGCACCTCCGCGAAGATCACCGTGCGGGAGTCCGGCCTCTTCAAGGGCTGATCGTCCGCAGCAGACCCGCAGGGACGGGGCCCACCGCGTACGTCGCGGTGGGCCCCGTCCCCGTCTGGTGGGGTGGGCCGGGTGGTGCGACGCTGGGGTGGAGAGGTGTCCGAGGACGGCAACCCCGGGAGGGCCGATGGGACGGGACGTCCCGGCGGTGGTCTTCACCCGCGAGGACCGCCGCCGGTACCGGATCAAGATGCAGGAGTGCCTGGAGGCCTTCGCGCAGATGCTGCGCGAGTCCCGGTTCGAGACCGAGCGTCCCCAGGTGGGCCTGGAGATCGAGCTGAACCTGGTCGACGACCGGGGCGAGCCGGCGATGCGCAACAGCGACGCGCTCGAGGCGATCGCCGACCCCGCCTGGGCCACCGAGCTGGGCCGCTTCAACCTGGAGATCAACATCCCGCCCCGTCGGCTGACGGCGGGCGGTCCCGACGCCTGGGAGACCGAGATCCGGGCCGCCCTGAACCACGCCGAGGACCGCGCCGCGTCGGTCGGCGCCCACCTGATCATGATCGGCATCCTGCCCACGCTGCGCCAGTCGGACGTGGGCGAGGCGGCCCTGTCGGAGAACCCGCGCTACCGGCTGCTCAACGACCAGGTGTTCGCCGCCCGGGGCGAGGACCTGCACATCGAGGTGGACGGCGTGGACCGCCTGCGCACCTACGCGGACACCATCACGCCCGAGGCCGCCTGCACCAGCACGCAGTTCCACCTCCAGGTGGCGCCCGAGGATTTCGCCGACTACTGGAACGCCGCCCAGGCGATCGCCGGGGTCCAGGTCGCCCTCGCGGCGAACTCGCCCTTCCTGCTCGGCAAGGAACTCTGGCACGAGAGCCGTATCCCCCTGTTCGAGCAGGCCACCGACACCCGGCCGCAGGAGATCAAGGCGCAGGGGGTGCGGCCCCGGGTGTGGTTCGGGGAGCGGTGGATCAACAGCGTCTTCGACCTCTTCGAGGAGAACCTCCGCTACTTCCCGGCCCTGCTGCCGCTCTGCGACGAGCAGAACCCCGCCGACACGCTGGACCGCGGCGACGTCCCCGACCTGGGCGAGCTGACCCTGCACAACGGCACCATCTACCGCTGGAACCGGCCCGTCTACGCCGTCGCCCACGACAAACCGCACGTCCGGGTGGAGAACCGCGTCCTGCCCGCCGGTCCCACCGTGGCCGACACCCTCGCCAACGGGGCCTTCTACTACGGCCTGACCCGTGCCCTGGTGGAGGAGGAACGGCCGGTGTGGTCACGGATGTCCTTCTCGGTCGCCGAGGACAACCTGCACACCGCCGCCAGGCAGGGCATCGAGGCCCACCTCTACTGGCCCGGCATGGGCGAGGTCACCGTGCCCGAGCTGGTGCTGCGGCGGCTGCTGCCGCTGGCGCACCGGGGACTGGAGCTGTCCGGCATGGACTCGGCCTGGCGGGAGCCGCTGCTCGGCATCATCGAGCAGCGCTGCGTCACCGGCCGCAACGGCGCGGTGTGGCAGAAGGAGATGTTCCACCACATCGACGCCACCGCCCGGCCGAGCCGCCACGAGGCGCTGCGCCGCATGACGCAGCAGTACATGGACTACATGCATCTCAACGCCCCGGTCCACACCTGGCCGGTCGACTGACGACGCCAGGGAGGCGGCGGACGATGTGCCGATGGCTCGCCTACTCGGGGACCCCCGTGCTGCTGGAGACGATCCTCTACGAACCGCAGCACTCGCTGATCGACCAGAGCCTGCACTCCCGGATGGGGGTGGAGACGACGAACGGGGACGGGTTCGGCGTCGGCTGGTTCGGCCCCGAGATGCGGACGCCCGCGATCGTCCGGGAGATCGGGCCCGCCTGGAGCAACCGCAACCTGCGGGAGATCGCCGGGCATGTCCGCTCGCCGCTGTTCTTCGCGCACATCCGGGCGTCGACGGGCAGCGCGGTGCAGCAGACCAACTGCCATCCGTTCCGCCACGGACGCTGGATGTGGATGCACAACGGCGCGATCGACGACTTCCACAAGCTCCGCCGGGACCTGGCGCTGGCCGTCGACCCGCGTCTCTACCCGGACATCGAGGGGTCGACGGACTCGGAGATGATGTTCTTCCTGGCCCTCACCTTCGGCCTGGAGGAGGACCCGCCGGGGGCCGTGGCGCGGATGGCGGGGCTGGTGGAGGAGGTCGGTCACGAGCACGGGGTGGAGTACCCGATGCAGATGACCGTCGCGGTGACCGAGGGGCGGCGCCTGTGGGCGTTCCGCTACTCCACCCAGGCCACCTCCCGGTCGCTCTACTACAGCTCGCGGGTGGAGAGCGTGCGCGCCCTCCATCCCGACCTGCCGTTCCTGCGGGAGGCGTCCGACGAGACCCGCCTGATCGTCTCGGAGCCCCTGGGCGACCTGCCCGGCGTCTGGAACAAGGTGCCCGAGGGGAGCTACGGCGTGGTGCAGCCCGAGGGCGACGACATGCTCCCGTTCGTCCCCCGGCCGGTCCGGCGCCGTTGACAGGGACGAGCAGAGATCACACAATCGGGGCCATGACCACATACCGGTTCGGCACCATCGCGGAATGTCCCCGCGTGCCCGAGCGAACCGGTTGTGAGCGCTCCGGCCGATAACGGCCGTCCCCCGTACCGCGGGCTCGACGCGCGACGCGTCAGGGCCCTGTCGGTTCTTCTTCCGGCGAAGCGTTCTCCGGCGAAACGCTGAATCGCTCCGGAACCCTCACATTTTCCCGGCCATCGGGCGACGACGTCGTACCGCCATGGCCCGGTACCGCCCAGACCACCGCACCAGGGGAGGACTCCCATGACCGTCACGGCCGCAGACCCGAGCACCGTCCTGCGCGAAGCGCGCATCCCGGAGGACGGGATGTACGAGGGCCGGCGCGTCCTGCGCCGGCTGCCCGAGGGATGGCGGGAGCGGCCCTACGAGCACTTCGAGGTCGTTCCGCAGGCGCGCACCATCGGCGCCGAGATCCGGGGCGTCGACCTCTCCCGCCCGCTCGGCGCCACCCTGCGCGAGGAGTTGAACCGCGCCCTGCTGGAGTGGAAGGTGCTCTTCTTCCGCGCCCAGCACCTCACCTCCGGCCAGCAGCGGGACTTCGCGGGACACTGGGGCGAGCTGGAGACCAATCCCCTGCTCAGCGCCGGTGCCAGTGCGGACGTCGTCCGGTTCGACAAGGGCGCCGGGGGTGCGCCGACGTACGAGAACGTGTGGCACACCGACGTCACCTTCCGGGAGCGGCCCGCGCTCGGCGCCGTGCTCCAGTTGCGCGAGGTCCCGCCGTTCGGCGGGGACACGATGTGGGCGGACATGGCGGCGGCCTACGACAACCTGCCGCCGGAGGTGAAGGAGCGCATCGACGGCGCCCGCGCCGTGCACGACTTCATCCCCGGGTTCGCCAGGTTCTACGGGCCCGAGCGGCTGGCCCCGCACCAGGACCTCTTCCCGCCCGTGGAGCACCCCGTGGTGCGCACCCACCCCGAGACGGGGCGGCGCATGCTCTTCGTGAACACGTCGTTCACCACCCGCATCACCGGCATGGACCGGGCCGAGAGCGACCGGCTGCTGCGTCTCCTCTTCCAGCAGGCGCACGTGCCCGAGTACCAGGTGCGCTTCCGCTGGCAGGCCGGCGACGTCGCCTTCTGGGACAACCGGGCCACCCAGCACTACGCGGTGGGCGACTACGGATCCGAGCGCCGGGTCGCCGAACGCGTCGCCATCGCGGGTGACCGCCCCTTCTGAAAAGAGGGGAAGGGGGTCGGGAGCGGTGTCCGCTCCCGACCCCCTTCGGGTCGCGTTACGCCTGGTCCTGCTCCTCGATCGCGGCCGGGCGGAGCTGCGCGGCCCGCACGCGGGCGACGTCGAGCTTCTCCCCGCGGTCGAACCGGTAGATGCCGTTCTGCTCCTGGAAGACGTCGGTCAACTGCGTGTAGCAGTAGCCGAACATGTCCCGGTCCTCCAGCAGCACCCCGGTGAGCCCGCTGAACCGCTCGTGGAACTCGTCCTCGTTGCGGACGCGTTCCCCGTAGCCCCAGGAGACCGTACGGTCCTCGCCGGAGAGGTCGGCGGCGGCCTCGGGGTCCCACCAGATGCCGCCGAACTCGCTGACGAAGTACGGCTGTCCCCGGTAGGGCTGGGAGTAGGGCGCGCGGTTCTCGTGGGCGTTGACGAAGGGCGCGTCCTTGGCGAGGCCGGACATCAGCTCCCGGAAGGCGGCCGGGTCCTGCTCGTAGTTGTGGGAGTCGTAGATGTCGGTCTCGGCGACCCGGTGGGCGTAGCCGGACGCGTCCACGACCGGCCGGGTGGTGTCCATGGCCTTGGTCGCCAGGAACATCGCCCGGGTCACGTCGTCGAGCTGGGTCATCCGGTCGTGCAGCTTCTGGTAGGTCTCGTTGAGCGGGCACCAGCCGATGATCGAGGGGTGCGAGTAGTCGCGCTCCAGCGCCTCCAGCCACTGGGCGACGTAGGAGGCGTCGGGCTTCTGGTTGTCGCCCGAGGAACCGCCCGTCTCGCAGCCCCAGTCGCCGAACTCGCCCCAGACCAGGTAACCGAGGCGGTCGGCGTGGTAGAGGAAGCGCTCCTCGAACACCTTCTGGTGCAGCCGGGCTCCGTTGAACCCGGCCGCCAGGCCCAGCTCGATGTCCTTGACCAGTGCCTCGTCGGTCGGGGCGGTCATCAGTCCGTCCGGGTACCAGCCCTGGTCGAGGACGAGACGCTGGAAGAGCGG
This sequence comes from Streptomyces sp. NBC_01723, assembly GCF_036246005.1. NCBI lineage: Bacteria > Bacillati > Actinomycetota > Actinomycetes > Kitasatosporales > Streptomycetaceae > Streptomyces > Streptomyces sp. NBC_01723. Next base: position 524,752 of record NZ_CP109171.1, read on the forward strand.
ACGCCCGTTGATGAGGACGGCCTTGCCGCGCAGACCGACGGCGCGCAGACCGGCGTAGCTCTCGGCGCTGTCGACCACCTCGCCCGCCGCGTCGAGGAGTTCGAGACGCAGGTCGTACAGGTGCGGGTCCTCGGGGCCCCATTCGCGGCGCCGGTCGTCCGGCACCGGCAGGTGCAGGCGCGGGGCGAGGTCCAGGTCGGCGCGTGCCTCGGCGCGGCTCACCTCGCCGGCGGCGTCGCTGAGCACGGCGCGTACCTTGTGGCCGGGCCGGTTCCCGGACAGGGGCAGTTCGAGGTGGAACGCGGAGCCGGCCAGGTCGGGGGTGATCCGGGGGCGGCGCAGGTGGACGTCGGGGACGGGCTCCAGCCAGACGGTCTGCCAGATGCCGGTCACCCGGGTGTAGTTGCAGTCGTGGTTGGCGTACTTGACGGCCTGCTTGCCCCGGGCCTGGGGACCGGACTTGGGGTCGCGGGCCCGCACGGTGATCACGACCTCCTCGCCCGCTCCGGCGATGTCGCCGAGGTCGGCGGTGAAGGGGGTGAACCCTCCGCGGTGCCGGACGACCTCCTCGCCGTCGGCCCACACGGTGGTGTCGTGGTCGACGGCGCCGAAGTGCAGCAGCACCCGGCGCCCCGCCCAGGCCGCGGGGAGGGTGAGGGCCCTCCGGTACCAGACGGCCTCCAGGAAGTCGGTGTCGCCGATGCCGGACAGCTCGGACTCGGGCGGGAAGGGGACGAGGATCTCGTCGCGCAGCTCGCGGTCGAGGAGCCCGCGGTCGAGGCCGCTGTCCCCCCGGTCGGTCTCGAACTGCCAGGCGCCGTTCAGGTTGAGCCAGTCGCGGCGCACGAACTGCGGTCGCGGGTACTCCGGGCGCGGTACGGAGTGAGTGGACACACATGCTCCAGTCGATCGGTGGGGCGGCGCTCGGACGCCGGACCCGGGTGTACAGCTGTGAGGGGATGAGAGAGGAGGGGTCAGGAACCGCCGAGGCCGGTGGTGGCCACGGAGTTGACGATGCGGCGCTGGAAGAGGAGGAAGACGACGATCAGCGGCAGCGCCGCCAGCAGGGCGGACGCCATGGACTGCGCGTACTGGATGCCGTAGGCGTCCTTCACGGTGGCCAGCCCGACCGGGAGGGTCATCAGGTCGGGGTCGTTGGTGACGATGAACGGCCACATGAAGTTGTTCCAGGCCCCGATGAAGACGAAGATCGCGACCGCCGCCACGATCGGCCGCGACAGCGGCAGCACGATCGACCGGAAGACCCGGAACTCGGAGGCGCCGTCGATCCGGGCCGCCTCCTCCAGCTCCTTGGGGATGCCGTCAAAGAACCGCTTGAGGATGAACACCATCATCGGCGCGACGACCTGGGGCAGGATGACCGCCGCGTAGGTGTCGACCATGTTGAAGAGCAGCATCTGGTCGAACAGCGGCACGACGAGCAGCTGCGGCGGGATCATGATGGCGGCGACGGTGACGGCGAGCAGCGCCCGCCGGCCGCGGAACGTGCCGCGCGAGAAGCCGTACGCCGCCAGCGTGGAGACCACCACGGTGAGCAGGGTGACCAGCCCGGCGATCAGGAAGCTGTTGAAGGCCCACACGGAGACGTTCCCGCGTTCCAGGATCTCCTGGTAGGAGTCGAGGGTGAAGGCGCCCTTGAACGGGGACAGCCCGGTGGTGGCGACGTCCTTCTCGCTCTGCACGGAGGTGGCGATCGCCCACAGGAAGGGCACCAGCCAGACGACGGCGAGGACGACGAGTGCCGTGCCGGCCAGGACCCGGGGCAGCCGGCCGTGGCCGAGGAGCAGAGGGGAGCCGGACGCTTCACGGGGTGGACGCCGCCGTGCGCGGACGGGGGTGGCGGTTGCGGACACGGTCAGTCCTCCCGGCGGAAGAGACGGAACTGCACGAGCGAGACGACGATGATCAGGGCGAAGAAGAGGTACGAGACGGCGGAGGCGTAACCGAGGCGGTAGCCGGTGAAGCCGACGTCGTAGACGTACTCCAGGACGGGGCGGGTGGAGCCGTTGGGGCCGCCCTTGGTGAGGATGTAGATCTGGTCGAACACCTTGAGGGAGGCCAGGATCTGGAGCATGGCCACCAGCCCGGTGGTCCTGCGCAGCTGCGGCAGGGTGATGGACCACAGGCGCCGCCACGCGCCGGCGCCGTCGAGGGCCGCCGCCTCGTCGAAGGTCGTGGGCAGGGACTGGAGCGCGGCGAGGTAGAGCAGGAAGTTGAAGCCGACCGTCCACCAGACGGTGAGGGCGGCGATGGACCACATGGCGACGGACTCGTCGGACAGCCAGCCGACGGGCGCCATGCCGAAGCTGTCGAGGAGTTGGTTGCCCAGACCCAGCTCCGGTTGGTAGAGCCAGGTCCAGATGAGGGTCACCACGGTGACCGGCAGCAGGTAGGGGGCGAAGAACGCCAGCCGCCACGCCCACTGTCCGGCGAGCCCGCTGTGCACGAGCAGCGCCATGGCCAGGGCGACCAGCACGAGCGGGACGCTGGAGATGGCGGTGAAGAAGAGGGTGTTGCCGAGGCTGCTCCAGACGTCCGGATCGCCGAAGGCCTCGGTGTAGTTGTCGAAGCCGACGAAGCCGGTGTCGCGCAGGGCGAGCGAGCTGTCGGTGAAGCTCATCCAGAGCCCCTGCACGATCGGCCAGACCATGAAGAGGCCGAAGACGAGCAGGAAGGGCAGGACGAAGACGAATCCGTTGCCGGGGCGTATCCGGCGCAGGACGGCACGGCGGCCGTCCGCGGGGCCGGTGGCGGGGTCGGTCCGCTCCTCGGCGCCGAGCGGTGCGGTGGTGGTCACGTCGGTCACTCCTTCTGCTGGGTCAGGCCACCGGGTTGGGCTGCTGCAGCAGCGCGTCCGCCTCGCGGACCATCTGCCGCACCGCCTTCTCGGGGGAGGTGTTGCCCAGCAGCGCCGACTGGAGCGGCTGGCACATCCGGTTCTGGAAGTTCGAACCGGCTCCGACGAACCAGTTGGGCGGGTCGAGCACCGCCACCTTCGCGGCGTCGGCGTAGGACGACTGCGGTTCGAGGGCCGCGTACTCGGGCTCCGCGAGGACGGGCTGGTACGCGGGGATGTGACCGGCGCTCGCCCAGGTGAGGCTCTGCTTGAGGACCGCCGCGATGTAACGGTGGGCCTCGCGGCGCCGGGCCGGGTCGGGGTCCTCCTGGTGCGGCAGGACGAAGCTGTGGCTGTCGGTGTAGACGGCCGGCTTGTCGAAGACCTGCGGGAAGGGCGCGGCACCCAGGTCGATGCCGGACTCCTTCAGCGTCGGCAGCTCCCACTCGCCGAGCATGGCCATGCCGCCGCGACCACCGGTGAAGGCGGCCAGCGCGCCGTTGTAGTCCAGGTTGTTGGGGTTGGTCTTCCCGTCGAAGAGCCGCGTCATGAGGGTCACGACGCGGACGGCGGCGTCGACGTCGATCCGGGCGGGCCCGCCGTCCGGCAGATCGAAATCGGCTCCGGTCTGCGCGTACAGCCCGGCGAACAGGCGCCAGTTCTGCGCGGTGTCGGTGACGTGCCCGAAGAGGATGCCGGACTGCCCGGTGGCCTCGGCGAGTGCCTTGCCGGCCTCCAGCAGTGCCTCCGGCGAGCCCATGGGGGCCAGGGCGCCGGAGGAGTCCAGGAGCCCGGCCTTCTCCGCGGCCTTCTTGTCGTAGAAGACGATGAAGGGGTGGACGTCCAGCGGGACCGCGTAGACGGTGCCCTCGTGCCGCGTCCGCGACCACACCGCCGGTGTGAAGTCCTTCTCGGTGACGCCGAACTCGGCGAGCAGGTCCAGGTCGACGGGGTCGACCAGGCCGCCGGGCGCGTAGCCCGCCAGCCGGGACAGGTGCATGGCGGCCACGTCGGAGGCCCGGCCGCCGGCGGCGGACATGGCCAGCTTGGTGTAGTACGACGGGCCCCAGTCCAGGATGGTGCGGTCCACGTCGAAGCCGTCGTCGCCCTTGGACACGGCGTCGATCATCTCGTCCATGAGCATGCCGTCGCCGCCCTGGAACAGGTCCCAGACGCTCAGCGCGGACGCCCCGGAGGCCGAGGCCGGTGAGGCGCAGCCGGACAGCGGCCCGGCGGCGAGCAGGGCTCCCGTCCCGGCCATGGCGTGGCGCAACAGCCGTCGGCGGCTGAGGCGGCGTAGCGGGTCGGACACGGCCGGCACCCCCTGGAGGGGCGAACGAGAACTCATCGCGGACCTTTCGACGGCCGGAGCTCATGCGGTGGCTAGTTTTTACATCGATGTACATTGGCTGTAAAGAGCTGAGGCCGGGGAGCGGCGACCGTGACCGTGAGATCGGCGTCCCGGCGGCCCGCACGGAACCCGTCCGGGCCGCCGGGACATAGACTCATGCACCGCACGAGAGGCAGGGAGGTCTCGGTGGCACGGCCCAGGATCAAGGACGTCGCACGTCACGCGGGCGTTTCGGAGAAGACGGTGTCCAACGTCATCAACGACTACGCCCACGTCTCGGACCGGACGAGGCGGGTCGTGCGGGACTCCATCGAACAGCTCGGATACCGGGTGAACCTGGCGGGCCGCCACTTGCGCAAGGGCCGAACCGGCATCATCGCGCTCGTCGTCCCGGAACTCGACATACCGTACTTCGCCGAACTGGCCCGGCATGTGATCCGCGAGGCCGAGGAGCGCTCCCTGACCGTCCTGATCCACCAGTCCGGGGCGGACCGCGCCCACGAGCTGGCGGCGCTGGCCGGGTTCGGCTCCACCTTCGTGGACGGGATCATCCTCAGCCCGCTCGCCCTGACCGCCGACGACCTGCGCGACCGCTCGGGCTTCCCGCCGACCGTCCTGCTCGGGGAACTGCTGGAGGAGGGCGCCGACCACGTGGCCATCGACAACGAGAGTGCCGCGCGCGAGGCGACCCGCCATCTGATCCGCCTGGGCCGCCGCACCGTCCTGGCCGTCGGCGGGGTCGACGCCCCGGGCCTGGGAACGGCGGAGGCCCGCACCCGCGGGTACCGCGCCGCCCTGGCGGAAGCGGGCATCGCCTACGACCCGTCCCTGGTGATCCCGGTCGACTCCTTCCGGATGCCCGCCGGAGCGCGGGCCGTCGCGCGGCTGCTGCACGACGGGGTTCGGCCCGACGCGCTGCTCTGCCTCAACGACCAGTTGGCGCTGGGCGCGTTGCGGGCGCTGCACGAGCACGGGGTGGACGTGCCCGGGGAGGTCGCCGTGATCGGTTTCGACGACGTGGAGGGCGGGCGGTTCAGCGTGCCGACGCTGAGCACGGTGGCCCCGGACAAGGCGGCGGTGGCGAAGGTCGCCGTGGAGCTGCTGCAACGCCGCATCGAGGACGCGACCGGACCGGACGGCGTGCGGGCCGACGCGGAGTCAGGGGTGCAGTCGCCCCAGGACCGCATCGTGGCCCACCGGCTCGTCCTGAGGGAGAGCACGGAGGGCCACGATCGGAGCTGACGGGCGGTCCGCCCCGGCGGGTCAGTTCGTGTAGACCTCGGCGCGGTCGACGCTCACGAAGGACGCCCCGGACTGGGAGTTGTGCTCCCCCGTGACCCGGACGCGCAAGGTGTGCCTGCCGTTCGCGAGCCGTGGACTGGTGTACTGCACCGCCTCACCGACACGGATCGAGTTGTGGAAGTCCACCCGCTGTTCGGGACCGCCGTCGATGCTGACGGCCGCGTAGCCGTTGCCGGTGTCCTTGACCGAGAGCAGGGCGATGCGGGTGCCGGTGAAGGAGAAGGTGGCCGTGGCGCCGGCCCGGTCGCTCCAGTGGTCGTCGCTCCAGAAGCACTGCGTGGCGCAGCCCGAACCGGAGTTCCAGGCGCCGGTGTAGGTGACGCTCCCGGCGCCGCTGGAGCGGCCGTCGTCGTTGATCCAGTAGTTGCCCGAGCCGGGGTCGCCGGAGGGCAGGTTCTGGGTGGCGCCCATGGCGAGCGGACGGCCGAAGTCGGGGCTGCCGTCGGCCCGCCAGGTGAACTTCTGGGCCCGGGTGGTGCGGTTGCTGTAGGTGTTCACCGACGTCGTCTTGGCGTGGTAGACGATCCAGTCCTCGGTCCCGTCCGGGGACTGGAAGAAGGCGTGGTGGCCCGGCCCGAACACGCCCCGGTCGTCGGCCCGGGAGAAGACCGCGCCCTGGTGCTGCCGCCAGTTGCCCGGCACCAGCGGGTCGGAGGTCAGCGGCATCGACATCATCCAGACCTGGTAGTCCGGCTTGCCCGTGTCACAGGCCGAGTACGTCATCCACACCCGCCCGTTGCGGTAGAGGAACTCCGGCCCCTCCCGCACCTCGGGGCAGCCGCCGGCCGCGTTGATCGCGACGGCGTCGCCGGAGACGGTGTACGGGTTGGACATCGGCGCGATGTTCAGCCCGTTGTGCTGGTACTGATTGATGCCGCTGTAGGCGAGGTAGAGGCGCCCGCCGAGCTGGAGGATGCCGGCGTCGATGGCGAAGTCGTTCGCGTGGTTGGGCGGGGCGAGCTTGGCCTTGAAGTGGTACGGGCCGGTCGGGTCGTCGCGCTCCGACTCCAGGACGTACAGCCGGTGGTGCTCGTCGACGCCGTCGTCGGCGGTGTAGTACAGGTACCAGCGGTCTCCGAAGCGGTAGAACTCCGGGGCCCAGATGTTGCGGTTGCGCGAGGGGTCGGTGTCCGTCCAGACGGTGACCGGGTCGGCCGCGGCCAGGGTGCCCAGGGACGGCGAGCGCCACATCTTGATGCTGCCGCCCTGGGTGGTGGTCAGGTAGTAGTTGCCCTTCCAGTTGGTCATGAAGGGGTCGGGCCCGCTGTTGAGCGGGTTACGGAAGGCGCCGGCCGCGGCGGCGGCGTCGGCACGGGGTTCGGGTGCGGACGGCGCGGCGCCGGCCTGGGCGGTGAGCCCGGGGAGCAGGCCGACGAGCAGCCCGAGGAGGGCCGCGACGAGCAGGCCGGCGTGCGTGCGGGGATGGCGTGAGGGGCTGGGGGGCACGGTGGGGTCCCTTTCCGCAGCTTTACATCGATGTAATGGCGGGGCGCCAGGTTAGGGAGGCGCCGTATGGCTGTCAACAGGGCGAGAAATGGTATTCCATTTGCCGTAGACCTCTTGACGGTGCGCTTTGGCGAAAACTACGTTCTGTCATCGGAAAGCCGCTTCCGCTTTGTGGAACTCTCCAACTCCCCGCATCCTGATCCCAGGAGTCCCGTATGACTGCCCTGGAAGACCGCCGCTCGTCCGCGGAGTCCAGTGACACCGCCACCAGCTCCGGCCTCTACACGTACGACCTGGCCCCGACCAAGCGTGAAGGGCGCCGCTGGGGCGCGTACAACGTCTTCACCCTCTGGGCCAACGACGTGCACAGCCTGGGCAATTACGCCTTCGCGATCGGACTGTTCGCCCTCGGGCTCAACGTGTGGGGCATCCTCGCCGCCTTCGCGCTCGCCTCGGTCCTGCTCTTCCTCCTGCTCACCCTGTCCGGATTCATGGGTCACAAGACGGGCGTACCGTTCCCGGTGATGAGCCGGATCGCGTTCGGCATCAAGGGGGCGAAGATTCCGGCGGTCGTCCGGGGCGTCGTGGCGATCGCCTGGTTTGGTATCCAGACCTATCTCGCGGCCGCGGTGCTGAGCGCGCTCCTGGTGGCCATGTTCCCCGGGCTGGCCCGCCTGGACACGAACTCCCTGCTCGGGCAGTCGACGCTCGGCTGGATCACTTTCCTGGTCCTGTGGGCCCTCCAGGTGCTCATCGTGAGCTACGGCATGCAGATGATCCGCCGGTACATGGCCTTCGCGGCGCCCACCACACTGCTCACCATGTGCGCCCTCGCGGTGTGGATGTTCGTCCGGGCGGACGGCTCGGTCTCCCTGTCCGTCGACGATCCGCTCACCGGCGGCGCGATGTGGCTCCAGGTGCTGCAGGCCGCCGCGCTGTGGGTGGTGATCTACGGGACGTTCGTGCTGAACTTCTGCGACTTCACCCGCTCCGCGCGCAGCCGGGGCTCGATCGTCCGCGGGAACGTGATCGGCATCCCGGTGAACATGCTCTTCTTCGCCGTGATCGTGGCGGTGCTCAGCGGCGCCCAGTTCAGCCTCGACGGGCACGTCATCACCAGCCCGACGGACATCGTGCGGACCATCCCCAACATGTTCCTGCTGGCCGTCGCCTCGCTCTGCCTGATCGCCCTCACGGTGGCGGTGAACCTGCTCGCCAACTTCGTCGCGCCGATCTACGCACTGGTCAACCTCTTCCCGCACCGGCTCGACTTCCGCCGCGCCGGTCTGGTCAGCGCGGTGCTGGGCCTGGTGATCACGCCCTGGAACCTCTACAACAGCCCGGTCGTCGTCAACTACTTCCTCGGCGGGCTCGGCGCGCTGCTCGGCCCGCTGTTCGGCGTGATCATGGCGGACTACTGGCTGCTGCGGAAGTCCCGGGTGAACGTGCCGGCCCTCTACACGGAGGACGCCGGCGCCGAGTACCACTACCGCCGCGGCTACAACCCGCGCGCCGTCGCCGCGTTCGTCCCCAGTGCCTCCGTCGCCGTCGTGGTCGCCCTGGTCCCCTACTTCCACGCCGCGGCCGGGTTCTCCTGGTTCGTCGGAGCGATCGTCGCCGCCGCGCTGTACGCGGTCATCGCGGACCGCGCCTCACCGATCCGCGACGTGGACGGCGAGGCCATCGCCGTGGCGGCGGAGTAACCGCGGCGCGGTGGTGGCGGGGCGGGCCCACCGTGGCGCCTCGGGTCCGCGGTCGCCGCGGAGCAGGCCCGCCGTGGGGCCGTCGGCCCACCGTCGCCGCAAACCGATGCCGCCGCACGGCAGCGACCCGCCGCCACCGCGAACCGATGCCGCCGCACGGCAGCGACCCGTCGCCGCCACGGAACACCCGCCGCAAGCCCACCGTCGCCGCGAAGCAACGCCGCCGTGGCGACACGGCCCCACCGTCGCCGCGAACCGGCCCCGCCGCCGCGACGACGACCCGCGGAACCTCCCGCCCGAGCAGAAGGCCCACCCATGCGCATCCTCGTGGTCAACGTCAACACCACGCAGTCCATCACCGACGCGATCGGCAAGCAGGCCGCCGCCGCGGCCGCCGAGGGCACCGAGATCGTGCCGCTGACCCCGGCCTTCGGCGCGGAGTCCGTCGAGGGCAACTACGAGAGCTACCTCGCCGCCGTCGCCGTCATGGAGACCGTCCGGGCCCACCCGGAGCCGTTCGACGCGGTGATCCAGGCCGGCTACGGGGAGCACGGCCGCGAAGGGCTCCAGGAACTGCTCGACGTACCCGTCGTCGACATCACCGAGGCCGCCGCGAGCACCGCCCAGTTCCTGGGCCGCCGCTACTCCGTCGTCACCACCCTGGACCGTACGGTCCCGCTGATCGAGGAGCGGCTGGAGGTGGCGGGCCTGAGCGCGAGGTGCGCCTCGGTGCGCGCCAGCGGGCTCCCGGTGCTCGAACTGGAGCGGGACGAACAGGCCGCCGTGGACGCCATCACCGAACAGGCCGCCCGCGCGGTCGAGGACGACCGGGCCGAGGTGATCTGCCTGGGCTGCGGAGGCATGGCCGGGCTCGCCGAACGCGTGGTGGAGCGGACCGGTGTCCCCGTGGTCGACGGCGTCACGGCCGCCGTGACGGTCGCCGAGTCCCTGGTCCGGCTCGGCCTGTCCACGTCCAAGGTGCGCACCTACGCGCCCCCGCGTGCCAAGCGGATCGTCAACTGGCCCCCGCGGGTGGGCTGACCCCTCACCAAGTCCTCCCGCGCCCCGGTCGGCGGCCGGCTCCGGGGTATTCTGACGGGCCGCCCGACCGCCGCTCCGCACGGCGCGGTCGTGCGGCTCGGAACGGGAAGAGGGACGAAGGACGACGATGGCTGCGTCAGAGGGCTTCATGCCCGAGTCCGAGCGGGTCACGCGACGGCTGCGCGACGAGATCGTGGACGGCGTGCGGCGACCGGGGAGCCGCCTGGTCGAGCGGGAGCTGGCCGAGGCGCTGGGCGTGAGCCGGCTGCCCGTCAGGGAGGCCCTGAGGACGCTGGTGTCGGAGGGGCTGGTGACGCCGCGGCCACGGTCCTGGGCGGTGGTGCGGGAGTTCACCACGAGCGACATCGCCGACCTCGACGAGGTCCGCTCGGGTCTGGAGACCCTGGCCTTCCGGCTCGCCGCCGGGCGGCACACCCGCGACGGTCTCGAACGGCTCCGTGCGACGGTGGACGCCGAACTCGACGCCGCCCGCGCCGACGACGCGGTGGGAGCCCGCCGCGCGGCCGCCGACTTCCACCAGACGGTGATCTCGCTGGCCGCCAACGAGTTGCTCAACGAACTCGAACGGGTCCTGCGCAGCCGCCTGCGCTGGCTCATGGGCCAGCACGACGACCTGATGGCCGTCGCCCTGGAACACGAGGCCCTCTACCAGGCCATCGCGGAACGCGACGTGGAGCGCGTCCAGGAACTGGTCCTGCACCATCTGTCGACGAGCCGCAGCGCGGCCCTGGGCCACCACGCCCGGGAGCAGGCGCGGCGCGAAGAGCGGCAGCAGACCTAGGAATGCCGGTCCACGATCGAGCTGCCTTCCCAGGGGAGTGAACACCCTTCCGGCGCCGGCTCGAAGATCGCTTCGTCAGGAGTTCCTACAGATCGGCGTCGCCCCACTCCTGGACGACCACCTCGTCGCCCACCGACAGCTTCCCCGGCGTGATCACGGAGAACTTCGCGCCGAACACCACGCCGCCGCCCGCAGCCCGTCGGTAGCTCGCGAGTGTGCGCAGTGGCTCCGGCCCTCGCCGTGCTCCGGCCTCCTGCTCGACCAGAGTGACGGCACAGCGCACCGCGAGCTTGGCGAAGCCCAACTCGGCATCGCCGACGGTGATGCGGCGGGCGCGATCCTCGCCGTGCGGTGGGGCGGCCCAGTCGACGCCGTCATGACCGTGACCGTCGTGGCTGTCGACGACGATGTTCGGGCGGAATCGGTTCATCGGCAAGATCGGGGCACCGCGCTCGGCCATCCGCTGGTTGAGGAGGGCGAGGGAGGCGCGGGACAGCAGGTGCACCGCACTGCTGTCGGCATAGCCGGACGGGCCGGGGGTCAGGCCGTCGGCGATTCGGTCGTGCTCCGGCGGCACGCGGACCAGACGGCTGGGGGTACCGAGGAACTCCGACAGCCAGGTGGCGGCTTCGTCACCCTGGTCGATCCCCTGGAAGGGGGTGCCGAACAGGTCGACGTCGCGTCGCGGCGCGGATGTCGTCACGTCGAGGCACAGCGTGCCGAAGCGGCCGGTGCCGTCGGCCGCGTCAAGCGTGAGCCGAGAGCCGTCGGTGCTGACGGCGGGCCGGATCAGGGCCAGCCGGGGCTGCCGCCGTTGCGTGCGGAAGATTCCGTCCTCGCCGATGACCATGAAGCTGCGGTCGTGGGCGAGGCCCGCCGGCGTCAGGAGCGCATCGTTCATCGAGGTGCCTGCACACCCCTTGACGGGATAGCAGATCAGATCCACGACGTTGGCCATGTGCCGCCCCCTTCGGTCCGCGACCACCGTAGACGTATGTCGTCGTGAGGTGACGTCATCAGCCGTACAGCGCTCCGAGCGGCTAGGCCGGTCGTCGTTGCACGGCATCGGCGATGACCGCTGTCACGAGCTTGTCGACGGCTTCCGTGGCCGGCGGGCCGGGGCCCCGGTCGGTGAACACGAGATGCCCGCCACCGACCAGGGAGAGGGTGAGTGAGTCGATGTCGGCGTCAGCCGCGATGCGGCCCAATGCACGCTCGTCGGCCAGATAGGCGGAGATCGCGATCGTGGCCTGACCAAGGATGGCGGTTCCGCCGCCGGGCCTGGCCTGCCGAAGCCGTGCGCGCAGCTCGTCCCGGAAGGTGATGAGCGGAATGATTGCCATCGGAACGGGGCCGAACAGGGTGATCAGCGCGTCGGTGAGGTTCTTGGCCACCGTTCCGGTGCCACTGGACTCGCGCAGCGCACTCGCCTGCGTCTCGAGCTGCGCGGCCCGGTCGAGCACGAGGTCGGTGAGGAAGGCGTCGAAGTCGATGAAGTGCCGGTGCGGGCCTTCCTGCTGGAGCGCGGGTTCTCCCCCGGCGCCGCCGAGGCCGTCTGGCTGGCCGTCGCCCTGCACACGACGCCGGGGGTACCCGGCCGGATGGGCCCCGAGATCGCCGCCACGAACTACGGCGTCCTGACCGACGCGATCGGCTGGGGACTGGACGAGATCGAGGGCGACCGGCTGGAGGAGATCGTCACCGCTCATCCCCGCGGGGATCTCAAGAAGGAATTCCTGGAGGCATTCGTCGAGGGCCTCAAGGACCGCCCCGACACCACCTACGGGACCATCAACGCGGATGTCCTGGAACACTTCGTCCCCGGATTCCAGCGGCCTTCCATGGTCGAGCGCGTCAGGAACGCGCCGTGGCCGCGATGACGCGCCGTGGCCGGATCACCCACCCGCCTGCCGTGCGCCCCGACGACGGGCGAGCCGTCTTCTTCCCCGGCCGCACGATCATCCGTGTCGCGCCGAGCTGAACGGGACGAGCGAACGATCGGCCGAGGTGCCGTTCGTGGAAGGCCGGGGTGACGACACGAGCCCACCGGGCTGCATCGACCACCCGGCAATAGGTCGATGGAAGCGCTCGCTTGAGGGGCACGACGACCGCACTACGAACCGCGGCGCGGCCTCCCCGCCGACATCGTCGGCTGATCCCCGTCCATGCGCCGCCGAGGCGGTGGGCCGGTGGGCCAGGGCCCGGAACCCGGATCCGGATGCACGGGCCCGGTGACGCCGGCTCGGGCGGCCTCCAGTTGGGCCGCGAAGGCCACGCCCAGGAAGAGCGCGACGCCCGCCAGGTTGGCCCAGAGGAACAGGGCCATCAGGGCGGTCAGCGGCCCGTACAGCGACCCGAAGGACACGCTGTACCCCACGTAGAGGGCCAGCAGCCAGGTCGCCGTGATCCACAGGACGAGCTGTACCGCGGACCCGAACACGAGCCAGGTGTAACCCGGTTGGTCACGCCGGGGTGCCCACCGCAGGACGACGGCCGATGCCATGCAGGCGAGCGCCACGCCCACCGGGACCTTTGCCCAGTTCCACCAGCTCAGCCACTCCCCCGGACAGTCGAACACCTCCGTCACCGCCCTGCCCACCGCTCCCCCGGCCACCGTCACGAGGAAGCCGAGCACCAGCGGCCCGCCCGCACCGACCGCCAGCAGCAGGCTGCGGGCGTACTTCTCCCAGAACGGCCGGTCGCGTTCGATGCCGTAGATGCGGTTGCACCCCCGCTCGATCTGGCCCATGGCCGACGCGAGGTTCAGTACGGCGAAACCGAGGCCCAGCCACATGGCCACGGTGCCCGCCGTGTCGGCACCGGCATGCGTGCGGGTCGCCAGCAGTCCCTCGCGCACGAGATCGGCGCTGGCCGGCGGAACGATCTCGCTCAAGGTCAGTTCGATCAGCCGTCCGACGCTCTCTGTGTGGGTGGCCGCGGAGACCCCGACCAGGGCGATGGCGAGCGGGACCATCCCGATGACCAACTGGAAGGCGAGGGCCCGCGCGAAACTGAATCCGTCGGCGTACCGGAAGCGCAGGAACGCGTCGGTCACCAGCCGGCGGCCCCCGTAGGTGCGCAGCGCGGTCCACGCTTCGTCTCCGGACAGCTCGTCACCGATCATGTCCCTTGTCTGCGGTACGTGCACCACGGTTCCCATGCAGGAGATGTGCTCCGCCGGCCCGTTTCCATGCCGTCGGCGCCCTCGTGCGCAGGGCGCTGTCCTTCGGCGGCGGCAGACAGCTCCGAACGCGAGCCATGTGCTTCGCCGGCGCGGGGGATGCGGCGTCGATGACGGCACCCGGTTCGAGCACGTCATGACACGCCTCGGCGTCAACCGTTCCGGGCCCGGCCGCCCCGGGACCCGACCCGATCGGGTCCTCGCGGACAAGGGCTACTCGTCTACGGCTCCGACCGCCCCGACTCCGCGGACACGACCTGACGGCGTGCCCGGTGACTCGCCGTGAAGCGGGACGGCGGGAGGCCGAAGGTGCGGGTGAAGGCGGCGGTGAACGCCGCGGGTGAGGCGTAGCCGAGACGGCCGGAGACCTCGGTCACCGACGCCGTGCGCAGCAGTGGGACGGCCGCGAGCAGGCGGGCTCGGGCCCGCCAGGCGGCGGGGCTGTCGCCCGTCTCGGAGCGGAAGCGCCGGGTGAAGGCCCGTTCGCTCATGGCCGTCCGCGCCGCCCACTCGGCGTTGGTCGCGCCGGCGTCCGGGCCGGCCAGATAGGACCGGCAGAGCGCCGCGAGATCGGCGGAGGCGGGGATCCCGACGTGGAACGGCAGTGGGGTCCGCGCCGCGATCTCGTGCAGCAGCAGGGATGCGATACCGCCCTCCCGTCCGGAGAGGGTGTAATCGGCCTCGAACTCGACCGCCGCGAGCAGCAGTTCACGCAGCAGGGGTGGCACGTCCACGACCGTGCAGGTGTCCGGCCACCAGGGCACCGCGTCCGGCTCGATGTACAGGCTGCGCGTGCTCACGCCCAGCATGCGCACCCGGTGCCGGGTGGCGGCCGGGATCAGTACGGCGCGCTCGGGCGGAACGGTCCAGGTGCCGTCGGCGGTGTCCACGACCATGACTCCGGTGGCGCCGTACAGGAACTGCGCCCGCCGGTGCCGGTGCCAGTCCAGGACGTGGCCGGGCGGGTAGTCGGTGCCGATCGGCAGCACCGCCCGGTCCACGTGGTCGACGTCGGCCAGGGGGACGTTCTTCACGCCGTCACTCTACGGGCCGGGACGCGAAGGAATCGTGCCGGGCATCGCATGCGGGCGGCCGTCGGCGGCTGGTGGGGTGGTCGTCGTGGATCTCTTGGCGCTGCTCGGTATCGGGCTTCTCACCGGTGTGACGACCGTGCTGTTCGGGTTCGGCGGTGGGTTCGTCGCCGTGCCGGTCGTGGTGTGGGCGGACTCCGCCCTGGGCGCGGACGCGATCCGGGTGGCCACGGCCACCTCGGCCGTCGTCATGGTGGTGAACGCCGGGTTCGCCACGGCCGTCACGCCGCGCCGGGTGCTGGCCGCGCTGCGCGGCAGCGGCCCGCTGCTCCCGGTGCTCGCGGCAGGATCCTCGGCCGGCGCGCTCGCCGCGCGGGTGGCACCGGCCGCCCTGATCCGCTGGGCGTTCGTCGCCTACGTCGCCCTCACCGTCGTGGACCTGCTGCTGCGCCCCGGTTTCCTGCGCCCGCGCGCCCCGGCCGGGGTGGCGGCCGACGGCGCACCCCGTCCGCTGCCCGTCGTCGTCGGCGTTCCGGTCGGCGCGGTGGCGGCCTTCCTCGGGGTGGGCGGCAGCGTGCTGACCGTCCCGGCGATGCGGCGGGCCGGGCACACCATGCGGGTGGCGACCGCGCTGGCCAACCCGCTGACGCTCGCCATCGCGCTGCCGGCCGCCGTGGTCTTCCTGGCCGGTGCCCAGGGCCTGGCCGGCGCCCACGCCCACTTGGTGGGTCTCGTGGACCTCCGTGCCGCCGCCGGACTGCTCCTGGGCGCCCTGCCGGTGATCGCGGTGCTGCGGCGCCGCCCGCCCCGCATCCCGGACCGCGTC
This sequence comes from Streptomyces sp. NBC_01723, assembly GCF_036246005.1. Taxonomy (NCBI): domain Bacteria; kingdom Bacillati; phylum Actinomycetota; class Actinomycetes; order Kitasatosporales; family Streptomycetaceae; genus Streptomyces; species Streptomyces sp. NBC_01723. Next base: position 540,292 of record NZ_CP109171.1, read on the forward strand.
CACGCGTGGACGTACGTGGCGCTGCTCGGTGCGGTGACGGTCGCGATGGTGCTCTGACACGCTCGGCCGACGGCACGGACCGCCCCCCGCTGTCGCACCGGGCGTCAGCCGATGACGGACTCCCAGGTGTCGACCGCGAAGTGGACGGTCATGCCGTTGCGGCCGTAGAGGCGCGGTGCGCCGGTGGCGTTGGCCGTGTCGACCCCGAGGCCCACCGTGTCCCGGCCCCGCGCGGCGAAGTGCGCGAAGGCGTGCCGCAGGAGGAATCCGCCCAGGCCCCTCCCCCGTGCCTCGTCCAGCACGCCGAGGGCGCGGATCCAGCCCATGGCCTCGCGGTCGTCCCGGGCCAGCAGGAAACCGGCGTCCCCCAGGTCTTCGGTGGCGGCGATCCACACCAGGGACCAGTCGAGCCCCTCGGCGTCGATGTCGCCGAGCCAGAGCCGGTAGGTGCGCGGCTGGAAGTCGAAGTGCCCGGCGAACGCCCGCTGGTACAGCTCGTGCACCCGGACACGGTCCGCCTCCGTCGCGCAGGCGCGCACGCTCACCCCGGCCGGTGCCCGCGGCGGCAGGTCGGCCGCCGGGTCCACCGCCCGGCGCAGGACGTGGTGGGACCGGACGACCCGCCATCCCCGTTCCGCGAGGAGCGCGGTGTCGGTCGTGGGCCGGGCGTTGAGGTGCAGGTGGACGACGGCCCGAGCGGCCCCGTTGGCCCGTGCCTTGGCGAGGGCGCGGTCCTCCATGGCGGCCAGCAGCCGCAGGCCGGTGCCCTGGTGGCCGGGGAGCACGTAGTGGTCGATGTCCACGCGCTCGCCGCCGGACTCGTCCCACAGCAGCCCGTACGCCACGAGCAGGCCGCCGTCGAAGGCGAGCCACGAGTCCCGGGTCAGATCCGTCCCGGGATGCTTCAGGTCGGCCTCGACGGTGTGCTGGTCGGTCTCGGGGCGGCCGATCTCGATCCGGTCGATCTCGTTGAGGAGCTGGGTGATGGCGGGCGCGTCGGCAAGGGTGGCCGGCCGCAGGTCGGCGGTGGACATGAGAGCAGAATCGGGGGCGTCGGCGGGTACCCGCAACGGAATTTCCGCCCCTCCACACCGCCGAGGGCCCGCCCCGGACGCGGACCGGCGCGATTGGTGGACGTAGGTCCGCGAACCGCGGGCATACGGGTGTCCTGAGGACCTTCTCCGTCGCCGACCACGGGAGTCTCCTGTGACACCGAGCCTGCGCACCGCACGCGGGTGCCGTGCCGCCGCCGTTCTCCTGCTCGCCGCCGCCTGGTACGGGGGCAGCCACCACCCCTGGCTCGCCCTGCCCGGTCTGTACGCCGCGGGGGTCATGGCCTGGTGCGCGGCCCGGGAGGGAGCCGAGCACCGGCGCCGGACCGTCCTGGCGCGCCGGGCCGAGATCCTGGCCCGCCCGCCTCACCGGCAGCCGGTCCCCCTCGCCCCCTGCTGCGCCTTCTGGCGGCACTCCGACGGCGCCGTGCACGGCCCGGAGTGCACCCGACCCGCCGCCGCCCGCGTCGCCCTGGGCGCCGACTGCTGCGAGGTGTGGTGGACCTCGCTGGGCTCGGCGCACGACACGGCCTGCCCGCGGCGCGCCGACACGCCGGAGCGGGACCGGAACACCTGGGCCCAGCAGTAGTCCGCCGGCGGCGTGTCCCGTCGCACCGTCCGCATGCCGGACGGGACCGGCCGGTCCCGGGGCCGGCCCCGGTAGGGTGAACGGTGCAGCTGGTTCGCCCCGTCCGCCAGGCGGGATGCGTCGCAAGAGGGAACCCGGTGGGAATCCGGGACTGCCCCGCAGCGGTGAGTGGGAACGACCGCCGTCATACGCACTGGGTCCGGTGAGAGGGACCTGGGAAGCGACGGCCAGTAGGTGTCCTTCCGGAGGACGTGCCCGCGAGTCCGAAGACCTGCCAACTGCCCGCGTACGGACGACTCGTGCGCGGACATCCCGGTGACCTCGTGGGCGGGTCGGCGTACACACCTGGCGGACGACGGCGCCCCGCGCGGTTCGTGCCGCCGGGTTCCCGTCACCCTTCGCGCTCTCGTCCCGTCGCCGGGATCTCAGGGATTCGTCTCGCGAAGGAGATCTCCGTGAACCGTACGTCCGCCCCCGTGCACGCCACCGTGTACGGCTATCCGCGCCAGGGCCCCGACCGGGAACTGAAGAAGGCCGTCGAGGGCTACTGGAAGGGCCGCGTCACCGCCGACGCCCTCCACGCCACCGCCGCCGGGCTGCGCGCCGGCAACTGGCGTCAGCTCGTCGAGGCCGGTGTCGACGAGGTGCCCACCGGCGACTTCTCGTACTACGACCACGTGCTGGACACCTCCGTCATGGTCGGCGCCGTCCCCGCGCGGCACCGGGACGCCGTGGCCGCCGACGCGCTCGACGGGTACTTCGCCATGGCGCGCGGCACCCAGGACGTGGCGCCGCTGGAGATGACCAAGTGGTTCGACACCAACTACCACTACCTCGTGCCGGAGTTGGGTCCGGACACGGTGTTCACCGCCGACTCGGGCAAGCAGGTCTCGGAGCTGCGGGAGGCACTCGCGCTGGGTCTGGCGGCCCGCCCGGTGCTCGTCGGCCCGGTCACCTACCTGCTCCTCGCCAAGCCGGCGCCCGGCGCCCCCGCCGACTTCGAGCCCCTCACCCTCCTCGACCGACTGCTGCCGGTGTACGCGGGGGTCCTCGCCGACCTGCGCACGGCCGGCGCGGAGTGGGTGCAGCTCGACGAGCCGGCCCTGGTCCAGGACCGCACGCCGGCCGAACTCAACGCCGCCGCCCGCGCCTACCGTGATCTGGGCGCCCTCACCGACCGGCCCCGGCTGCTGGTCGCCTCGTACTTCGACCGCCTGGGCGACGCCCTGCCGGTCCTGGCCAAGGCGCCGGTCGAGGGACTGGCGCTGGACTTCACCGAGGCCGCCGCGGCCAACCTGGAGGACCTGGCCGGCGTGGGCGGTCTGCCCGGCAAGCGCCTGGTCGCGGGTATCGTCAACGGCCGCAACATCTGGGTGAACGACCTGTCCCGCTCCCTGGCCACGCTCGGCACCCTGCTCGGTCTGGCCGACCGCGTGGACGTGTCGGCCTCCTGCTCCCTGCTGCACGTGCCGCTGGACACGGCGGCGGAGCGGGACATCGAGCCGCAGATCCTGCGCTGGCTCGCCTTCGCCCGGCAGAAGACGGCGGAGACCGTCACCCTCGCCAAGGGCCTGGCCCGAGGCACGGGCGCGATCGCCGCCGAACTCGCCGCGAACCGCGCCGACCTGGCCTCCCGCGCGGGCTCCCCCATCACCCGGGACCCCGCCGTCCGCGCCCGCACCGGCGCGGTCACCGAGGCCGACGCGCGCCGCTCCCAGCCGTACCCCGAACGCGCCGCCGCCCAGCGGGCGCACCTGCGGCTGCCGCCGCTGCCGACGACCACCATCGGCTCCTTCCCGCAGACCGGCGAGCTGCGCACGGCCCGCGCCGACCTGAGGGCCGGGCGGATCGACACGGAGGGCTACGAGGAGCGCATCCGGGCGGAGATCCGGGAGGTCGTCGACTTCCAGGAGAAGACCGGCCTGGACGTGCTGGTGCACGGCGAGCCCGAGCGCAACGACATGGTCCAGTACTTCGCCGAGCGGCTGACGGGGTATCTGGCCACCCGGCACGGCTGGGTGCAGTCCTACGGCACCCGCTACGTCCGTCCGCCCGTGCTGGCCGGTGACGTCTCGCGCCCGGAGCCGATGACCGTGCGCTGGACGACGTACGCCCAGTCCCTCACCGGCCGCCCGGTCAAGGGCATGCTCACGGGTCCGGTCACCATGCTGGCCTGGTCCTTCGTCCGCGACGACCAGCCCCTCGCGGACACCGCCCGCCAGGTCGCCCTCGCCCTGCGCGACGAGGTGGCCGACCTGGAGGCCGCGGGGACCTCCGTGATCCAGGTCGACGAACCCGCGCTGCGCGAGACCCTGCCGCTGCGGTCGGCCGGCCGGCCCGCCTATCTGGAGTGGGCCACCGCGGCCTTCCGGCTCAGCACCGGCGGGGTGCGTCCCGACACTCAGATCCACACCCACATGTGCTACGCCGAGTTCGGTGACGTCGTGGGGGCCATCGACGACCTCGACGCCGACGTGATCAGCCTGGAGGCCGCCCGTTCCCACATGCAGGTCGCCCGCGAACTGGCCTCCCACGGCTACCCGCGGGAGGCCGGGCCCGGTGTGTACGACATCCACTCGCCCCGTGTGCCGAGCGCCGAGGAGGCGGCGGGACTGCTGCGCACCGGGCTCGCGGCGATCCCGGCGGAACGCCTGTGGGTCAACCCGGACTGCGGTCTGAAGACCCGCGGCTGGCCCGAGATCCGTTCCTCGCTGGCGAACCTGGTCGCCGCCGCCCACGCGGTCCGCGGTGAGCTGTCCGCCTCCTGACCGGAGCGTGACGGCGGGGCCGGGACACGAGCGCGTGTCCCGGCCCCGCGCCACACCGTCACGTCAGCCGGCCCGCCCCGTCGGGGTGAGGGTCAGCGTCTGCTCTCCGGGGCCGCGCCGACCGCCGACCCGGTCGCCGGTGCTGTCGGTCCAGGAGCGGACGGGCGTGGTCTCGGCGCGCCGGTGGGGGTTGCCGGAGACGCCGATCACCAGGCCGCTGTAGCGGTTGACCAGCCGGTACGTGCCGTCGGCGGTGCCGTCGGCGGAGGTGCCGGGGATGACGAACCACTGCTGTCCGACGGAGGGTCCGCCGCTGCCGGGGCGGGTGACGGTGGGCTTGGTGCCCCAGGCCCGGCCGGCCGTGGTGGTGGAGTCGACGCCGAGCAGCCTGCCGGTCGCGGCGTTGGCGATGCGGTAGGAGCCGTCGCCGTTGCCGGTGAAGACCCACTCCGCCGGCCCGGACGGCTTCGGCCCGCGCACCGACGTGGTGGCGGAGCCGTGCGCGCTCCTCTGGGCGAGGGCCCAGCCGTCCGCCCCGGTGATCCGGTACGTCTTGTCCACGTCGACCGGTGCCGCCGGGTCGGAGGTGCCGATGGTGATGTCGACGTACTCGGAGACCTTGCCGTCCGAGCAGCCGAAGGAGCAGTACGAGCGGAACGACTTGCCGACGATGCCGGAGCCGGTCCTGTTCACACCGTCGAGGAACCAGCGGTACCAGGACGCGTTGGTGTGGTCGCCGGTGTCGCCGACCGGGAACCACTTCTGCGTGGCGAGGTCGTCGGTGGCGTAGAACTGCTGCGGGGCGTCGCCGCTCTGGTCGACCGCCTGGGGTTCACCGATGTACAGGCCCAGGTGGGCGTTGTAGGTGATGTCCATGACGAACAGGGGCGAGGTCGGGGGCATCCGGCCCGCGGCCACCTGCTCGTCGACCTTGCCGGGAGTGGCCGGGTCGTACTCGTCCGCCGCGGGCGTGTAGCCGGTGTCCCCGGAGCCGCCGACGGGCACCATGTTGCTCTCGCGGCCCCCGACGCCGGGCTCGGACCAGGCGCCGTCGTACCACTTCTGCCAGGTGCCGGGCGCCATCTTGCCGGACATCGGCGCGCGGGCCACGTGGGCGTGGAACGCCTTCCAGCTGCCGCCCTTGTCCACGATCCGCGAGCCGTAGTAGACGTAGAAGTACCCGGAGGCGGTGTCGGCGAACAGGCGGGGGTCACCGTCGCCGTAGTGGTAGGTCTGCTGCGGGAACGCCTCGGTGTCACCGCGCTTCGTGCTGTACGGCGAGGTGATGACGTGGTCCTCGATGGACCAGGTCCGGCCCTTGTCGCGGGAGACCGCCAGGTCGATGCCGTCGTAGTGAAGGCCGTCGGCGAAGGGCTGGGGGGTGAACTCGTTGTGCACCAGGCCGTACCAGTCGCCGGTGTCCGGGTCCACCCACACACCGGCCAGGTCGCAGTAGTTCTTCTGCGCGTAGTGCGAGCCGGCGGGCGGGAAGGTGGACTCCTTTCCGGTCGGGCTGTTGTTGCACCGCCAGGTGGTGTCGTCGTTGCGGTCCCTGGGCTCGTCGGGGTCGACGGCGTCGCTGATCGCGTCGGACCGTTCGGCGGTGTCGAGGTCCGTGCCGGTGTAGAAGCTCCAGGCACGGCTGTCGTCGGCGCCGTACAGCGCGTGGGCCTGCTGGTAGTAGAAGGTGCCGTCCTTGTCGATGTAGGTGGCGGCCGGGGTGTCGTCGGGCCGGGTCCAGGAGCCCTTGTCCCCGACGGTGACGGTGTAGGTGGTGCCGGGGTCGGACGCCGACGCGGGCGGGGAGCCGAGGGACGCGCCGCCGGCGAGGGCGAGCGCGGTGGCGACGGCCGCGAGGGCGAGTCTGTTCCGGGGAGCGGTCAACCGTGACACGGGTACTCCTCAACTCGTGTTGCTACCAGTGGGGGTTGGTGAACTGAGTGCGGTGTGCGGGCCGGTGATCGGAGGCGGGCGCGGTCAGTCGAACGTCTCGACGTATTCCTCGGCCGGTCCGAGGTCGGGGCGGTCCACGAGGGCGACGTGGTCGCCGAGGCGTTCCAGCTCCAGGACGGTGAGAGTGTTGGGGCCCGGGCGGAGGAGGGGGCGGGGCAGGTACAGCGTGGTCTGGGGGCCCGCCTCCCAGTAGCGCCCGAGCAGCATGTCGCCGACCCAGACGAAGCCCTTGGCGAATCCGGGCAGGGTGAGGAAGGTGTCGGCGGGTTCGGGGACGTCCAGCACGGCGGTGGCGAACCCGGCCGTGCCGCCGGGCCCGGCGGCCGACGTGGCGCGGGCGATGTCGTGCGGCGACCACTCGTCCAGCGGGAGCGGGTGCATGGTCCAGCCGTGCACGAGCCGGCGCTCCACCCGTACGCCGCCGAGGATGCCCTTGCCCTGGCCGAGGAGCGGCCCGTAGTTGATCCGCCCCTGGTTCTCCACCAGCAGCTCCAGCCGGACGCGCGCACCGGTGCCGGTCAGGGGGAAGGAGGCGGTCTCGCGGTCGAGTACGGCGACGGGCACGCCGTCGGCGAACACCTGGGCCCGGTCGTGCAGGCCGGTCACGGTCACCTCGTGGCGGCCGGCGGGCAGCAGTGGGTGGGCCGTGTAGAGCACGAGGCCGGCGGACTGGCCGAGTTCGTCGAAGCCGAGCGGCACGGGCGCGTGCACGGGCTCGGCGGCGGCGCGCACTCCGTCCAGCAGGGCGGCCCGCCGGGTCACGGGCAGCGTCGCGGGCGGCAGCAGGGGCGGGTCGGCGGGCAGGGGCCGCGGGCGCGCCCGGACGCCGGGCACGGTGGCGAACCTCTCCCGCAGTGCGTGGAACTTGGGGGTGAGCGCGCCGTGTTCGGCCACCGGGGCGTCCGAGTCGTAGCTGGTGACCGTGGGTTGCAGGGACTCCCCGTCGTGGTTGGCGCCCGCCCACAGGCCGAAGTTGGTGCCGCCGTGCGCCATGTAGAGGCTGACCGAGCCGCCCGCGTCGAGGATGTCCCCGACGTCCCGGGCGGCGCTGTCCGAGGTCCGCACGTGGTGCTTCTCACCCCAGTGGTCGAACCAGCCGTTCCAGAACTCGGCGCAGAAGAAGGGTTCACCGGGCCGGCGTGCGCGCAGGAGTGCCGCCGCCTCCTCGGGTCGGGAACCGAAGGTGGCGGCCGCCAGTTCGCCGGGGACGCTCCCGCCGTCGAGCATGAGCGGGGTGGGACCGTCGGCGGTGTAGAGCAGTTCGGTGATGCCGCGGTCGGTCAGGGCGTCCCGCACCCAGCGGACGTAGTCGTGGTCGTCGCCGTAGCTGCCGTACTCGTTCTCGATCTGGACGGCGACGACCGGTCCGCCGTGTACGGCCTGGAGTTCGGCCAGGCGCGGGACGAGCGCGTCGAACCAGCGGCCGACCGCTTCCAGGTAGGGGCCGTGGCTGGTGCGCAGCCGCATGCCGGGGGTGCCGGTGAGCCAGGCCGGCAGCCCGCCGTTGTCCCACTCGGCGCAGATGTAGGGACCGGGCCGCACCATCACGTCGAGGCCGGTCCGCTGGGCCAGCCGGGCGAAGCGCGCGATGTCCCGCCACCCGTCGAAGTCGGCCTCGCCGGGGCGGCGTTCGTGGAAGTTCCACGGGACGTAGGTGTCCACGGTGTTGAGCCCGAGGGCCGCCAGCCGGTCCAGGCGGTCGGCCCACTGCTCCGGGTGGACGCGGAAGTAGTGCAGCGAGCCGGACAGGACGCGGTGCGGGCGGCCGGCGCGCAGGAAGGTGCCGTCGGCGTGGGTGAGTGCGGGCGTGCGGGGGAGGGTCACTCGACGGCTCCGGTGGTCGTGCCGGCCCCGCCCCGGTTGTTATCGATCCCTGGGCGAAGGCGGGTGCTGTCCCGCTTGACTATGACAGAGAATGTTATCGATGCCAACGGGCTCGACGAGCACGGCCCTGGGCCCGGGAAACACAAGGTGACAGCTCATGTCAGCGATATCATCGACCAGGAGGCACCCGAGGAAGGACCGCATGACGAAGCAACAGGGCGACGGCGGGCGACGGCCGCCGGGGATGACCGACGTGGCCCGTGCCGCCGGGGTGTCCGCGCAGACGGTGTCACGGGTGCTCTCGGGCCATCCGCACGTGCGGGAGAAGACGCGGGCCGACGTCATGGCCGCGGTGGCCAGGCTCGGCTACCGGCGCAACAACGCGGCCCGCATGCTCTCCTCCGGGCGCAGCCGCACGATCGGCGTGGTGACCCTCCGCACCACCTTCTACTCACGCGCCCTGGTCACCTCGGGCATCGAGGGCGCCGCGCAGGCCGCCGGATACACGGTGAGCACCGCGACCACCGCCTCGCTGGACACCTCCGCCATCGAGGACGCGCTGTCCCGGCTCACCGACCAGGGGGTCGAGGGCATCATCCTTTCGGTGCCGCTGATCCACACGAGCCCGCGGCTCGAAGAGCTGACCCGTGCCACGCCCACGCTCACCATCGACGGTTCGCGCACCGACGCCACCGAGGTCGTCGCCGTGGACCAGTCCCTGGCGGCCCGGCTGGCCACCCGGCATCTGCTGGACCTCGGCCACGAGACGGTCTGGCACCTCGCGGGCCCGGAGCAGTGGCTGGAGGCCGCCAGCAGAAGGGAGGGCTGGCGGACCACGCTGGAGGCCGCAGGGCGCGCGGTGCCGCCGCCCCTGGAGGGCGACTGGTCGCCCGCCTCAGGCTACCGGGGCGGGCTGGTCCTGGGCCGGATCCCGGACGCGACGGCGGTGTTCGTGGCGAGCGACGAGATGGCGTTCGGCGTCGTCCGGGCCCTGCGCGAACTGGGACGGCGCGTCCCGGAGGACGTCTCCGTGGTGGGCGTCGACGACATCGAGCTGGCGGAGTACTGCTCACCGCCCCTGACCACCGTCGCCCAGCCCTTCGCGCAGATGGGCGAACTCGCCGTCGCCCACCTGCTGCGCTACATCGCCGCCCCCGAGACGGTGCCCGAACCGGCGTCGGTGGAACCGCGCCTCGTCGTCCGAGCGAGCACGGCGGCGCCCGTCAGGGACTGAGCGGCCCCTCCCCCAGCGCCGTCCGCAGGGCCAGCGGGGTGGCCGCCGCCCAGGCCTGCGGGGAGCAGGAGTGGGGGTACGGGACCGGTGCGGGGGTCGCGGAGCGGTCGTAGCCGGCCAGGACCTCGGGCAGCCGGTGGCCGTGGTGGGACGCCGCCGCGATCAGGCCGTCGGCGACGGTGCGCACCTCGTCCGCGAGTCCCTGGCGGGCCAGACCCAGCGCGACGACCGCGTTGTCGTGCGGCCAGGCGCTGCCCCGGTGGTAGGAGAGCGGGTGGTACGGGCGCTGCCCGGCGGCCAGGGTGCGGATGGCCCAGCCGGAGAAGAAGTCCGGCTCCAGCAGCCGCCTTCCCACCCGGCGGGCGCGCTCCTCGTCGAGGATGCCGGACCACAGCAGGTGCCCGGCATCCGAGGCCAGCGCGTCGACCTGGCGGCCGTCGCCGTCCAGGGCGAGGGCCGGGAAGTCGGCCCCGGGCATCCAGAAGTCCGACGTGAAGCGGTCGCGCAGCCCTGCGGCGGTCTCCCGCAGACGGCGCGCGTAGGGTTCGTCGCCCCAGACGCCGGCGGCGAGTTCGGCGGTGCGCAGGAGCGCGTCGTAGGCGTAGCCCTGTGCCTCCGAGACCGCGATCGGCCCCTCGGCCTGGGTTCCGTCGGCGAAGCAGACGGCGCCCTCGGAATCCTTCCAGTTCTGGTTGACCAGACCGTTCGGGTCGGGGGTGTACACGAGGTAGCCGTGCCGCTCGAGGCCGCCGTCGGTGAGCATCCAGTCGACGGCCCGCCGGGCGTGCAGCTCCAGGCGGACGGCGAGGGTGCGGTCGCCGGTCGTCTCGTGGTGGGCGTGGAGCAGCACGAGGAAGAGCGGGGTGGCGTCGACGGCGCCGTAGTAACGGCCGTACGGGACCTGCCGGAAGTGGGCGAGTTCGCCGTGGCGGGTCTCGTGGACGATGCGTCCGGGCTGCTCTCCGCTGAAGGGGTCGTGGCGCTCGCCCTGGACGGCGGCGAGCGCGCTCAGCACGGCGGCCGCCGTCGCGGGCCGGTACGGCAGCAGGAAGTACGAGGTCAGCAGCGAGTCGCGCCCGAACAGGGTCATGAACCACGGGATTCCCGCGGCGGGGACGCGCAGGTGCTCGCCGTCGACGCCGGTGACCGGGATGGTCAGCAGGTCGAGGTCGGCCAGTCCGCGTTCACAGGTGCGGGTGAGGTCGTCCGGCGCGGACGCCTGGCCGTGCGGGTGCCGTCGGCCGGTGGCGGGGGTGGAAGGGGTGGGCGCGGTGTGTCCGTGCGGGTGGGCGCGGGCGGTCAGCCGCACTTCCGCCCGTCCGTGCGCGTCGAGCGGCAGCCGCCAGGACAGGGTCCGGACGGTGGCGTCCCCTTCCGGCTCCGCGGCTCCGGCCGTGTCCGGGGCGGGGCGGCAGGTGAGTTCCGTACGGGCGTGCCATGCGGCCCGCCGGTAGGTGAAGACCGGCCCGTCGGCGCGGTCGTGGGTTTCGTACTCGGCGCCGGGCTTGGCGTAGTGGCGGTCGTCGGCGCGGAGTTCGAAGAGGTCGGCGAAGTCGGCGCCGACGGTCAGCTCGACGTGGGCGGTCACGGGGTCGGGGCGGTTGCTGACCAGGGTCAGGTGCTCGGTGAACGCGCCCGCGGTGACGCTCTGCCGCCGGAAGACGGTGTAGGCGGGCGGGTGGTCCCGGGTGCCCTCGGGGGTCAGGACGCAGGCGGCCGTGTCGTCGCCGTCCGCCGTGGCGGGTACCAGGACGACGGGCGCGGTGCCGTCGACGGTGAGCCGCCAGCGACTCAGGTGCCGGGCGTCCTGCAAGAACAGGCCGTCCGGCGCCGTGCCGCGGGTGCCGGTGATCTCGCCGTCGGTGCCGAGCCGTACGAAGGTGGCGTCGCGCACGAGTTGGACGCGGGCTTCGGCCGTGGTCATGACCGGGCCTCCGTCAGGTCGTAGCCCGTCGGGTCGTACCCGGTCGGGTGGTCCGCCGCCGGGCCGGGGCTCAGCAGGTCGAGGGTGAGGGCGGCGGTCCAGGAGAAGTGCCGGGTGCCGCGGGCCGCGCCGGTGTCGGGGTCGACGTACTCGGCGAACCCCGAGTGTCCGGCCCGGGCGAGGAAGTCGGCGCGCAGCACGTCGGCCTCCTGCCGCAGGCCGTGGGTGCGCAGTCCCCGCTCGATCAGCCAGGCCGTGTTGAACCAGGCGGGGCCGCGCCAGTACCGGGTGGGGTCGAAGGCGGGGCCGGTCAGGTCGTAGCTCGGGACCAGCCGGGTGGCCGGGGCGCTGAAGTGCGGCCCGGTCAGCGTGGCGTGCAGGCTCCGGACGACGTCCTCGGGCAGGTGCGGGACGAGCAGCGGGACCAGGCCGCTGACGCTCCGCTCGTCGACGTGCGTGCCGGTGTGCAGGTCGCGGACGCGGAACAGTCCGGCCTCCGCGTCCCACAGCCGGTCCACCAGCGCCCGGGTCAGTGCGGCGGCCCGCTCCGTGTGCCGCTCCCCCGGCAGGCCCAGTTCGCGTGCCATGGCGGCGAGCGCCAGTTCACTCACGGCCAGCAGCGCGTTGAAGGACGGGTCCTCCACGGCGAACCGGTGGGGTGCCGTCCGGTCGTCGTAGCCGGCCTCCCGGTACTCGGTGGCCAGCCGCACGTAGCGGCCGTAGTCGAGGTCGGTGGGCCGGTCGGCGGGGTGGCCGTGGTCGAGGTCGGCGCGCCGGAAGGTGCCGGGCGGGCTGGGCTCGATCCGCTGGAGCGCCCGGTCCCAGCAGGGGCTGTTGTCCATGCCGGGTTCCCACGGGTGCACGACGGCCGCGAGGCCGCCGCCGCCGAGGTCGCGGCGGTCGAGGAGGTAGTCGTGCCAGGCGGCGAGGCACGGGTGGACGCGGGCGAGGAAGCCGCGGCGGCGGGACTCGTCCGGGTCGGCGCGGTGCACCAGCCAGGCCGCCAGGGCGTGCACGGGCGGCTGGACGATGCCCGAGGTCTCGGCGGCCGACGGCGCGCCCGCGGCGCGGCCGGCCCGGGAGGACTGCCAGAAGTCGGGGCTCGGGAAGTAGGCGTCGTGCGGCAGGGCCGGGTTGAAGACGATGTGCGGGACGCGGCCGTCCGCCCACTGCGCGGCCAGCAGGGACTCCAGTTCGCGCTGGGCGCGGCGCACCGACAGGTGGCGCAGCCCGATGGCGACGAAGGCGGAGTCCCAACTCCACTGGTGCGGGTAGAGGGTGCGGGAGGGGACGGTGGAGGCGCCGGTCCAGTTGTCGAGGAGGACCCGCGCCGCACCGCGCCGCAGGGTCAGGTCTGCGGGCGCGGCGGGCGCGGGCCGGTCCAGGAGGTCGGGAGAGTTCACGCGCCGGACCTCGCGAGGAAGCCGGGGACGGAGCGCACGGCGTCCAGGGGGTCGCCGGTCAGCCGGCATTCGAGGGCGAGGTGGCCGTCGTAGCCGATGGTGTGCAGGGCACCGAGCCAGGCGGGCCAGTCGAGGTGTCCGGCGCCGGGCTGGAAGCGGTTGGAGTCGGAGACCTGGGCGTGGCCGATGACGTCGGCGTGGGCGACGATCGCGGCGGCGGGGTCGGTCTCCTCGATGTTCATGTGGTAGCTGTCGATGCCGATCCGGACCGAGTCGAGGCCGACGGCGCGGATCAGGTCGGCGGCCTGGTCCAGCCGGTTGACCATGTGGTCCTCGTAGCGGTTGAGCGGCTCCAGGAAGAGCGTGACGCCCTCCTTGCGGGCGTGCTCGCCGAGTTCGGTGAGACCGGCGAGGAGCACCTCGCGGTCCTCCTCCTCGGTGCGCGGCGGCTCGAAGGGCGGCAGCCGGCGCGAGAACATGCCGTACGAGGCGGGTGTCTGAGCGCCCACGCCGCCGATCTCGGCGATGACGGTGAGCTGGGACTTCATCTGGGCGAGGGCGTCGCGGCGGACGTCCTCGTCGAAGGCGCCGAGGAAGTGCAGCATGTCGACGCAGACGGTCGGCATGACGACGCCGTCCTCGCGGGCCTGCTTCAGTTCACCGAGGCGGGAGGCGAAGTGGAAGTCGCCCTTGCCGCGCAGTTCGATCGCGTCGTACCCGGCCTGCCGGGCGAAGTCCCACTTGGCCTGGAGGGTGTCCCCGGGCAGCAGCTGTTCCTGGACGGCGGTCTTGAGCATGGGGGGCCTTTCGGAAAATACCGGTCGCAACGGAGCGGGTCTCAGAATTCCAGGACGACCTGCAGCGCCTCGGCGGGCCGCTCGTCCAGCAGTACGTAGGCGTCGGCCGCGTCGGCGACGGGGACGACGTGGCTCACCAGGGCGTCGACGTCGACCTGGCCCTCGGCGACCAGGCGCAGGAAGGTCTGCTGGAGGCGGTCGACGGTCCAGCGGTTCGACAGCTGCGGCGGGACGCCGCCGATCTGGGAGCAGATCAGCTGGACCCGGTTGTGGTGGAACTCGTCGCCGAGCCGCAGGCCGATGCCGTCGCCCTGGTAGAAGCCGGAGGCCACCACGCGCCCGCCGGCGGCGACCGAGCGCAGCGCCTCGTGCAGGGCCGGGTAGGCGCCGCTGATCTCGATGGCGAGGTCGGCGCCGAGGCCGCCGGTGGCCTCGCGGACGCGTTCGGCGACGGCGTCGGTGCGGGCGTTGAGGGTGTGCTGGGCGCCGTACCGCTTCGCCGTCTCCAAGCGGCCGTCGAGGGCGTCCACGGCGGTGACGCGGGCGCCGCTGAGCCGGGCGAGCCGGGTGGTGAGCAGGCCGATGACGCCCTGCCCGAACACCGCGACGTCCTCGCCGAGGTGGATGTCGCCGGCCAGGACGGCGTTGTAGGCGATGGCGCCGACCCGGGCGAAGGCGCCGGCCAGCGGTTCGAGGCCGGCCGGGAGGCTGTGGCCGATCATGCGCTCGGCGGGCACGATGCCCTCGCTGCGGTGGCCCCAGATGCCCCACACCAGGTCGCCGGCGACCGGCAGGCCGGGGGTGCCGGCCAGCTCCGGGGAGACCTCGACGACCTCGCCGACCTCGGAGTAGCCCCAGCCGGCCACCGGGTACTCGATGCCGGGCGCGCCGTCGCGGAAGAGCCGCGCCTCGGGGTCCCAGGTCCGGGTCAGATACGGGTTCGTGCCGCGGTAGGCGGTGAGTTCGGTGCCCGCCGAGATGCCCGAGTACCGGGTGCGGACCCGCAGGTGGCCGGGCGGCAGTTCGGCCCTGACGTGCTCGGCGACCTCGACCTGGCGGGGGCCGGTGAACTGGACGACCCGCTCCACGGACGGCACGGGCGACGCTGCTGACTTCGGCGACACGGATGACACGGAGGGCTCCGGAAGGGTTGCTGATGCGGTTGCGTCGACAATATCCGCAACTTATGTCTTGTCAACAAGCAAAAGTGATGCTGTGATGCGTGGCGAGCAGACGTAAGCCGGAACGAGGACACTCAATGCGCATCAGGACCCTGCGGTCGAGGACGACCGCGGTCGGCGTCACGGCGGCCCTGGGAGTAGGGCTGCTCTCGGGCTGCGCGGGCAGCACCGGGCCCGGCAGGCCGGACCGTGAGATCACGGTCTGGTCCCAGGAGAACCTCCCCGACCGTGTCGCGGCGACGCGGAAGGTCGTCGACGGGTTCGAGAAGAAGACCGGGATCAAGGTCAGACTCGTCGGGGTCGACGAGGCCCAGATGCCGCAGCTGATCATGTCGGCGGCGGCCTCGGGCACGCTGCCCGACGTCATCGGCGCCGCCCCCATGGGCCAGGTCTGGCAGATGTACACCAACGGCCTGCTGAACACCGACATCCCGAAGCGGATCGTCGGCGAACTGGGCCGGGACACGTTCAACACCAACGCGCTGGAGCTGACCTCGGACGGCGCCACCAGCCTCGGTGTGCCCTCCGACGCCTGGCTCCAGTTGCTGGTCTACCGCAAGGACCAGTTGGCGCAGAAGGGCCTGCCGGCGCCCGACACGTACGCGAAGACGCTGGCCGCCGCCAAGGCGCTGACCACCAAGGGTCACGACGGCATCTCGGCCGCCACCGACCCCAGCGACGTCTTCACCTCGCAGAGCTTCGAGAGCGTCGCCCTCGCCAACGACTGCCAACTGGTCGACGACCGGCACGAGGTCGCCCTCGACTCCCCGCAGTGCGAGACCGCCTTCCGCACCTACGACCGACTGGCCCGCACCTACGGGGCGCCCGGCACCCAGACCGTGGACTCCACCCGGGCCACCTACTTCGCCGGCCGCTCCTCGATGGTCGTCTGGTCCTCGTTCCTGCTCGACGAACTCGCCGGCCTGCGCAAGGACGCCCTGCCCAGCTGCCCCCAGTGCGCGAAGGACCCCCAGTACCTGTCGGACAACAGCGGCATCGTCACCGCGATGAAGGGCCCCGACGCCGAGGAGGCGGCCCAGTTCGGCGAGATCACGTCCTGGGTGACCACCAAGACCGCCGAGACCGCGGCGTCCCGTGAGTTCATCGAGTACATGATGGGCACCGGCTACGAGTCCTGGTTCGGCATGGCGCCCGAGGGCAAGATCCCGGTCCGCAAGGGCACCGCCGACGCTCCCGAGCGCTACCTCGAGTCCTGGCGCCACAGCGAGATCGGCGTCGACACCCGCAAACCGCTGGACGAGGTCTTCCCCGACAGCCTGCTGGACCAGCTCGCCGACGGCGTCAGCAACATGCGCCGCTGGGGCATCTCCCAGGGCGAGGGAGCCCTGGTCGGGGCCACCAACGGCGAACTGCCCGTACCGAAGGCGGTCGGCGCCATGACCAGCGGCCAGCGCTCACCGTCCGAGGCGGCACGCGACGCCGACGAAGAGGTCGCCGCCCTGAAGAAGTCCTTGCAGTAGCCGCCCGCCTGCACCTCACGAAGGTCCCTCATGACTACAGCTCCAGCCGGCGCACCGCAGCGCCGGGACTCCAGCCCCCGGTCCACCGACCGCTCCGCCCCCTCGGGCCGTCGGCCGATGACCGCCAGCCGGCGGGCCAACCGGGCGGGACTCGCGTTCGTCTCCCCCACCTTCCTCGTCGTCCTCGTGGTGGTCGTGCTGCCCATCGCCTGGACCGTGCTGCTCGCCTTCCAGAAGGCCCGGCTCGTCGACATCCAGGGCATGAGCCTGTTCGGCAACTGGACCCTGGACAACTTCGCGCAGGTCTTCGACTCGGCCGGCTTCTGGTCCAGCCTGGGCACCACCCTGCTGTACACCGCCGGCTCCACCTTCGGCTCCGTCGTCCTCGGCCTGATCGCCGCGCTCGCGCTGCGCAAGCCGTTCAAGGGACGCGGGCTGCTGCGCGCGGCGATGCTGCTGCCGTACGTCGCGCCCGTCGTCGCCGTGGCCTTCGTCTGGGAGGTCGCGCTCAGCCCGCAGTACGGCGTGGTCAACGACTGGGGCAAGCGGCTGTTCGGCTGGGACGACCCGATCGCCTTCCTGTCCACCCGGGAGTACGAAGTCCACCTGCTGGGACTGCATTTCGACATCCCGCTGGCGCTGCTGACCGTCATCGTCTTCGAGTGCTGGCGCTACTTCCCGTTCGCGTTCCTGTTCATCCTGGCGCGGCTGCAGGCGGTGCCCGACACGCTGGAGGAGGCGGCGCTGGTCGACGGGGCCACCCCGACCCAGCGGTTCCGGCACGTGCTGCTGCCCCAGCTGATGCCGGTCATCGCACTGCTGTGCGTCCTGCGGTTCATCATGACGTTCAACAAGTTCGACGACGTGTACCTGCTCACCGGCGGCGGCGCCGGCACCGACGTGGCCGCCGTGCGCGTCTACGACTTCCTCACCGCCCGCTACGACGTGGGAGCCGCGGCCGCCCAGGCGCTCGTCCTGGCCGTCTCGCTGATGATCCTGCTGGGCTTCTACTTCAAGTTCTTCGGCAACAAGGTCCAGGAGGAAGCGTGACGCGCAAGGCGGCCCTGTCCCGGGCCCAGTTCGAGGAGCGGTTCTTCGGCGTACTGCGCTGGTTCGTCATCGCGTTCCTCGCGGTGATCACCCTGCTGCCGTTCTACTACATGGTGCTGCTGTCGCTGAAGCCCATCGACGCGCTCCTGCTCGACCCCGGATCCCTGTGGATCTCGGCGAAGGACTTCACCCTCTCCACCTACCAGGACGTGCTGCGCTCCACCTCCGACGGCGGCCAGGGCTTCCTGAAGTTCCTGCGCAACTCCGCCCTGGTCTCCCTCGGCACGGTGGTGCTCACCCTGGTGGCGGCGGTGCCCGGCGCCTACGCGATCAGCCGCCTGAAGTTCTTCGGCCACCGGCAGGTCAGCGCGCTCTTCCTGGCCGTCTACCTGTTCCCGGCGACGCTGCTGGCCGTCCCGCTGTTCGTCATCTTCGCCCGGATCGGGCTCTCCTCCAGCCTGGTCGGCCTCGCCGTCGTCTACGTCGCCCAGACGGTGCCGGTGTCGATCTACATGCTGAAGAACTACCTCGTCACCATCCCGGCCTCGATCGAGGAGGCGGCGGCGCTCGACGGGTGCTCCCGGCTGCAGACCGTCCGCAAGGTGATCCTGCCGCTCGCCCTGCCCTCGCTGATGGCGACCGGCCTCTACGTCTTCATGATCGCCTGGAACGAGTTCCTGTTCGCACTGCTGTTCCTGGCCGCCGACCCCGGCCAGTGGACCGTCTCCCTGGGCCTGGCCCAGCTGTCCAACGGCATCGAGGTGCCCAAGACCGTCCTGATGGCCGGTTCCGTGGTGCTGACGATCCCCGTGGTACTTCTGTTCTTCGCCGCCGAACGCCTGCTCACCGAGGGGCTGACCAGCGGCGCCGACAAGAGCTGAGCCGTGGGGGACTCCATGATGACGTCAAGTCAGGCCAGCGCGGGTGCGCTGCTGCAGCTGATCCGCAGCGGGCGCGCCAACACCCGCGCCGACCTCCAGCAGGCGACCGGGCTGTCCCGCTCCACGGTCGGACAGCGCCTCGACCTCCTCAACCGCGCGGGGTGGCTGCGCCACGCGACGGGCAGTTCCACCGGTGGCCGCCCCTCCCACCGGATCGTGTTCGAACCGGGCCACGCCTCGGTGATCGCCTTCGACCTGGAGACCCGGCACGCCCGGGCCGCCGTACTCGACCTGGCGGGCACCATCCTGGCCGAGCACACCGCTCCGCTGGACGTCGCCGAAGGACCCGAACCCGTCCTGGACCGGCTGGCCGAGTGGTTCCCGGACCTCATCGCCGCGGCCGGGATCCCGGCCTCCCACGTGGCGGGCATCGGACTGTCCGTGCCGGGTCCGGTCGACTGGGAGTCCGGGCAGGTGATCGAGCCGCCGATCATGCCGGGCTGGGACCGGTACCCCATCAGGGAACGGCTCCAGCAGGCGTACGCCGCGAAGACGGGCCTGGACCCGGCGGCGCACGCGGTGCCGGTGCTCGTGGACAACGACGCCAACCTGATGGCGCTGGCCGAGTACCAGGCCAACCACCGGGACTGCGCCTCGTTCGTCCTGCTGAAGGTGTCCACCGGCATCGGCGCGGGGGTCGTCATCGGGGACAGCCTCTACCGGGGTATCGACGGCGGCGCCGGCGACATCGGGCACATCCGGCTGCACGACCGGTCCGACGCGCTGTGCATGTGCGGCTCCCACGGCTGCCTCGCGGCCGTCGCCAGTGGCCGCGCCATCGCCAAGGAGCTGTCCGCCCTCGGCCTCGACACCACGTCGGGCCGGGACGTGCGGCGGCTGCTCAACGAGGGGCACCCGGACGCGGTCCGGCTGGCCCGGGAGGCGGGACGGCGGGTGGGCGAGGTCCTGGTGACCGTCGTGACCCTGCTCAACCCCGGAGTGCTCATGATCGCCGGTGAGCTGTCCGGGGTGCCCTTCCTGACCGGGGTGCGGGAGCTGGTCTACCAGCGGGCCATGCCCCGCGCCACGGCCGGCCTCCAGGTCGTCACCTCGCGGCTCGGCGACCACGCGGGGCTCGTCGGGGCCGCCGCCATGGTCGTGGAGCACCTCTACTCCCCCGCCGGCGCCGACGCCCGGCTCGACCGCCTCGCACCGTGAGCACACCGCCGTGCCACCGTGTGCCGTACCCCTCGAAGACAGGAACACCGTGAACGCTGTCCCCGCCCCCTGGACCGACCGGCCCGTCGAGGTCGGGCTCGTGGGCGCCGGCCCCTGGGCCCGCGCCATGCACGCCCGGGTACTGGCCGGCGGGCCGGAGACCCGGCTCGCCGCGGTCTGGGCCCGCCGCACCGAGGCGGCCCGTGAGGCCGCCGCGCCCTACGCCGCCCATGTCGCCGCCGGTTTCGAGGAGTTGCTGGACCACTGCGAGGCCGTGGCGTTCGCCGTGCCGCCCGCCGTCCAGGCCGAGCTGGCGCCACTGGCGGCGAAGCGGGGCAAGGCGCTGCTGCTGGAGAAGCCGCTCGGCCCCGACCTGTCCGCGGCCCGCCGCGTCGCCGACGCCGTCGCCGAGGCCGGTGTCGTCTCCCAGCTGGTGCTGACCAAGCGCTACCACCCTGCCACCCGCGCCTTCCTCGAAGCCGCGCGTTCCATCGAGGCGACCGGCGCACGCTCCTGTTACCTCCACAGCGCCTTCCTGGGCGGTGAGTTCGCCACCGGCTGGCGGCTGGAACACGGCGCCCTGCTCGACCTCGGCCCACACCTCCTCGACCTGCTGGACGCCTCGGTCGGCCCCATCACCTCCATCCGCGCCACCGGCGACCCTCGCCGCTGGACCGAATTGACCTGCACGCACGAGAACGGCGCCGTCAGCCAGGCCTCCCTGTCCGGCTCGGTGGCCGTCCCCCACGCGCTCACCCGCGTCGAGCTGTTCGGGCCGGCCCAGCCGCTGGTCTACGACACGGCGGGCATCGACCACGAGGAGTGCTGGCCGATCCTGCGCCACGACTTCGCCACCGCGGTCCGCACCGGCACACCGCCCCCGGTGGACGCCCGGCGCGGGCTGTACTTGCAGGGGCTGCTGGACCGGGTCACGTACGACTGATCGGTCGCGTCCCCCGGCCCGGTCCGCTTCAGTCGACGACCGCCGTGGCCTCCACCTCGACCAGGTGCTCGGGCACGTCCAGCGCCGCGACGCCCAGCAGGGTGGCCGGTGCGGCCGGGGTCTCGCCCAGTCTGGCGGCGGCGCGGGCGATGCCCTCGAGGAGCAGGGGCATCTTGTCGGGGGTCCAGTCGACGACGTGGACGTTCAGTTTCGCCACGTCGGCGAAGGTGGCGCCGGCCGCGGCTAGGGCGGTGCCGACGTTGACGTAGCTCTGCTCGACCTGCGCGGCGAGGTCGCCTTCGCCGACGGTGACACCGTCGGCGTCCCAGGCGACCTGCCCGGCGACGAACACCAGCCTCGTGCCGGAGGCGACCGACACCTGCCGGTAGACGTCGATCTCCGGCAGGTCCGCGGGGTTCACCAGCGTGATGGCCATGGCTGCTCTCTCCTTGCCCGTGCTCTCCAGTGGTTACTCGGGAACCGTAGGAGAGTGGCCGGTGACATGGAAGAACGCACTTTTTGGTGACCGGGGAACCTGTGGGTGACCCAGCAGGTCAGCGGCGGGCGCGGCCTCGGAAGACGGCGAGCCGCAGCACCAGGAAGCGCACGACGGTGACGGCGACGGACGTGGCGGCAAGGACCGCGGTCTCCGCGGCGGGCGAGGCGGCGGGCTGCTCGTGCCGGAACCACAGCACGGCGCCGGACGTGACCAGGTAGCCGAGCAGGAAGAGCCCGCCGGCCCCCAGATGGGCACGGGCCGGCCCCGCGTCGGCGTGCCGGAACGTCAGACGCCGGTTGGCCTCGGTGTTGAGCACGGTGAGGACCAGCAGGGAGACCAGGTTGGCGGCGGCCGGGGGCCACCACAGGCGCAGCGCCCAGTACAACGCCGCCTGTCCGGCGGTCGACACGACGCCGATCGCGACGAACCAGCCGACCTCGCGCGACCACGCCCTCCGCCGGGCGGTGGGAACACGGGGCGGTCCGGCGGCCTCGGCGACCGACGACCCCTTCAGCCGAGCCACACCGACGCCTCCACCCGGCCGACCGAAACGGCAACTCCTGGTCGCGCAGCCTACTACGGCACCGGTAGGCTCTTTGCTCTGGCTTTGCCTTCCGGGAACCCTGTGGTTCTGGAAGGCGTTGATCCTGATGACCGCGAGAGATCGCGGCCGGGAACCATGACCGACAAGCAGCAACAGAAGCCGAGGTGGCACGAGTGGCGATGTGGGACAAGATCAAGGACCAGGCCAAGACCTTCCAGCAGTCCCAGGGCACTCGGGGAGCGACCGGATCGGGGCACGGGGCGCAGGGGCACCAGCAGCCCGGCGGGACGGGGTCGTCCTCCGGCGGCTCCAAGGCCCAGCTGATGGGGATGTTCAAGTCCCAGCTCGCCTCGGTCAAGACCGAGCTCAAGAGCGGTTCCTACCGGGACGCGAGCATGGCCATGTGCGCGCTGGTCGCCGCGGCCGACGGCCAGGTGGAGCCGGCGGAGCGGCAGCGCGTGGAGGAGCTGATCGTCTCCAACGAGGTGCTGCAGAACTTCCCGGCGGACCAGCTCCGCCAGCGGTTCAACCAGCACGTGGACAAGCTTCTGGCCAACTTCCAGCTGGGCAAGACCGAGGCGCTCCAGGTGATCGCCAAGGCCGCCAAGAAGCCGCAGGAGGCGCGTGCGGTCGTCCAGACCGGCATGGTCGTGGCCGGGGCCGACGGCGTCTTCGAGCCGTCCGAGCAGCAGGCGATCCGCGAGGCGTGCACCGCGCTGGGCATCTCGCCGACGGAGTTCGGTGTCTGATCACCCGTCGGACCGGCGCTGGTGCGCCGCGACTCGCTCCCGTGTCGCACAGCGGCGTGAGCAGTAGCGGCGCTCCGGCCCGCCGCCCTGGGTGACGAAGACGTTCCGGCAGCCGCCGGACGCGCGGTCCCTGCCGGGCGGGCGTTGGTGGTCCCGGAGCAGGACGGCCAACGCCATGCAGGCCGAGGCCGGGGACAACTCGGGCCAGGGCGCGTCGTCGTCCCGGTCGAGGTGCGGATGCCAAGGGGTGCCGCCCCCGTGGGACGTCAGGCGCAGCCGCCAGGTGTGCGCTTCCAGGAGACGGTTGAGGACGTGTGCCGCGGTGTCGACGGAGTCCGCCGCGAAGACCTCCCGCAGCAGGACGGCGGCCGCGCGCAGCACTTCGGCGACCACGGTGGGCTCGGCCGTCGGGGCGGCGCTGCAGTCGCAGCGGACCGGAGGGACCGTCACGACGGGCAACCCCTTCTACGCGTGGGCGCGCGCCGGGATGCCGCTCGGCGGCTTCGGCTACTACATGATCATGGCCACCGAGGGCTACCGGAGCAGCGGCAACTCCAGCATCTCGGTGAGCTGACCGCCCGCCCGGAAAGCGTTTGACGGCCGTCCGTGCCGAAGGGTCGGATGAGGCCCATGAGTTCAGGGTGGATGCACACGGACGCGTACCCCCTCGACGAGCGTCTGGTGCGGCGGCTGGTCGACGGGCAGTTCCCGCGCTGGGCGGGGCTGCCCGTCGAGCGCTTTCCGTCCGGTGGCACGATCAACGCGATGTACCGGCTGGGTGACGACATGGTCGTCCGA
Organism: Streptomyces sp. NBC_01723; assembly: GCF_036246005.1. Taxonomy (NCBI): domain Bacteria; kingdom Bacillati; phylum Actinomycetota; class Actinomycetes; order Kitasatosporales; family Streptomycetaceae; genus Streptomyces; species Streptomyces sp. NBC_01723. Next base: position 563,180 of record NZ_CP109171.1, read on the forward strand.
CTGCCGCTCGTCAAGGGCGGCGTGGCGGACGTGACGGCCGAACGGCACTGGCTGCCCCGGCTGTCCCCCCTGCTCCCCGCCACCGTGCCCGAGGTGCTCGGGGCCGGCCAACCCGCCGGGGGTTACCCATGGCCCTGGTCGGTGTACCGGTGGCTGACCGGGGAGATCCCCGAGGCAGGGGCACTGACCGATCCCGTGGCGCTGGCGGGTGATCTGGCCGGGTTCGTCTCGGCGATGCGCACCGTCTCCCTGCCCGACGCTCCCGCCGCGCACCGCGGCGGCCCGCTCGCCACGCTGGACGCGGCGACGCGGGCCGCCCTCGAGGAACTGCGGGGCCTGCCCGAGGAGGACGTCGACTGCGACGCGCTGGCCGCCGTGTGGCACGACGCGCTGCGGGCCCCGGTCTGGGACGGGCCGCCCGTCTGGCTGCACGCCGACCTGATGCCCGGCAACCTGCTGGTCGAGGGCAGCAGGCTCACCGCGGTCATCGACTTCGGGTGCGCGGGAGTGGGCGACCCGGCCTGCGACCTCTTCCCGGCGTGGAACCTGCTGCCCGCGGGCGCCCGGGAAGTCTTCCGGGAGACGCTCGGCGTCGACGACGCGACCTGGCGGCGCGGCCGGGGGCGGGCCCTTTCCCAGGCGCTGATCGCGCTGCCGTACTACCGGAAGACCAACCCGGCGATGGCGGGCAACGCCCGCCACGTGATCCGCGCGGTGCTGACGGAGCGGGAGCAGGGGCGCCGGGGCGCTGCTTAGGGCGCGATCCCCACACCGTCGATCCTGCTCCACGCCCGCTCCTGGGCGGCGGTCATGGCGGGCCAGTGGAGTCCGCCGGGCCGGGGGCGCACCCGGGAGGCGTACGGCGACGGGCGGAAGCCGGGATCGTAGAAGCAGCCCTCGCCGTAGGTCGCGTCGAGGGTGGCGCAGGAGGCCGCGATCGAGCGCGCTCCGGGTTTGCGGCCCGTGCGGGCCCAGGCGTCCAGCGCTGCGATGGAGCCGGCGTACTCGGAGTCGCTCAGCGAACTGTGCTCGGACTCCTTCGTGAAGGTCTGGACGAGGTTCCCGCCCCGGCCGGCGCCCCGGAGAGTGGCCAGGTAGGCCGCCTCGTGCTCCACGAATGCCGTCGGGTCGTCGATGGCGTGCAGGGTGAGGACGGGCAGGTCGACGCGGCCGGTGAGGTCGCTGTCGTAGGAGAGGTCGCGGCGTGCGGTGGGGTCGGCCGAGAAGCGTTCCACACCCGCGTTGAGTGCCTTGTCGTCGTGCGAACCGGAGTACCGCACACCGCGGTTGCTCCACGGGTTCCGCCCGCCGAGCCGGTTCGACACGATGTCCCGGAACGTGAACGTGGCGAACTTCAGATGCGACTCCAGGGTGCGCTCGGGGATGCGGGTGACGGCGAGGATGTCGTCGAGGTTGCGCTGCTGGAGGGCGGTCCGGTCGGCCGGGGCGGACTCGTGGCCGGTGCACTCCTGGAGACGGGCGGCGAGCCCGGCGCTCGTCATCGTGGAGCCGGGGCGCAGGCCCTGCCACAGCGGGTACTGCGGCTCGGTCGGGCGCGGGTGGTTGTGGCAGTAGTACTGGTAGACGACCCGCAGGTCCACGCGGTAGTCGTAGCCGCGCGAACCGCCGCCGAGGACGCCGTTGGTGAGCAGCACCCCGTCGTACGCGCCGTGGCGTCGGCCGTAGGTCTCCGCGACCTTGGCGGCGACGTTGCCGCCCCAGGACTGACCGTGCAGGTAGGTCCGTTCCGGACGGCCGAACTCCTCGGTGAACAGGCGCCGTACGTTCTCGGTGTCCGCGGCGGCCATCCGGGCTCCGTAGCCGCCGCGCCGGTATGCGGACGCGGCCCACGCGTAGCCTTCGTCGACCATCACGGCCCAGCGCTCCAGGTCCTCGGTGCTGCGGGCCGGGTCGGAGGCGTCGCCGAGGTCGGGGCCGCCGTGCGCGTGCACGACGAGGGAGCCGTTCCAGTCCTTCGGCACGGCCATCGTGTAGTACGCCCCGTTGGCGTCCCGGCCGGTGTAGCACGAGGCCTTTCCGGCCAGGGCGGGCGGGCAGGCGGCGGCCGTGGGACGGTCGGCCGCCCGCGCGGGGGCGGCCGACACGTTGCCCAGGGTGCCGAGGAGGACGGCCGCGAGGGCGGCCGCCACCACCGCCGGACGGCTTCGGCGGTGCGTGGTCCGGGTGACGGGCGCGGGAGCGTCGGGTCTGGTCAAGGTGCGGCTCCTGTACGTGCTGCGTGCCGGCGCGAAGTTGCGCTGCGAGCCGGGATGCTAGGAATCCGCCGCGGCCGGGACCACCCCTTCGATCATTGCGTTCATAGTGTTCGCCCCACGCCCCCGGATCGGCGTCCTCCAGGACTCCCTGCGCGGCCCCTTGACTGCCCATTGGTCTCTACCTATCGTCACCGCGCAGTCGAACGTTCAGAACAACACTCAGCGTTCACATAGACGAACGGATGGACCCCCCACATGTCCTCTGCTTCCACACCTCGCCGCCGCAGATCCCGAGCCGTCCTCCTCGCGACCCTCACCGCCGCGCTCGCCGGCACCCTCCTGGCAGGACCCGGCCCGGCCGCTCCTCGCGCGCAGGCCGCACCGGCCGCGTTCACCCACCCCGGAGTCACCGTCTCCGAGGGCCAGCTCGACTTCGCCCGTGCCAAGGTGCAGGCCGGGGCGCAGCCCTGGAAGGGCGCCTTCGACCAGATGATGAGGAGCAGGTACGCCAACCTGAACCGCGTCCCCAAGCCCCGCGCGGTGGTCGAGTGCGGTTCCTACTCGAACCCCAACATCGGCTGCACCGACGAGCGCGAGGACGCGATCGCGGCCTACACCAACGCGCTGGCCTGGTACCTGACCCGCGACGAGCGGTACGCGCGCAAGGCGATCGAGCTGATGGACGCCTGGTCCGCGGTGATCCGGGACCACACCAACAGCAACGCCCCGCTCCAGACCGGCTGGGCCGGCGCGTCCTGGCCCAAGGCCGCGGAGATCATCAAGTACACGTACACCGGCTCGTGGGCCAACTCCGGCCGCTTCGCCACCATGCTCCGCAACGTCTACCTGCCCGAGATCATCAACGGCTCCAACTCCAACGGCAACTGGGAGCTGACGATGATGGAGGCGGCCGTCGGCATCTCCGTCTTCCTGGAGGACAAGGCGTCCTACGACAAGGCCATGGGCAAGTTCCGCACCCGCACGGCCGCGTATGTGTACCTGGCCTCCGACGGGGACCTGCCAAGGACCGTGCCGAGCCAGAACCTCAACACCCGGGACAAGATCGTCAAGTACTGGCAGGGCCAGTCCACCTTCGTCACCGGCCTCACCCAGGAGACCTGCCGGGACTTCACCCACACCGGGTACGGCATCTCGTCCATCGCGCACGTCGCCGAGACCAGCCGGATCCAGGGGCAGGACCTGTACGGCACCGACGTGGGCGAGCGGCTGCGGCACGCGCTCGGCTTCCAGGCCAAGTACGAGCAGGGCGCCGCGGTCCCGGGCTCGCTGTGCGGGGGCTCGCTGCACCTGGGGCTCGGCCCGGTCACCGAGGTCGGCTACAACGCCCTGCACAACCGCCTGGGCCATGCCATGGACAACACCCAGGCCCTGACCGAGCGCACCCGCCCGTCCGGATCGAACAACCTGTTCGTCGCCTGGGAGACGCTCACCCACGGCGACAACCCGGCGTGACACGGCGCCGGGTGATGGCGGCTCAGCTGTCGTAGTCCACGGTCAGCTTCTCGGAGACCGGGTACGTCTGGCAGGTCAGCACGTACCCGGCGTCGACCTCGGCGTCCTCGAGGGCGTAGTTGCGGCGCATGTCCGCCTCGCCGTCGGTGACCAGGGCGCGGCAGGTGCCGCAGACCCCGCCCTTGCAGGCGAAGGGCAGGTCGGGCCGGGTCTGCTGGGCTCCGTCGAGGACGGTCCGCCCGCGGGGCAGGGAGGAGGTGGTGGAGCGGCCGTCCAGGGTGATGGTGACCTCGCTGACGGGTCCCTGCGGGCCGGTCTCCTCGTGGCGGACCTCCCGCACGGGCTCGTCGCCGGCGAAGAAGAGCTCCCGGTGGACGCGGTCCGCCGGGACGCCGAGGCCGGCCAGGACCTGCTGGGCGTCGGCGACCATGCCCTGCGGGCCGCACAGCCACCAGTGGTCGGCGGCCTCCACGTCCACCAGCGAGCCGATGAGCGCCGAGAGCCGTCCGGCGTCCAGCCGGCCGGAGAGCACCTCGGCCTCGCGGGGTTCGCGGGAGAGCACGTGGGCCAGGTGGAAGCGGGCCGGGTGGAGATCCTTCAGGTCGGCCAGCTCGTCGGCGAACATGACCGTGTCCGTGCGGCGGTTGCCGTAGAACAGGGTGACGGACGACCGGTCGTCGGCGCCCAGCACCGACTCGGCGATGGACACCATGGGCGTGATGCCCGACCCGGCCGCGATCAGCACGTGGTGGCCGGGGACGGTCAGGTCGGGGGTGAACAGTCCGGTGGGCGCCATGACCTCGACGGTGTCGCCGGGCCGCACCTCCTCGACCAGCCACGAGGAGAACACGCCGCCGGGCACCACCCGGACCCCGATGCGCGGCACCGAACCGGCCGGTGCGCAGATCGAGTACGAGCGGCGCTCGTCCCGGCCGTCCACCTCGCGCCGCAGGGTGAGCGACTGGCCGGGCGCGAAGGCGAACTCCCCGGCCAGCTCGTCCGGGATCTCGAAGCTCACGGCCACCGCGTCCGCGCACAGCCGCTCGACGGCGGCCACGCGCAGACGGTGGAAGGCGGGCCGGCGGCGGGCACGCACCGGCGCTGCCGGGACGGGGGCGGTCGGGGCCATCAGATCTCCTTGACGTACTCGAACGGCTCGCGGCAGGCCCGGCAGCGCCACAGGGCCTTGCAGGACGTGGCGGCGAAGCGTGAGGTCTCCTCGGTGTCCGCCGAGCCGCAGCGGGGACACGGCACCGCCGCCCGGGTGGGTGACAGCACGAGAGGAACCGGGCCGCCACGGGGTGCGGGACCGGGCGGGGCGATGCCGTGCTCGGCGAGCTTGCGTCGGCCGGACTCGGTGATCCAGTCGCTGGTCCAGGGCGGGTCGAGGACCGTGCGGATCTCCACGCGCTCGTATCCGGCGTCCCGCAGCCGGGCGGCGACGTCCGCGCGCATCTCGGCCATGGCCGGGCAGCCCGAGTAGGTGGGGGTCAGGCTCGCCACCACGGTGCCGTCCGCGCCGACCTCGACGCCGCGCAGGACCCCGAGGTCGGCGAGGGTCAGCATGGGCAGCTCGGGGTCCGGCACCCGCTCGGCGACGCGGCGGGCGCGGGCGGTGTCCTCCAGCACGGTCACCATGTCGCCTCCGGGTGGGCGCGGGCGACGCCCTGCAACTCGGTGAGCAGCGGCGCCAGATGTTCGGTGTGCTCGCCGGCGCGGCCGGAGCCGGGCAGCGGGCGGTACACCGGCAGGGGCAGGCCGGCCGCCTCGGTGACCTGGCGCAGCACGTCGGCGACCTCGTCCCGTACGTCGTACGCCGTGTGCAGCTCGCCGAGGTACGGGGCGACCGCGTCCAGCGCCGCGCGCATCCTGCGTCGCGACTCGTCGGTACCGTCGCCCAGGCGGACGGCCCACTCGGCGGCGTACTGCCGGTGGTAGGCCAGTTCCTTGACGCCCTTGGCCGCGACCGCCGCGAGGACCGGGTCGGGGTGGTCCACCAGCCGCTGGAAGTGGGCCAGCCGCCAACTGGAGAGCACCAGCAGCCGCACCACGGCGAACGCGAAGTCGCCGCGCGGGAGTTCGGCCAGGGTCACGTTGCGGAAGTCGCCGGCGTCGCGGAAGTAGGCGAAGGCGTCCTCGTCGCGGCCGGTGCCGTCGGCCTGCCCGGCGCGCGCGTACAGCAGGCGGGCCTGGCCGAGGAGGTCGAGGCCGATGTTGGCCAGCGCCACCTCCTCCTCCAGCTCCGGGGCGCGGGTGACCCACTCGGCGAGCCGCTGGGCGCTGACCAGGGCGTCGTCGGCCAGCGCCACGCAGTCCGCGGCCAGTCCGGCGGCGTCGACACCCTCGGGCACGGTGGTGTCGACGCCGTGCAGCGGGTCCTCGAAGCCGGTGCCGTAGGCCCAGCGGGTGTCGTCCTCGTGTCCCTCGGCCAGGGTGAGGTAGACGTGGTCGTCGCTCATGCCCTGCTCCTAGATGTGGGGGACGTCGTCGGGGATGTCGTAGAAGGTCGGGTGGCGGTAGACCTTGTCCGCGCTGGGGGCGAAGAAGGGGTCCTTCTCGTCCCGGGTGGAGGCGGCGATGTGCTCGGAGCGGACCACCCAGATGCTCACGCCCTCGTTGCGCCGGGTGTAGAGGTCGCGGGCGTGGGTGAGGGCCATGGCGTCGTCGGCGGCGTGCAGCGAGCCGACGTGCACGTGGTTGAGGCCGCGCTTGCCGCGCACGAAGACCTCGTACAGAGGCCAGCCCTGCTTCTCGGGGGTCATGCCACCGCTCCCTTCGCCGCGCGGGCGGCCTGCTTGGCGGCGTGGGCGGTGGCCGCCTCGCGCACCCAGGCGCCCTCTTCGTGGGCGGTCCGCCGCCGCTCGCTCCGCTGTGCGTTGCACGGGCCGTCGCCCTTGATGACCCGCATCAGCTCGTCCCAGTCCGGGGTGCCGAAGTCGTGGTGCCCCGCCTCCTCGTTCCACCGCAGCTCCGGGTCGGGCAGGGTGACGCCCAGCTTCTCGGCCTGCGGGACGGTCATGTCGACGAAGCGGCGGCGCAGCTCGTCGTTGCTGTGCCGCTTGATCTTCCAGGCCATCGACTGCGCCGAGTTGGGCGAGGCGTCGTCGGGCGGGCCGAACATCATCAGGGACGGCCACCACCAGCGGTCCACCGCGTCCTGGACCATCTCGCGCTGGGCCGTGGTGCCGCGCATCATCGTCATCAGCAGCTCGTAGCCCTGCCGCTGGTGGAACGACTCCTCCTTGCAGATGCGCACCATCGCGCGCGCGTACGGGCCGTACGAGCTGCGGCACAGCGGTACCTGGTTGCAGATGGCCGCGCCGTCCACGAACCAGCCGATCACGCCGACGTCGGCGAAGCTGAGGGTCGGGTAGTTGAAGATCGACGAGTACTTCTGCCGGCCCTCGATCAGGCGCTCGGTGAGGTCGTCGCGGTCGGCGCCGAGGGTCTCGGCCGCCGAGTACAGGTACAGGCCGTGGCCGGCCTCGTCCTGGACCTTGGCGAACAGGATCGCCTTGCGGCGCAGCGACGGCGCCCGGGTGATCCACTCGCCCTCCGGCTGCATGCCGATGATCTCCGAGTGGGCGTGCTGGGCGATCTGCCGGATCAGCGTCTTCCGGTAGCCCTCGGGCATCCAGTCGCGCGGCTCGATGCGCTGGTCGTGCGCGATCGTCGCGTCGAAGTGCTCCTGGAGACCGTCCGGGGGCGGCGCCTCGGCGGCGTGTGTCGTGGTCATCGTCACCAGCTTCCCAACCGACCATTCGTTCGGTGCCAGTGTGACGGGTTTCCGGGCACCGGGCAAGACCCGGGACCCCGCCGCTCGCACTCTTGACAGGGCGCCCGCGCGGCTGGATTACTGGGCCGTGCCGCGCGCTGACCGAATGGTCGGTTGGGACAGAAGGTGGTGGGAAGGATGTCGCAGGCCACTGGGCCGACACCCACGGAGACGATGTTCTCCGCGGACGAGGCCTCCCGGGGGCTGGGCATCGAGCTGGTCGAGCACGGCGAGGGGACCGCCGTACTCCGGATGACCGTGACCCCGGCGATGGTGAACGGACACCGGATCGCCCACGGCGGCTATCTGTTCCTGCTCGCCGACACCGCCTTCGCCTGCGCCTGCAACAGCCACGGTCCGGTGACCGTCGCGGCCGGCGCCGACATCGTCTTCGTCGCCCCGGCCCGCCAGGGCGACGTCCTCGTGGCCCGCGCCGAGGAACGGGCCCGGTTCGGCCGCAGCGGCGTGTACGACGTGAGCGTGCGGCGCGGCGACGAGGTGATCGCGGAGTTCCGCGGACGCAGCCGCAGCATGCGGGACACCACCGGGGACCGGACGCCGGGCACGACGACGAAGGAGCCGCGATGAGCAGCGAGCCGACGACCGGGGCGGCCCCGGCACCCCGCCCGGGTGAACCGCTCCCCCACGACCTGCTGGACGACGCCGAGCGCCTGTCCCGGGAGCAGCTCGCGGAGCTCCAGCTGGGCAGGCTGCGCGCGACCCTGCGGCACGCCTACGAGAACGTGGAGCTGTACCGCAAGAAGTTCGACGCCGCCGGGGTCGCCCCGGACGACTGCCGCAGCCTGGCGGACCTCTCCCGCTTCCCCTTCACCACCAAGGCGGACCTGCGGGACACCTACCCCTTCGGGATGTTCGCCGTCCCGATGGAGGACGTGCGGCGGGTGCACGCCTCCAGCGGCACCACCGGCCGCGCCACCGTCGTCGGGTACACGGACAACGACCTGTCCACGTGGGCCGACGTCGTCGCCCGTTCGATCCGGGCCGCGGGCGGGCGTCCCGGCCACAAGGTGCACATCTCCTACGGCTACGGCCTGTTCACCGGCGGTCTCGGCGCGCACTACGGCGCCGAACGCGCCGGGTGCACGGTGATCCCGGCCTCCGGCGGCATGACCGCGCGCCAGGTGCAGATCATCCAGGACTTCCGGCCCGAGATCATCATGGTCACCCCCTCCTACATGCTCACCCTGCTCGACGAGTTCGAGCGGCAGGGCGTCGACCCGCGCTCCAGCTCGCTGAAGGTCGGCATCTTCGGCGCCGAGCCGTGGACCGAGGAGATGCGCCGCGAGATCGAGGAGCGGATGGACATCCACGCCGTGGACATATACGGCCTGTCCGAGGTGATCGGCCCGGGTGTGGCGCAGGAGTGCGTCGAGACCAAGGACGGGCTGCACGTGTGGGAGGACCACTTCTATCCGGAGGTGGTGGACCCGCTCACGGACGCCGTCCTGCCCGAGGGCGAGGAGGGCGAGATCGTCTTCACCTCCCTCACCAAGGAGGCGCTGCCGGTCGTCCGCTACCGCACGCGCGACCTGTCGCGGCTGCTGCCGGGCACCGCCCGCCCCGCCTTCCGCCGGATGCAGAAGGTCACCGGCCGCTGCGACGACATGATCATCCTGCGTGGGGTGAACGTCTTCCCCACCCAGATCGAGGAGATCGTGCTGCGCACACCGGGCGTCGCCCCGCACTTCCAGATCCAGCTCTCCGAGCGCGGCCGGATGGACCACATGACCGTGCGGGTCGAGGCCCGTCCCGACGCCGGTCCCGAGCAGCGCGAGGCCGCCGCCCGGGCGATCGTCCAGGGCGTCAAGGACGGCGTGGGCGTCACGGTGGAGGTGGAGGTCGTCGCGCCGGAGACCCTGGAGCGCTCCCTCGGCAAGCTCCGCCGGGTCCGGGATCTGCGCGGCGCGTGAAACGTGAGGACGAACACGTCTGTTCGTCCCTCGTGCTGGTGTGCCGCGGGATGCGGATGGGCAGTCAATGCATGATCGGGGGAGGTCTGGTCCGTCCTGGGGGGAAATCCCGTGCGCGTGTGTGTGATCGGTGCAGGTCTGTCGGGATTGGCGGTGGCGCACTCGCTCAAGGAGCGTGACATCGGATTCGTCTGCCTGGAGAGGGCGCCCGACGTCGGCGGGATCTGGCGGCAGCCGGAGGCCGGCGAGCGGGGGCCGGGCTACCTGTCGCTGCACCTGAACACCGCGAAGCAGCTGACCGGTTACGCCGGTTTCCCCATGCCGTCCTCGTATCCGCTCTACCCCCGGCACAGCCAGGTCGCCGCGTACTTGCGCTCCTTCGCCGAGTGGGCGGGCCTGCTCGACCACATCGAGCTGCGGACCGAGGTGGTGGCGGTACGCCAGGGCGCGGACGGCGCGTGGACGGTGGTCAGCCGCGACGCGGGCGGCACGGAGTCGGCCCGCCGCTTCGAGCAGGTGATCGTCGCCTCCGGACATCACACCGACCCGGCCCTGCCCGACCCGCTCCCGCCCGGCGCCGACTCCTTCGATGGAACGATTCTGCACTCCCTGGACTACCGTGACGGCGCCGACTTCGACGGACGCCGGGTCGTCGTCGTCGGGCTCGGGGCGTCCGCCGTGGACATCGCGGCCGACCTCTCTCGGCACGCCGAAGAGACCGTGCTGTCGGTGCGGCGGGGGCTGCACATCGTGCCCAAGCAGCTCTTCGGGATGTCGGTCGACGAGATCGCCGAGGCGCCCTGGTGGACCGAGATGTCCTTCGCCGAGCAGCGCAGTTGGGTGGAGCGGTCGCTGCTCGTCGCACGCGGCAGACTGGCGGACTACGGCCTGCCCGAGCCCGACCACCCGGTCTTCTCCTCCGCCGTGACTCTCTCGGACGAGATCCTCAGCCGGATCCGGCACGGCGCCGTGACCCCGAAGCCCGCGATCGCCTCCTTCGACGGCGACCGGGTCGTCTTCACCGACGGCACCTCCACGACCGCGGACGCCGTCGTGTACTGCACGGGCTTCCACATGACCTTCCCCTTCCTGCCGGCCGGCTGCCCGGTGGCGGCGGACGGTTCGGTCGAGCTGTACCGACGGGTCGTCCCGGCCGGCCGGCCGGGTCTCTACTTCGTCGGGCTGGTCCGGCCCGTGGGCGCGATCACCCGGCTGGTGGAGGCGCAGGCGGAGTGGGTGGCGCGGATCATCGACGGCGAGGCCGAACTGCCCGCGGCGGAGGCGATGCGCGAGGAGATCGGCACCTACCTCACCTCCGTGGCCCAGCGCTACGGCCGGACCGAGGGCGCCTCGATCCAGGTCGACGTGGGCCCGTACCTGGCGGAGTTCCGGGAGTCGCTGCCCGTGTGACCGTCCCGCACGGCGTCGTGCCCAGGGGCTCCCGGTGACGTCGGCCGGGAGCCCCTGTGGTGTGCCGGGCGGCCGGCTCAGTGCACCGCGACCGGATGCCGGGCCGGCATCGCGGCGGGCGGCCGGACCGCGTACGCCTCCGAGGAGAGGTACGCCGTCACCCGCGGCGGCCGGCCCCGCTGGAGGGCCAGCGCCAGGTAGGCGATGAGCCCGACCCCGTCCTCCGGCCGCCGGTCGGTGACGGCGGCCAGCGCCCGGACCAGCATCGAGGCGTCCATGCCGTGCCGTTGCAGCAGCCGCGACGCCCGGGCCAGGGCCTCCCCGTCGTGCGGGGCGTAGTCCCTGACCGGGATGTGCAGGGTGAACCCGCTGGGCCGGGGGTCCGCCGGGCCGGTGAAGGAGTGGCAGGACAGGCCGGGCAGCCCGTCGAGTCCCGTCGCCCCGGGCCCGGCGCCCGCGACCGTGCGGAAGAAGCCTTCGACCATGGCCGGAACCGGCTCCGGGATCATGCGGGACAGCCTCCCGGCACGGGCGGAGGTCAGGCTGTCGTGGCGCACGTAGACCTTCACCCGGGGTTCCTCCCAGTCCCCCAGGTCCAGGGCGAGGAACGGATGACCGCTGCCCGGGGGCAGGTTGGCGTAGGCCCGCCCGAGCCCCAGTCGGCGCAGCGCCTCGCGCACCGTCGCGGCGGAACGTTCCTCCCCGTTGGCGGCGGGGTTCAGGTAGACCTTGACCTTGGGCACACCGCCGGGTGTCAGTTCCAGCGCGCACCACAGGGCCAGGGGGCCGTGCGGAGCGGGCGGCAGGAAGAGGTCCGTCACCTCGTCGAGGGGGCCGGTTCCGAAACGCCACCGGCGCGCCATCTCCCGGACCGTCTCCAGTCCGGCCCGGCCGTTGTGAGCCAGGCTGTCTGCGCCGCAGCCCGGTTCGATGAGCACCCGCAGGACGGGGGCCGCGTCCGGCCGGAAGGAGAGGGAGAACTCGACGGGGGTGTGATCGTCGGAGAGGAAGGTGCGGTAGGGCGGCGGCAGGTGGAGCGGCCGTCCGGCCACCGGCCCCAGGGAGTCCGTCAGGACCCGGGCGTAGGTCTCGATGTCCGCTCCGGCGAGGCCGGCGACCGCGCCGAGTCTTCGCAGCTGGCCGCCCGTGAGGGCGCCGAGTGTCGGCACGCCCCGCGGGTCCGTACCCGTCGGCGCGGCGGTCACCGGCCCGTCCCCGGCCGGAGCCGCACAGAGCGATACCCGCCGGGAGAGGCGGGTATCGGGGGTTTCGGCGGCGGGAAAGCGGCGTTCGTGGATATGTGGTCCACGACACCTCCTTTTACTCGTAAGCAACTTGAATGCCGCGTTGCTCACTACCCGTGCCGTTCAACCTTCATGCGAAAGGGGCGGGTTGGGAGGGTGTTGTACAGATCACCGTGTGAGCCAGTTGAGGAACTGGCTCCACATGCCGCTGCGTTCGGCCGGCCGGGCCGGGGTGGCGGCCTCGGACTCCGCCGCACCCGGGGTCGGCCGCGGCTCGGCACCGCGTCCGGTGCGGGCCGGGGTGAAGCGGGCCGGCAGGGTGGCCAGGGCCCGGTTGAAGGGGCCCGGACGCCAGGTCAGGCTGTCCTCCGGGACGGCGAGTTCGACGTCGGGCAGCTCGTTGAAGAGGTGCTCGATGGCGGTGACCGTGATGTGCCGGGCCGGTTCCTTGGACGGGCAGGCGTGCGGTCCGGCGCTCCAGGCGAGGTGCGCGCGGTTGCTGCCGGCCTGGCGGGAGGCCCTGAGGGCCGGTCCGGTGTTGGCCGCGGCGAAGCTGACCAGCACGAGATCGCCCGCCTGGAGGTGCTGTCCGGCGAGTTCCGTGTCGGCGGCCGGGTAGTGCGGCGCGTAGTTCGACATGGGCGGGTTCTCCCACAGCGTGTCGTCCAGCGCCTCGTCGATCAGGCCGCCCTCGCGCGCGTACCGCTCATGGGTGAGCAGGCGGTGCAGCGTGTTGCCGATGAGGTTGCGCAGCGGCTCGGCGCCCGCGCCGAGGAGCAGGGCGAGCTGGTGGACCATCTCCTCGTCGCTGAGGCCCGCCTCGTGGCGCATCAGCCAGGAGGTGACGTCGTCGCCGGGCTTGCTCCGCTTGAGCGCGACGAGTTCCCCCACCGCCTGGAAGAGCACCTCGACGGCCTTCTCGGCGTTGACGCCGTCGAACATGCCGGAGATGCCGAACAGCACCCGGTCGCCGATGTCGGCGGGGCAGCCGAAGAGTTCGTTGAACACGAACAGCGGCAGCTGCTTGGCGTAGTCGCCGAGAAGGTCGGCGGATCCGCGGGCGGCGAACTGGGAGATGAGGTAGCCGGAGATCTGCTCCGTGCTCCGGCTCAGCCGCCGGGTGTCCACCCGCGCCATGCTGTCGGTGACGGCCTGGCGGAGCCTGAGGTGGTCGGCGCCGTCGGCGAACATGCAGTTGGGCCGGTAGGCGAGCAGGGGCGCGACCGGGCTGTCCGGGCCGACCTTGCCCTCGTTGAAGGCCCGCCAGCGCCGGGCGTCCTTCCGGAAGGACCCGGAGTCCTGGAGCAGCTGGAGGGCGGCGGCGTAGTCCGTGACCAGGGTCGCCTCGACGCCCGGGGCCAGTTCGACGGGCGCCGCGGCCCCGTAGTGGCGCAGGTACTCGTAGTACGCCTGCGGGTCGGCGGCGAACTCCGGTCCGTGCAGGGGCACTCTGGCGCCGGAGCCGTGGGCCGGGCACCCGGGCGGCGGCACCGGGGCCGTGTCGTGAGCGTTCATGTCTGCTCCCAGCTCCTAGCGGGTGCGGTCCAGCAAGTAGCGGACGAGGGTGGTCAGTGCGGCCGCCGAGGACTTCTCGTCGCGGGCGTCGCAGGTGACGACGGGGGTGTCGTCGAGCAGGTCGAGCGCCTCGCGCAGCGCGTGTTCGTCACGCAGCGGGGTGCCGTCGAAGTGGTTGACGGCGATGGCGTAGTCGAGCCCGTAGTGCTCGATGAGGTCGATCACGGGGAAGGAGTCCGCCAGCCGCTCGGGGTCGACCAGCACCAGGGCGCCGAGCGCGCCGCGTGCCATGTCCTCCCACATCTGGACGAAGCGCTGCTGGCCGGGGGTGCCGAAGAGGTAGAGGACGACGCGGTCGCTGATCGTGAGGCGGCCGAAGTCCATGGCGACCGTGGTGGTGGTCTTGCCCTGGACGCCGCCCAGGTCGTCGACCGACTCGGCGGCCTGCGTCATCGTCTCCTCGGTGGACAGCGGCTCGATCTCCGAGATGGAGCCGATGAGGGTGGTCTTGCCCACCGCGAAGTGTCCGACGACGAGGATCTTGACCGCGGTCTGGGTCGCCCCGCCGCGTACGTAGTCCCGCTCATCCAAACTTGGCGCGGAGCCCATTGAGCACCTCCTCCAGGATCTCCTTGTCCGCGAGCCGGGCGCGGGCCACCGGCGGGCGGGTCATGAGGTGGCCGCCCTCCATCAGGGAGGCCAGCAGGATCCGCACCACGCCGAGCGGGAAGTGGGTGTGTCCGGCGATCTCGGCGACCGAGAGGTAGCCGGCCGAGCAGAGGTCCAGCAGGCTCTGCTCCTCGGGTGACAGCCGGGCCGGGCGCCGGGTGTCCTCGGCGGAGGCGGTGACGAGGGTGATGAGGGAGAGGTGGTCCTCGTCGGGCAGGCCGCGGCCCTTGGTGATGACGTACGGCCGTACTAACTCCGGCACCTCGGGCTCCCAGCCGTCGTGGCCGGTCATGAGCGGGCGCCGAGGTTCTCGCGCGGCGGTGTCGTCAGCCGTTTGCCGAGCTGGGCGACGAGCTGCTGCATCCGGAAGGTGATGTCGGCCATGTCCACCTCGGGGGAGGCGGAGACACCGAGGTAGGCGCCTTCGCCGGCGGAGATCAGGAACACCCAGCCGCCGTCGAACTCGACCAGGGTCTGGCGCCAGGACTGGCTGGGGTCCTCACAGAAGAAGGCGAGGGTGCGGCTGAGCGACTGCACCCCGCTCATCGCGGCGGCGACCCGGTCGGCGTCGTCCTTGTCGAAGTCCTGCGTCCGGGCCATCAGCAGACCGTCGGCGGATATCAGGACGGCGTGCAGGGCTCCCGGAATCTCCAGGGCGCTGTCGAGCATCCATGACAGATCGTCGTTCACGAGACCTCATGTCCTTCGCTGCTGGCACCAGGCGTTCTGCGCGTCCGGTCGGTGCCCTCGGGGTCGGTGACCCGGCCGGACCGCGTTCCCCGCTGGAAGGCACCCATGACCTGTGCCTGCTCGGAGTCGGAGCGGCCCGCCGGGCGGGGGGTGGGCTCGTTGCCGGGCACGATGGCCATCGGCCGCTTGCGGCGCCGCCGGGGCAGACCGTCGTCGGTCCGGGACGAGACGGGCGCGGCCTCGGCGCCGCCGTCCCGGACCGGCCGGGCGGTGGCGTGGGCAGCGGGGGCGGGAGTCTTCTTCTCCGGCACGCCGGTGAGCAGTTCGTGCGGCAGCAGGACCACCGCCCGTACACCTCCGTAGGGGGACGAGGAGTCCACCGACACCTCGAAGCCGAATCGTTCGCACAGCAGGCCGATGACCGCGAAGCCGAACTGCGGCGGATTGCCGAGCCCGGCCACACCCGAGGCGCGCTCGGTGGCGAGCAGCCGGTCGGCGCGGGCGCGCTCCTCGTCGCTCATGCCCACACCGGCGTCGTCGACGACCACGCAGATGCCCTTGGGCACGGTCCGGAGGTTGATCTCCACGACGGTGTCGGGGCTGGAGTAGCTGGTGGCGTTGTCGAGCAGTTCGGCCAGGGCGAGGGCGACGGGCTCCACGGCCCGGCTGGTGATGCCGAAGTCGACCTGGGAGAGGATGTCCACCCTGCGGAAGTGCCGGATGCGGCCCTGCGCGCTGCGCACCACGTCGTACACCGAGGCGGTGTCGCGCCGCCCGCCGAGCCAGCCGTCGCAGAGCACGGCGATGGACTGGGCGCGCCGGCCGAACTGCGAGTTGGTGTGATCGATCTCCAGCAGGTCCTGGAGGAGGGCCGAGTCGCCGTACTTGGTCTGCAGGCGGGAGAGGACCAGCTGCTGTTCCGCGGCGAGGCCCTGAAGGGTCCGCATGGCGGACTTCAGGACCGTCTTGGTCTCGTCCTCGGCCCGCTCCTGGGCCGCCTGTACGGATTTTCCGTAATCGTTCTCCAGCTGGGTGTAGTGGTCCCTGAGCCCCTGCACCTGCTGCCGCAACGCCCGTGCCGCCCCGCGCTGGCGGCTGATGAGCACGGCGGCGGCCACGAGGGCGACGAGGGCCACCCAGAGCAAGGGGTTCCCTGTGTATTCCGTCATAAGACTCTCTTCAGGCGACTGACGGCCGGCTTGCTGAATTCCCGTCTACGCGGACGGCGGTGGACCGCCCGCACCGGGGTAGCTGTCCGGGCTGTCCCTGAAGTCGGGGATGCCGTCTTTCACCCATCCGCCCGCTCCGCAAACGCGGTGATCGTATCACCGCATGATCAGGTGAATTTACGTCAAGAAGCGTCCATCCAGGACCGGTTGGAGACCGCCGGACGTACCACCTCTGCCGGTGGGTACAGTCGGCCCCGTGAAAGATGCACCAGACACCTTCCGGCCGGCCCACTGCGCGGCCTCGGACGGCCCGGGGTGACGCCCGAGGCCATGGCCGCGGTGTTCGCGGCCGGCGTCGGGGCGGGCGCCATCAACAGCGTGGTCGGCTCCGGCACCCTGATCACCTTTCCCGTGCTGCTGGCCACGGGCCTGTCGCCGGTCACCGCCACCGTCTCCAACGCCCTCGGCCTCATCCCCGGCTCCATCAGCGGCGCCATCGGCTACCGCGAGGAACTGCGCGGCCAGCGGCGGCGGGTCCTCAAGCTGAGCGTCGGCGCCCTGATGGGCGGTCTCGCGGGCGCCACACTGCTGCTCGCGCTCCCGGAGGACGCCTTCGAGACGATCGTGCCGGTCCTGGTGGGCCTCGCCCTGGTGCTGGTGGCGCTGCAGCCCCAGATCGGCAAGTGGGTGCAGCGCCGCCGTGCGCGCACCGGCGCCTCCCCTCGCCGGGACGGCGGTCCGCTGCTGTTCACCGGCCTGACCCTGGCCAGCGTCTACGGCGGCTACTTCACGGCCGCCCAGGGGATCATCTACCTGTCCCTCATGGGCACGCTCCTCGACGAGCCGCTGCAACGCCTCAACGCCGTCAAGAACGTCCTCGCCGCCGTCGTCAACACCGTCGCCGCGCTCTTCTTCCTCTTCGCCGCGGACTTCGACTGGACCGCCGTCGGCCTGCTGGCGGTCGGCTCGGCCCTCGGCGGGTACGGCGGGGCCAAGGTGGGCCGCCACTTCAAGCCCGTCGTCCTGCGGACGCTGGTGGTGACGGTCGGCACCGTCGCCCTCGTGCAACTGCTGCTGCGCTGACCCACGGGATCCGGGCCTTGTCGCCGACGGTCCGGCTCGGGGACGCCGCCCGCCCGGGCCGCCCGAGACCACACCTCGTGACCGTCTGCGTCCGCACTGCCGCGGACGTGGGCGGCGCGCACCGCCGGACGGGCCGTCCCGCGGCATAACGCCGCGTTATGGGAAGTCGGGAGTGCCGATGCCGCGGCAGGGCCGGGGATGCTGGGCGCCCCCACAGGCCGAACACGCGCCCCGACGCGTGTCCGTCGGAATCGAGGAGCCTTGCGAACCTCCAGACTCGCCCCCACCCTGACGGCCGCTCTCACGGCCACGCTGCTGTCCGCCCTCGCGCTCGCTCCGCAGTCCTCGGCGGCGGAGCCCCGCCCCGGTGACGGCGGCCCCCAGCCGATCATCGGCGGCGGCTACGCGCAGAACGCCCCCTGGGCGGCCCGGCTGTTCTCCAACGGCGCCCAGACGTGCAGCTCGACCATCATCTCGCCCACCTGGGTCCTCACGGCCAAGCACTGCGTCGGAGGCGGCGGCCTGTCCTTCCGTATCGGCAGCCTCGACCAGGGCTCGGGCGGCACGGTGGCGAACGGGGCGCAGACCACCACCCATCCCTCCGCGGACCTCGCGCTGGTCCGGCTCGACCGCTCCGTCTCCGCCTCCTACGCGCCGCTCGGACAGCCGGGCACGGTGCGCGTGGGCCAGACCGTTCAGGTCTACGGCTGGGGCGCCACCTCACGGTGCGGCTCGGAGATCAACTGCCAGTCCCAGTACCTCAAGGTCGCCAACCTGAGCGTCACCAGCGGGTGTTACGACGCCTACAACGGCCGGGCGATATGCGCCCGCCCCGGCGACGGCATCACCGCGGGCGGCGACTCGGGCGGCCCGATGATGGCCGGTGGCGTCCAGGTCGGCGTGGCCTCGACCAGCGACCGGCAGTCCACCACGGCGTACACGAACGTGACCGCCTACCGGTCGTGGATCCAGTCGGTGGCGGGCGTCTGACCCTTCCCCTCCCGCCCGGGGAACCCGACCGGTTCCGGCCTGCCCCCGTCACAGCGGGGGCAGGCGCAGGACGCCCTTCGGGTCCCCGGCCGACACGCGTGCCGCGAAGGAGTACGCGGACTCGTCCGCGGTCCGAGTGCCGCCGCGTTCCGTCGCGACCCGTCCAGGAACCGGACGGTCCAGCAGGCGCATGGCCAGTACATCTACTGTGCCGGGGGTACGGCACACGTCCCGCGCGAAGGAGGCACGGCATGACCGGGCGCACGACCGGCTCGCAGGAGAACGAGCGGGAGGCGGCGGTGCTCCGGCTCCGGGACGTGCACGTCCGGCGCCTCACCACCGACCAGCTGATCCTCGACGGCATCGACTGGACCGTCCGGCCGGGTGAGCACTGGGCCCTGCTGGGTGCCAACGGCGCCGGGAAGACCACCCTGCTGCGGCTGCTCGGCGCGCTGATGCATCCCACCGCCGGCACGGTCGAGGTCCTCGGCAGCCGGCTCGGCCGGGTCGACGTGCGCGAGCTGCGGGCGCGCATCGGCCATGTCAACGCCGCCCAGCGGGTGCCGCAGGATCTCACCGCCCACGCGGTCGTGGTCACCGGCCACAGCGGCACCGTGCAGCCCCTGTGGCGGACGTACGACGACGAGGTCCGGGGCCGGGCCCGCGACCTCCTGACCGAGCTGGGCGTCAAGGAGCTGGCCGACCGGCCGTACGGGGTCTGCTCGGGCGGGCAGCGGGCGCGGATCCTCATCGCCCGGGCGCTGATGGCCGATCCGGCGCTGCTGCTCCTCGACGAGCCGTTCAACGCCCTCGACCTGCCCTCCCGCGAGGACCTCGTCGAGGCCATGCACCAACTGGCCGAGAGGCGTCCGCACCTGGCCACCGTGACGGTCACCCACCATCTGGAGGAGCTGTTCCCGGCCGTCAGCCACGCCCTGCTGCTGCGCGAGGGCAGGATCCTCGCCGGTGGTCCCGTCGAGGGTGTCCTGACCGACTCGCGGCTGACCGCGTGCTTCGGCCGCGACATCACGGTGGCCAGGCGCGAGGGGCGCTGGTCCGCCTATTCGGGCCGCCGCGTTTCCGGAACATGACGCGCCCACGAAGGCGTCGTTGCAGTACCGGCGGAGCCGACCGGTAGCCCTTGACCCGGTTTCAACCCCCTGGCTAGCGTCCACGGCATGCGGAAATCCCGGCAGTTCACGAAGCGACGGGCCATCGATCTGATGCGCGTCGCCACCGCGGTGTGTAGCTGAACCACACCGCCCGCTGCCCCCTTTCTCCCGCTCCCCGTGAAGGCCGTGATGACCTCTCGCACACCCCTGCCCGGATTCCGGGGCTTTCCCGCCCTGACCGCACTGGCCCTTTCCCTCACCGTCACCGGCTGTGTGGCCCCGGCGCAGACCGCGGGCAGCGAGGACGTCTCAAAAGAGAGGATCCCGGCCGCGGTCGCACGGGACACCACGCTCACCGTCGGAGCGCCCGACCTCAAGGTCGCCCTGGAGCTGTCCGGGCAGATCGACGAACTGCCCTTCAAGGTGAAGTGGGCCAACATCAGCGGCGGCCCCCAGTGCTCGGAGGCCTTCCGGGCCGACGCACTCGACGTCTGCTCGGCCGCGGACATCCCGTCGATCAACGCCCACTGGACGGGTCTCGACACGAAGCTCGTGGCGGTCAGGTTCCGCGCGGACCCGTACGAGAACCCCGTCTACGAACTGGGCACCGCCCCGGGCTCCGGCATCAGGACCCTCGCCGACCTGCGGGGCAAGAAGATCGCCTACAGCCCGGGGCAGGCCCAGGGAGCACTCGTCCTGCGCATTCTCAAGAAGGCCGGTCTCACCCAGCAGGACGTCGAACTCGTCGAACTCGCGAGCACCGGCGACGTCTATCCCACCGCGCTCGGAAACCACCAGGTGGACGCCGCGCCCATCGCGGACGTCAACATCAGGCGCTACCTGGCCAACTACGGCAAGGAGGGCGGCGCGACCGTCAGGCACGGGCTCCGGGACGACCCGGCACACCTGTGGGCGCTGACCGAATCCGTCGCCGACGCGCAGAAGTCGGCCGCCCTCCGGGAACTCGTGAAGTTCTGGGCCAGGGCGCAGATATGGATCGACAGGCATCCCTCGGAATGGGTGGCGGGCTACTACGTCGAGGACCAGGGACTCAGCAAGGAGGACGGCGAATACCTGGTCCGGCGCATCGGCCACCCCGACCTTCCGGCGGACTGGACCGACGCCGTCCACCGGCAGCAGCAGACCATCGACCTGCTGGCGAAGGAGCAGGACCGCGAGCCGTTCGACGCGGATCTCCTCTTCGACCGCCGCTACGAGCCGGTGGCCGCCGAGGCCGTTGCCGGTGAAGGGACGTCGCCATGAGCACCACGATCTTCGACAAGCAGGCGCTCCCGGCCACCGAGGCCCGGCCGGACCAGGTGCGTACGCCCGGGCCACGACGACACCGCCCGGGCCCCGGCAAGCCCGTGCGGTACGGGTGGGCGATCGGCCCGGTCCTGCTGCTCGCGTTCTGGGCGGCGGGTTCGGGACTGGGCGTCTTCGACGTCCGCAGCCTCCCCGCGCCCTGGACCATCGCCGGCACCGCGGGCGGCCTCGTCGACAACGGCAAGCTCCAGTCCCACCTCGCCACCTCCGCCCAACGTGCCCTGCTGGGGCTGCTGTTCGGGGTCGCGACCGGGCTGGTCCTCGCCCTCGTCTCCGGACTCAGCCGCCTCGGCGAGGCCGTGATCGACGGCCCGGTGCAGATCAAACGGTCGATCCCCTCGCTGGCGTTGATCCCGTTGCTGATCCTCTGGTTCGGCATCGGCGAGACGATGAAGGTGATCACGATCGCGCTCGGCGTCTTCGTGCCGGTCTACATCCACACGCACAACGGACTGCGCGCCATCGACAACCGCTACGCCGAGCTGGCGGAGACCGTGCGCCTGGGCAGGCTCGGCTTCGTCCGGCACGTCGTGCTGCCCGGCGCCCTGCCCGGCTTCCTGCTCGGCATGCGCTTCGCGGTGACCGGCGCCTGGCTGGCACTCGTCGTGGTGGAGCAGGTCAACGCCACCAGCGGCATCGGCTACATGATGGAACTGGCCCGGACGTACGGGCAGACCGACGTCATCATCGTCGGTCTCGTGGTGTACGGCCTGCTCGGTCTGGTCTCCGACGCCCTCGTACGTCTGGTGGAGAGGAGGGCCCTGTCATGGCGGCGGACGCTGGCGGGCTGAACACGGCGGACCGCGTGACGGTCCGCATCGAGAACCTGGTGCGCTCCTTCGGCGAGCGCAGGGTGCTGGACGGGCTCGACCTGTCCATCGCGCCCGGGGAGTTCGTGGCACTGCTGGGACGCAGCGGCTCCGGCAAGAGCACGCTGCTGCGCGCCCTGGCCGGCCTCGACCACGAGGTGGCGGGCAGCGGTGGACTGACCGCACCCGACCATGTGTCCGTCGTCTTCCAGGACGCGCGGCTGCTGCCCTGGAAGCGGCTGCTCGACAACGTCGTGCTGGGCCTGACCGGGCCCTTCGCCGAGGACCGGGGCCGGGCCGCCCTCGCCGAGGTCGGCCTCGCAGGACGCGAACGGGCCTGGCCGGTGGAACTGTCGGGCGGCGAACAGCAGCGTGTCTCGCTGGCGAGGTCCCTGGTACGCGAACCCCGGCTGCTGCTGGCGGACGAGCCGTTCGGCGCGCTGGACGCGCTGACCCGGATCAGGATGCACGCCCTGCTGCGGCGGCTGTGCGAGCGGCACCGGCCGGCCGTGCTCCTGGTGACGCACGACGTCGACGAGGCCATCGCGCTCGCGGACCGGGTGGTGGTGCTGGACCGGGGCCGGATCGCGGCCGACCTTCCCGTGCGGCTCGCCGCACCGCGGGACCACGCGGGCGCCGAGTACACCGCCCTGCGCGGCCGGCTGCTGGCCCGGCTGGGCGTGCGGAACTCCGGCAGCGCCGGGCCGATCGAGGAGGAGAACGCGGCATGAGCGCCCGCAGCCTGCACCTGAACCTGTTCGTCTATCCGGGCGGCCATCACGAGGCCGCCTGGCGGCACCACGGCACCGACCCCGGCCGCATCCTCGACATCGGCTTCTACCAGGAGCTGGCCCGCCGGGCCGAGGCGGCCGCGTTCGACGCCGTGTTCTTCGCCGACGGTCCGTCGCTGGCCGACAACGTCCGCTACGCGAGCCGCTTCCGGCTCGAACCGTTCACCTGGTTGTCGGCGATCGCCGCGGCCACCGAACGCATCGGCCTGATCGCGACGGCCTCGACCACGTACACCGAGCCGTACAACCTGGCGCGCCTGTTCGCCTCACTGGACCACCTCAGCAAGGGCCGGGCCGGCTGGAACATCGTCACCACCGGCGCCCCCCAGGCCGCGGAGAACTTCGGCCTCGACGGACATCCGGTGCACGCCGAACGGTACGACCGTGCGCGGGAGTTCGTCGACGTGGTGACGAATCTCTGGGACAGCTGGGAGGACGAGGCGCTGGTCGTCGACCAGAAGACCGGTGTGTTCGCCGACACCGACCGCATCCACGAGATCGGTCACTCGGGCCGCCATCTCAAGGTGCGCGGCCCGCTGAATCTCCCCCGCTCCCCGCAGGGCCGCCCGGTGTACGTCCAGGCCGGGTCCTCCGAGGACGGCCGCTCCTTCGCCGCGGCCTACGCGGAGGCGGTTTTCACCGCGCACCAGACGCTGCGGAGCGGGCAGGAGTTCTACGCCGACCTCAAGGCGCGGGCCGCGGCCCTCGGCCGTGACCCCGGCCTGCTGCTCGTCCTGCCGGGCATCAGCCCCTTCATCGGTGCGACCGAGGCCGAGGCACGGGCACTGCACGCGGAGTTCGACGAACTCACCCAGCCCGAGTACTCGCTCCAGCTGCTCCGGCGTCTGCTGGGTCTCGACCTCACCGCGGACCAGCTGGACGGGCCGGTGCCCCGCCGGCTCATCGAGACCCGGGGCGAACGCGGCAACGGCAGCCGCTTCCAGCTCGTCCTGGACATCATCGACCGCGAACAGCCCACGGTGCGCGGGCTCATGCACCGCCTCGCGGGCGCGCGCGGCCACCGCGTGGTGGCCGGCACCCCCGAGCAGGTGGCCGACCAGATCCAGGAGTGGTTCGAGCAGGGAGCCGCCGACGGCTTCAACGTCATGCCGCCGTGGCTGCCGGGCGGCTTCGGCCTCTTCGCCGACCAGGTGGTCCCGATCCTGCGGGCGCGCGGCCTGTTCCGCACCGCGTACGACGCGGCGACGCTGCGCGGGCACTACGGACTGCCGCGGCCCGCCGCGTCGGTCCCGCACTGAGGCACGAGGGCCAGAGGTCGGCCCCGGGCGGGTCCGCGTACCGGACGTCCGGGGCCGCCCCTCTGCTCCCCGCCGGGGACTGCCCGTCCCCCGTCCGGGAAAAACGCCGGGCGGCCACGACCGGGCACAAGTGCACGCCCACGGATCACCCCGGTCAACACGGCGTACCGTACGGCGGGCGGCCCGCCGCTACGCCGCGTCCCGGGGCGGCGTCATCGCCCAGCGGATGCCCGCGGTCACGGCCGACCCGAGCGGGCGCACGCACACGCCCTCGGCCGGGGGAACGCGCGGCAGGCCCAGGGCGCGTGAGGCCCAGACCGGCAGCAGGGACACCGCGTTGGCGGCGAGCAGCCCGTAGGGCAGACGCGCGAGCAGCGGGATGGGCGGCCTGAGCAGCAGGAAGCGGGTGGTGCTGCGCGCCTCGGCGGTCGCGCGCAGTTCGCCGCGGTAGGCGGCGATGCGTTCGGTGAGTCCGGCGCGGTCGACGGGCGGGTCGGGGACGCCGAGCGCGGTGGCGATGCGCGCCATGTCGGCCACGTAGCCGTCGCACTCGTCATCGTCCAGAGGGTGTGCGCCGTACCGCTGGTGGGCGCGCAGGAAGCTGTCGGCCTCCGCCACATGCACCCAGCACAGCAGGTGCGGGTCGGCGGCGGCGTACTCCTCGCCCTCGGCCGTGACGCCCCGCACCCTCTCGTGCACGGCCCGTACCCGCTCGCAGGCCTCCTGCGCGCTGTCCGCCGTCCCGTAGGTGGTGACCGCGAGGAAGGTGCTGGTGCGCTGGAGCCGGCCCCAGGGGTCGCCGCGGAAACCGGAGTGCGCGGCGACCGCGGCCATGGCCAGGGGGTGGAGCGACTGGAGCAGCAGGGCGGAGAGGCCGCCGATGAACATGGAGGCGTCCCCGTGCACCCGCCGGATCGGCCGTTCCGGGCCGAACCAGCGCGGGCCCGGTGTGTCGTGGATGCGGGCACGGTTGCCCGGGCCCTCCGGCCCCGCCACGCGGGAGAAGATCATCTCTCCCAGCCGTGCGCGCGGGTCGGGGATGCGGTCACCGGGGAGACGTGGCATGTCTGCCGAGCCCTCCTTCGCCCTCCTGCGGCCGGGCGGCTCACACCCCTACGTCTGCCCAGGACCGCCGGGCGGGAACATCAGGCGCAGCCCCAGGCGTTCATTCCCTGGATCCGGGCCAGGCTCTTGGCGACGGCGATCTGCTCGGCGCGGCTGGCGAGGTCCGCGCGCGGGGCGTACTTGAGGCCGCCGGCCGCGATCCAGCTCGACAGCCTGAACTGCAGACCGCCGTAGTAGCCGTTGCCGGTGTTGGCCTTCCAGTTGCCGCCCGACTCGCAGGCGGCGATGGCGTCCCAGTCGGTGCGCAGGGGGACGGACGGTGAGGCGGCCGCTGCGGTGGTGGCGCCCAGTGCGGTCGTGGCGAGCAGCGCCGCCACGGCGATCCGGACCCCACGGCGGTGCGCGCCGCACACGTCACTCCGATGAGCATTTCGTCTACAGATCATACTGGGACTGTTACCGCATGTGATGGCATGGCGACGCACCTTCCGCCCCTCGTTACGCCGGTCGGAGCAGGCGAACCACCCTCCGGCCGGCGTCCGCCTCACTTCGCCGTCGGTACGGACGGCGGGCTCTCCACCGCCGCCTCGGTGGCCAGGTAGTCCGGCACGGCCTCGGGGTCGACGAGACGGTTGAGGCGGCTCGGGACGTCGAAGCCGATCAGCAGGATGACCACCAGGGTCAGCGAGAAGGTGAGCACCGCGAGCGACTGTCCCAGCGACATGCTCGACGCCAGCCGGGCACCGAGCACGGGGGCGACGGCGCCGCCCAGCGCGCCGACGTTGTAGGTGAAGCCGAGGGACGCCGCGCGGGTCTCGGTCGGGAAGTGTCCGGCGATGTACTTCGGCAGCAGTCCGGAGATGCCCTGCATGCAGGCGAGCATGAGGAACAGCAGGATGCCCAGGCCGAGTTGGCTGTCGCGGATCGCGAAGACGGGGAAGACGAAGGCGATGCCGACGGCCAGTGTGCAGGCGTACGCCCTGCGGGTGCCGAACCGGTCCCCGAGGAAGCCGGTGACGATGCAGCCGGCCATCGTGCCGAACCCGGCGTAGTAGAGCGCGTCGCTGACCTGCGCGGGGGTGAAGCCGAGTTCGCTCTTGAGGTAGGTGGGCAGCAGGGCCTGCACCGGCCAGCTGTAGAGGAAGGCGCAGAAGACGGTGACGCAGAGCGCGACGAAGAGCAGCCAGCGCTTGCGCCCGCCCAGCTGCACGGCGAAGGCGAGGAGACAGGCCGTGGCCACGACGGAGAGGACGGGCACCGCTCCCGCGCCGAGCGGGGTGAAGACCGCGAACAGCGCGCCCGTGGCGACGACCGCGAGCACCGTGTTGACCGTCGCCCGGCGCCGGTCCGCGAACAGCGGCCGGAAGGGGTTGGGCCGCTCGCCGGTGGCGCCCACCCGGGCCTCCCAGTCGTCGGCCTCGGGCAGCGCCCGCCGCACCCACAGCGCGACGACGACCGGGAACAGTCCGATGTAGAACAGCCAGCGCCAGCCGTGCCCCGGCACCACGTGCTCGTAGACCTCGGCCGCCAGGACGCCGCCCAGGGAGAAGCCGGAGATGAGGAATCCGGAGGCGCGGTTGCGCAGCCGGGCGGGCCAGCTCTCCAGTACGTAGGTGGCGCTGGCGCTGTACTCACCGGCCATGCCCATGCCGATCAGCAGGCGGGCGGTGAACAGGCTGGTGTAGTCCCAGGCGAAGCCGCAGGCGAAGGTGCCGACCGAGTACAGCAGGATGCTGGCCACCATGGCGCTCTTGCGGCCGAAGCGGTCGCCGAGCGCGCCGAGCACGGCGCCGCCGAGCCAGCGGGTGATGAAGGCCCCGGAGACCAGGCTCGCGGACTCGACGGTGGACAGCCCGAAGTCGTCGGCGATCTCGGTCAGCACGAGGGTGATGAGCACGAAGTCGAAGCCGTCGAGGAGGTAGCCGATCCAGGCGGCGAAGAAGGACTTCCACTTCTCCCGGGTGATCTCGTGGTACCAGGGCGGGGCGGTCGGGGTGGGGCGCGCAGCTGACATGACGGATCCAATGCGGGTGGGAAGACGCGCGTGGGGGGGGACGGACAGCGGGACGGGACGGTTTGCGGGGGGGGGACCGGGGCCGGGCCGGCGGCCCCGGTCCCGGGGTCACAGGAGTCCGGCCTGGGTGAGCCGGGTGCGGACGCGGGCCACGGCCGCCTCGTCGAGCGGCACCTGCGGTGCCGCGGTGGCCGCGCAGTCGATGAGGCCCAGCAGCCGGGCGGCCGCCTTGAAGGCGCCGAGCGCGCTGGAACTGGGACCCATCAGGGCGGGGTCGCCCGCGTCGGTGAGGGCGAACAGGGCCGCGAGGCGGTCCTGCTCCGCCCTGGCGGCGGCCCAGTCACCCGCCCGGGCGGCCGCGTAGAGGCGTACATAGCCGTGCGCGTCGACGTTGCCGAGGCCGGGCACGACTCCGTCCGCACCGGCGAGGAGCGCGCCGTCCACGGTGAGTTCGGAGCCGGTGAGCACCGAGAAGTCCGGGGTGCGCGGGCGCAGTTCGACCAGCAGCCGGCGCAGGGAGCCCTCGTCGCCGCTGGAGTCCTTCAGCCCGGCGAGCGTGCCGTCGGCGGCCAGGCCGAGGACCACGTCGCGGGGCAGCTTGGTGTGCACGGCGACCGGGATGTCGTAGGCGAACAGCGGCAGGCCCGCGCCCTCGCGGATCCGCCGGAAGTGGCCGGCGATCTCCACCGGGTGGGTGCGGGTGTAGAAGGGCGCCGTGGCCACGAGCGCGTCGGCGCCGGCCCGGACCGCGTCGGCCGCCCGGTCCAGGACCCGGGCCGTGGTGGTCTCGATGACCCCGGCGAGCACGGGGACCCGGCCGGCGGCGGCGTCCACGGCGGCTTCGAGCGCGGTCAGCCGCTGGGCGTCCGTGAGGTAGGCGGTCTCGCCGCTGGACCCCAGCAGGAACAGCCCGTGCACACCGGCCGTGATGAGGTGCTCGGTCAGTCGGCGCACCGACCCGGTGTCGACCTCCCCTGCCGGGGTGAGCGGGGTGATGACCGGGGGGATGACGCCGCGCAGCGGCGTGGGGATGGGCATGCGGTGACTCCAGGTCGTGCCGTGTTTCCGTCCCGGGGGCAGGGGGCGGCGACGCGCCCGGGCTCCCGGAACCGAGGACGTAGGATGTCCTACGTCCTGTTAGAGTGACACATGACGGAGCAGGGGATGTCAAGGGTCGAGAGGGGACGCCACATGCGCTCGGTCGCCGCCGACGCCGAGGAGCGGATCAAGGAGCTGATCGTCGAGGAGGGCCTCGGCCCCGGCGACCCGCTGCCCACCGAGACGGAGCTGATGGAGCGGTTCGGCGTCAGCCGCAACTCGCTGCGCGAGGCGCTCAAGTCCCTGCAGGCCATGCACATCGTCGAGATCCGGCGCGGCTTCGGCACCTACGTCGGCACCATGTCGCTGGAGCCGATGACCGAGGCCATGGCGTTCCGCACCGTGGTCGGACACCGACGGGGCCAGGGCAGCCTGCTCGAACTGCTGCAACTGCGCGAGGCGCTGGAGGCGGGGCTCATGCACCGGCTGGCGGGCCGGCTGCCCGACGCCGACCTGGCGGAGCTGGACGCGCTGGTGGAGACGATGCACACCGAGGTGCGGGAGACCGGCGAGATCGCGGCCCGCACCGACCGCGCCTTCCACCGGGCGCTGCACCGCTCCCTGGACAACGAACTGCTCAGCGAACTCCTCGACGCCTTCTGGAGCGCCTTCCACCGGGTGCGCACCCAGGCCCAGGGACTGGGCGCGGCGGCCGACGGCGAGGAACTGGCCCGGATGCACGCCAGGATCGTCGACGCCGTGCGCGGGGGTGACGCGGAGGCCGCGGAGCGGGCGGTGCACCGGCACTTCGACGACATCCGCAGCCGACTGTCGCGGCGGTGAGCGGACCCCTCGTTCGGCGGACCCCTCGTTCGGCGGACCCCTCGCTCGTCGGGCTCCTCGTTCGTGTGAAGAAGGGCGAGGACGTCCTCCGGTCGGGTGACGGCTGTCCGGGGGCGCCCCGGCGCGCACTTACGGTTTCGCGATGACCTCCATCTCCACCGCCCCGCGTCCCCTGCGAACCGCCGACCTCGGCACGCTCGTCATCATGTCCTGGAGCCGTGAGACACCCGACGGAGACGTCCCCTTTCTCCTCGCCTGCTCCCTCGGCGACGGCGAGGGCGGCCCGGAGGCGACCCCGGCCGCCGTCGAGGGGCTGCTGAGCCGCTCCGGGATCGCCGTGGGCGACGGCGTGCTCGACGCCACCGGCCTGCCCGGCCTGCCGGTCGGCCTGCTCGTCGTGCCCGGTGCGGCGGCGCTCACCATGCCGGGCGTCAACGCCCAGTTCGTGCCCACGCCACAATGGCGCGAGGCGGTGGACAAGCGCGGGTACGCCTGCCTCGTCTTCGCCACCCGCCCGTGGTCCGGCGGCGAGCCCGGCGAGGCCGGGGCGGTCGCCGCCTTCGCCAACCACGAGGACACCCTGCGGACGGCGGCGCAGCTCGTCCTCCCCGTGCGCAGCCTGCGGACCTGACACCGGCCGGCTCTTCCGGCCCGCCGCGCCGCGGATCGCCTCACGTCCACAACTCGTCGCTGTCGCAGATCCGGGCACCCATGTTGCGCTCCATCATGCGCAGGGCGGCATCCGCGAGGTCGGCGTGGATGTGGGCGACCGCGTCGCGCGGGACGATGACCTGGAGATGGCGGATGTGGGCGTCGAGCGCCGAATAGAGCACACACTGCTCGGTCACCTGCCCGCACAGCACGAGCCGGTCGATCCCCTGCTGGTGGAGGAGATAGGTCAGCGGGGTCTCGAAGAAGATCGAGTGGCGTGCCTTGACCACGAAGAGGGACGACTCGTCGGGCCGCAGCGGCTCGACGAGTCCCGCGTGCGGCCCCGAGAGGGCCTGGTCGAGGATCTCGCCGTGGTGCGAGCGCCACTCCCCGAAGTTGTCGTTGACGTAGATCACGGGGACGTGGTGGCGTCGCGCCCGCTCCAGCAGGCCGGTCAGCTGCGGCAGTACCGACTCCGCGGCCGGGATCAGCGCTTCGGCGTCCTGATGGTCGTAGGTGTTGATCATGTCGATGACGATCAGTGCGGTCTTGCCCATGCCACTCAGGTTGCCATCCTGACACGCCGTCGGATGGCTCATCCCGGCCGCGTATGAATATGTCCGGCATATCTTTACGAATATGAAGAAATGCCATGTCGTGTACCTGGTGTGCACCGCAGCGATGATCGGTACGGGGCTCGGAGCGGCTCCGGCGTCCTCCGCCCCCATGACCCACGTGGTCAAGCCCGGAGAGTCGATCCAGAAGGCGGTGGACGCCGCCGAATCGGGGGACACGGTCCTCGTCACTCCCGGCACCTACCACGAGAGCGTCAAGGTGAGCACCCCCGGACTCACCCTGCGCGGCATGGGCCGCGAGACGATCCTCGAGCCCGGCACGGAGAAGGCGGCCGCCAACACCTGCGCCGAGGGCGGCAACGGGATCTGTGTGACCGGCACGAAGGGCAAGAACGTCAAGGGTGTCACCGTCGCCGACCTGACGGTGACCGGCTTCACCCGCGCCGGTCTGTACTCGACGGCCACCGACGGCCTGACGGTGCGGAACGTGACGGCCGTCAAGAACGGCGTCTGGGGCATCGCCCAGGAGCAGTCGGTCCATGGCATCTTCCGCGGCAACGCCGCCCTCGACAACGGCGACGCGGGCATCTTCCTCGCCAACACCATCACGGCCGAGAAGGGCGCGGCCGACACCGAGGGAACGGTCGTCGCGCGCAACCTCCTCAAGGGCAACCGGATCGGCGTCACGGTCCGGCGGCTGCGCAACCTCGCCGTCGCGGCCAACAACATCACCGGCAACTGCGCCGGCGTGTTCGTCGTCGGCGACGAGAACAAGCCCAAGGCCGGTGACCTGGTCGTGCGCGACAACCACGTCGTGGGCAACAACAAGTCCTGCCCGAAGACCGAGCGCCTCGACGCACTCCAGGGCTCCGGCATCGTCCTGACCGGCACCGAGAAGGTACTGGTCGCGGACAACAAGGTGCGGGAGAACTCGGGCAAGTCCCCGCTGTCGGGCGGCATCGTCCTGTTCAAGAGCTTCGTGGGTGTCACCAGCGAGAAGAACGAGGTCAAGGGCAACTCGCTGCGCGACAACTCCCCCGCCGACCTGGTCAACACCGAGACGGCGGCCACCGGGAAGAACAACACCTTCGAGGGCAACACCTGCGGCGCTTCCAAGCCCGCGGGACTGTGCTGACCGGCCGGCCACAGCTCGTGTACCGAAGAAGGAAGGGAAGCGGCACATGACGACCGCACAGACCGCCCCACCCCCGCCCATGCGGCTGAGGGAGCTCGTGTTCGGCGCGGCATGTGCCGCCGCCCTTCGCACGGCCGCCCGGCTCGGAGTCGCCGACGCCCTCGGGGACACCCCCATGACCGTGGACGACCTCGCGACCGCGGTGAAGGCCGAGCCCAAGCCGCTGCGCCGGCTGCTGCGGGCCCTGACCTGTTACGGCGTCTTCGCCGAGCAGAAGAACGGGACGTTCGCGCACACCGACATGTCCCGGCTGCTGCGCGAGGACGACCCGCACAGCCTGCGCTACATCACCCTGTGGTGCACGGAACCGTGGACCTGGGACGCGTGGCCCCTGCTCGACGAGGCGGTGCGCAGCGGCCGCAACGTCGTCGAGGGCCTGTACGGCAAGGAGTTCTTCACCTACCTCAACGAGGACGCTCCCCAGTCGGCCGAGGTCTTCAACCGTGCCATGACGACCTCCAGCCGGCAGTCGGCGGAGGACGTCGCGGCCCTCCTCGACCTGTCGGGCAGTTCCTCGGTCGCCGACATCGGCGGCGGCCAGGGGCACGTGGTGGCGAGCCTGCTGGAGAAGTACCCGTCCATGCACGGCACCCTGCTCGACCTGCCCAGGGTCGTGGAGAACGCCGACCCGCGGCTGCGCGAGGGCGGCTCGCTCGCGGACCGCGTGCGGATCGTGCCCGGGGACTGCCGCGAGGACATCCCCGTCCGGGCCGACGTGTACGTCATCAAGAACATCCTGGAGTGGGACGACGACAGCACCGCCCGCGCCCTGCGGGGCGTCATGCGGGCGGGCGGGCCCGGGGCCCGGGTCGTGGTCATCGAGAACCTCGTCGACGACACCCCCTCGATGCGGTTCAGCACCGCGATGGACCTGCTGCTGCTCCTCAACGTCGGCGGGGCGAAGCACACCACCGACAGCATGGTCGGCCGGCTGACCGAGGCCGGCCTCGTCATCGACGACATCCGCCCGGTCAACCCCTACCTGCACGCCTTCGACTGCACCGTCCCCGAGTGAACCGACGCCCGGACGGGCGGCGAGGGCCGCCGGACCGCACAGCGCGGTCCGGCGGCCCTCGCGTGTCCGCGGCGTCCGGCGCCGGTTCAGGCGTCGGGCGCGCGCCGGTCGGTGACCGGTTCCATCCGGGCGCCCTCCAGGGCCCGGACGAGTGCGTCGCCCGGCCGGTCCTGACCGTCCAGCAGGGTGGTCAGTTCGGTGACCGTGGCGGGGTCGGGGAGCCCGAGAGTGACCGCGGGGTCGCCGGCCCGGAGGTCGCCGCGCACATCGACCAGCCGCACCACGATCTCGTCGCGCTGGAAGATGGTGCTGCTCAGCACCGGGCTGCGCGGGTCGTCGGCCGCCGCCTCGTCGCGCTCGGCGAGGAGTCGCGCCAGCCGCATGCCCTCCCCCGGCCGGGCCGGGTACGACAGCGCGTGACGCTGTGCCGCCGGGTCCCGCTCCGCCGCCGTCACGTGGTGTACGGCGGGCAGCGCCGCCCGGGTGTAGAACACCCGCGCGGACTCCGGATCGCCGAGATCCCGGTCCTGCTCCAGATAGGGGTTGAGGGCCTCCTCGACGGCCCGCACCTCGGGCTGCGCGGCCACGTGCCGCAGGGCCGCGAGCAGGTCGCCGCGCACCTCGATGGCCCGCACCACCCGGTTGCCGTGCAGGAACAGGGACGTACGGCACAGGCGCGTGGTGTCGTCGACGCGCGGCTCGGGCGAGGCGTAGTCGGCGAGGATCCTGGCGACCGTCTCCTCGCTGCCGGGCTTCACCGTGAAGGTGAGGGCGTGCCGGATCACGCCGTCACCGATCCGGGGGGCCGACTGGAGCCCGCCCCGGCCGGGTTCGGCGCCCGCCGCCGGCCGGCCGGTCTCGCGGACCACGTGGAAACGGAGCGACCGGGTGTGCCGGACACACTTGTGCAGCGGCTTGACCATCCGCACGTGTTCCTCACTGCTCACCCAGTTCAGGAACGGCGGGGCGCTCTCCCACTCGCTGGTGATCAGCCACTGCGACGGGTTCTCGATGGACTGGCACAACTGCTCGCCGATGTGCCCGGGGACGGACTCGACGTGGCTGCGCAGGTTCTCGTACGTCTCCAGGAACTGCTGCTGGGCACCGTCGTAGACCTCCACCAGCAGGACCACCCGGAGGCGGGAGCCGTCGAACACGGACTGGGAGACCTGGTGCGACACCTGACGTGCCGACGGGTCGGATACAGAAGTGGTCGTGATGGTCATCCTGCGCACTCTCCTTCGCGGAGGCGGAACTGAGCGTCACCCGTGATGCTGCGACGCCGACGTGTCCGACGATCTTCTGCCCGGCCCCGACGGCGCGCGACTCGTGTGCACTGCGCGGGTGACCCGCGCGGGCTCAGGTGAGGTGCGCGAAGACGACCAGGTTGTCCGTGTAGTCCTTGGCCTGGCGGTCGTAGTCGCCCGCGCAGGTGATGAGCCGTACCTCGGGCCGGTCGGTGTCCCCGTACACGCGCCGGCTGGGGAACTCGTCCTTGGCGAAGGTCTCCACGCCGTCGACCTCGAAGGACGCCTTGCGTCCGTCGGCCCGCCGGACGTGGAAGACGTCTCCCTCGTCCAGTTGGCCCAGGCGGGCGAAGACCGCGGCGGACGTCTTGGTGTCCACGTGCCCGGCGATGATCGAGGTGCCCCGCTCCCCGGGGGAGACGCCCTTGGCGTACCAGCCGACGAGGTTGGTGTCGGCGGCCGGCGGAGGCTGGAGCTGTCCGTTGGCGCCGATGGCGAGGTCGGTGAAGGGGGCGTCGACGGCGATCTCCGGGATCAGCAGCCGCACCGGCTTCGAGCGGGGCAGCACCGGTCCGGGCGGGCGGGTGCGGGACGTGCCGGTCGCGGACGGGCCGGCCTTGGGCGAGGCCGACGTCGCGGGCTGTGCGGGCAGTGGGGGGCGGGACGAGTCGGTCGACGTGTCGTTGCCGCCGAACAGGCTGACCGCCAGGATCAGCAGGGCCACGCCGCACAGCACCATCAGGCCGGGGCGGAATCCCTGCCCGGTCGGCGGCTTCTCGTCGGCGACGGGGGTCGAAGGGGGGACTGTCATCGAGGACCACCTCGGTAGGGCACGGCGGCAGGGCGGACACGGAGGGGGACAGCGAGCCGGGCCGCCACGGAGTTCCTGGTGGCGGCCCGGCCGCTATCGCGCCCGGCACGGCTCAGGCCATTCCGTTGACCGACTTCTTGCGTCGGACGGCGTACAGGCCGGCGCCGGCCACGCCCAGGACGGCGAGGCCGCCCGCGGTGGTGGTCGGCGTGTCGAGGCCACCGCCGCCGGTGTGCATACCGCCGTGCGGCTTCTCGTGCTTGCCGCCCTCCCAGGACTTCTCGCCCTCGTCCTGCTTGTACTCGGAGCCCTCGTCCTTCTTGGACTCGCCGCCGTCCCAGCCGCCCTCGTCCTTCTTGGACTCGCCGCCGTCCCAGCCGCCCTCGTTCACCGCGGTCAGCGCTCCGCCGCCCGTGTGCATACCGCCGTGCGGCTTCTCCTGCTTGCCGCCCTCCCAGGACTTCTCGCCCTCGTCCTGCTTGTACTCGGAGCCCTCGTCCTTCTTGGACTCGCCGCCGTCCCAGCCGCCCTCGTTCACCGCGGTCAGCGCTCCGCCGCCCGTGTGCATACCGCCGTGCGGCTTCTCGTGCTTGCTTCCGTTGTCGTGCTCCTTGCTGTAGGAAGAGTCGTCGTGGTCCCAGTCGCCCGCGGAGGCCGCGTAGGCGCCGGGGGCACCGAGGACGATGACGGCCGACGCGGCCGCCGTGGTCAGGAGCGTGCGAGCAGAACGCATCTGTGGTTCCTTCCGTCACGGCCGGGCAGCTGGTGCTTCGTCAGCTGAGATGACCCGGCCCCGACGTGAATTACCGTCAGCCAGTCGTCCGACTCGCACCACTCAAGGCGCTCAGCCGGGTGAACGCCGACTTCTCGCGAGGACCTGCCGGAACACACAAAGCGCCCCGGACGCACGGCAGTTGATGTACCTTCCGGTCCCGTTGACATGGCGTCACCCGCGAGGGCTACTCCGCCCCGCCGACACGCTCACCGGGCGACGGCTCAGGAGGTGTGTCCGAGGGCGGTGCCGCTCAGGTCGTCGGTGAGCATCAGGGCGGCCCGCATGCGCTTGCCGACGGGTTCCCGGTGCACCTCGAAGCTGTGGCACACGGCCATGACGATCTCGAGCCCGTGCCGGCCGATGCGCCCGGGGTCGGTGGCCTCGGCGACGGGCAGTACGGGTTCGCTGTCCCACACGGTGACCTCGACCAGGTCGTCGGCCAGCTCCAGGTCGACCAGCGAGGGGCCGGGCGCGTACTTGCAGGCGTTCGTCAGCAGCTCGCTGACCACGAGCTGCAGCAGGTCCGCCGCGCGGTCGGACACCGTGCGGTCCTGCACGGCCCGCACCCGGGCGAGAAATCTCCGGGCCAGCTCGCGGCCCCGGGCGATGTCGCCGGGAATGCCCTCGTACTCCGCCGAAACCTTGACCGGCTCACTTCGCCGGTCCTCCTGCCGGGCAGCCCCGTCCATCCGATCCGCCCTCTTCCTGAGCCTTGACCGTTACGCCAGCCCGTCTACCCAGGAAACCGCGAAACATCACCGGCCGCAGCGACCACAGGGTGGCGGCGGCGCCACGCTCGTACGATGACCGTCGTGGATCTCAGCGCCGTACGCACCTTCGTCGCCGTCGCCGAGGCGGGGCAGTTCCAGGTCGCCGCCGCCCGGCTGACCGTCACCCAGCAGGGCGTCTCCAAGCGGGTCGCCGCGCTGGAGAAGGAGCTGGGGGTGACGTTGTTCACCCGGACCGCGCGAGGAGCCCGGCTCACGATCGACGGGCAGGCGTTCCTGCCGCACGCCCGTGCGCTGCTGGACGCCGAGGAGCGGGCCGTCGCCTCGGTTCGGCCGGGGCGCCGTCCGCTGCGGGTGGACGTGATCGGCAGACGGGCCGCGACGGCCGGTCTGCTGCGTGACTTCCACCGCGCCCGTCCCGACGTCGACCTCGACGTGGTCACCCTCCCCGACGCGCACACCGCCGTCGCCGCCATCGGTTCCGGGGCCATCGACGCGTCGTTCCGCTGCGTCACCATGCCGGGGCAGCGGCTGCCCGACGGCATCGAGGCCACGCCGGTCTTCGACGAGCCGCTGCAGTTGTTCACCGGGCCCGCCCACCCGTTCGCGAAGGCACGGACGGTGACCCCGGGGCAGCTCGCCGGGCAGCGCGTCTGGATGCCCGGGAACGTCCCGGGCACCGAGTGGTCGGCCTACTACGACGCGTTCGCGGCCGAGTACGGGTTCACCGTGGACGCGATCGGCCCGAACTTCGGCGTCGAGGCCCTCCTGGACACCATCTCCGAGTCGTCGACGGTGTCGACCTTCCTCAGCGAGCACACGCCCCTGGTCTGGCCGGCCGGCCACGACCTGCGGCGCATCCCGGTGCGTGATCCGGCGCCGGTCTATCCGCACTCCCTGCTCCGGCACACCGACAACGCGCATCCGGGGCTGGCCGCGCTGCACGCGTACCTCGTCTCGCGCCCGTCCGTCCGGCTCGGCACGGAGGTCTGGTCACCGGCCTGGGCCCTGCGCCGCGGGGCGCAGGGCCCGGCCGGCCGGAGGTGAGGTCTCAGCCGCCCAGGGCGCCGAGGACGACGAGTTTGGCCTCGTCCTGCACCTGCCGGAGGTGGTCGGCGCCGAGGAACGACTCCCCGTAGATCTTGTAGACGTCCTCGGTGCCGGAGGGGCGGGCCGCGAACCACGCGTTCTCGGTGGTCACCTTGATGCCGCCGATGGGAGCGCCGTTGCCCGGTGCCTCGGTGAGGACGGCGGTCACCGGCTCGCCGGCGAGGGTGTCGGCGGTGACCTCGGCCGGGGACAGCCGGGCCAGCCGGGCCTTCTCCTCGCGGGTGGCGGGGGCGTCGATGCGGGCGTAGGCGGGTTCGCCGAAGCGGGCGGTGAGCGCGGCGTAGTGCTCGGAGGGGCTCCGGCCGGTGACGGCGGTGATCTCGGAGGCGAGCAGGGCGAGGATGATGCCGTCCTTGTCGGTGGTCCACACCGAGCCGTCCCGGCGCAGGAAGGACGCCCCCGCGGACTCCTCGCCGCCGAAGCCGAGGGAGCCGTCGAGGAGACCGCCGACGAACCACTTGAAGCCCACCGGGACCTCGACCAGCCGCCGGCCGAGATCGCCGGCGACCCGGTCGATCATGCCGGAGGAGACCAGCGTCTTGCCCACGCCGGCGTCGGCGGGCCACTCGGTGCGGTGGGCGTAGAGGTAGGCGATGGCGGTGGCGAGGTAGTGGTTGGGGTTCATCAGGCCGCCGTCGGGGGTGACGATGCCGTGCCGGTCGGCGTCGGCGTCGTTGCCGGTGGCGACGGCGAAGCGGTCGCGCTTCTCGATGAGCGAGGCCATCGCGTGGGGCGAGGAGCAGTCCATGCGGATCTTGCCGTCCCAGTCCAGCGTCATGAAACGCCAGGTCGGGTCGGTGAGCGGATTGACCACGGTCAGGTCGAGGCGGTGGTGCTCGGCGATCCGGCCCCAGTACGCGACGGAGGCGCCGCCCAGCGGGTCGGCGCCGATCCGTACGCCGGCCGAGCGGATCGCGTCGAGGTCGACGACGGCCGGCAGGTCGGAGACGTAGCGGTCGAGGAAGTCGTAGCGTCCGGTGCCGGGGGCGGCGAGCGCCCGGGCGTAGGGGATGCGCCGTACGTCCTTCAGGCCGGCCGCGATGATCTCGTTGGCCCGGTCCTGGATCCAGGAGGTGGCGTCCGAACCGGCCGGTCCGCCGTTGGGCGGGTTGTACTTGAAGCCGCCGTCGGCGGGCGGGTTGTGCGAGGGGGTGACGACCACGCCGTCCGCGAGGCCCGAGTCGCGGCCCCGGTTGTGGGTGAGGATGGCGTGCGACACCGCGGGGGTGGGGGTGTAGCCGTCCCCGGTGTCCACGAGGACCGTCACGTCGTTGGCGGCGAACACCTCGAGCGCGGTGACCCTCGCGGGCTCGGACAGGGCGTGCGTGTCGGCGCCCAGGAAGAGCGGGCCGTCGGTGCCCTGTGCGGAGCGGTACTCGCAGATGGCCTGGCTGGTGGCGGCGATGTGGTCCTCGTTGAACGCCGTCGCGAGGGACGAACCCCGGTGCCCGGACGTGCCGAAGGCCACGCGCTGGGCGGGCTCCGCCGGGTCCGGGTGCAGGGTGTAGTACGCCGTCACCAGCCTGGCGACGTCGATCAGGTCCTCGGGGCCGGCCGGCTTCCCGGCTCGGTCGTGCTGCATGCGCCCACTCCTCCGCATCGGTAGGGACTTCGCTCGCGGTCCCATCTTCCCCTGTCCGGGGAGCGGCGCTCTGCGTTCCGGCCGGGGCCGTCCGGTAAGGGCGTCAGATCCGGCCTCCGGTGAGACGGGTGAGGGGGCCCTGGGTGTGGCGGCCCGACCGCCGGCCCACCGCGTACGAGGCCGCGCTCAGGGCGGTGATGCCGGCGCCGACGCCCGCGGCGACGAGCTTGCGGTGGGCGATGACCGTCCAGGCGGTCTTCGCTCCGGCCGCGACCTGGCCCGTGGTGGTGATGACGGCCTGACGGCCCGCCTCGACACCCTTGGCGGCCGTCTGGACGGCACCGCCTGCGACCTGGGCGGAGCGCTGGGCACCGGCCTTGGCGGCCGACGCGGCGTCACCCGCCTTGTCGGCGGCGGCGTGTGTCGCCCGGGAGGCCGGGGCGGTCGCCTTCCTTGCGGCGCTCTCGGCCTTGGCCTCGGCGGTCCGCGTAGTGGTGGGCTTCTTGTTCGTGTCCTTGTTCGGATCGCTCATGGACACCGCCTTGCCCCTCACCGCGACCGCAAACACCCGCAGTTCGCGCGGCCTCCGGCCTCAGCGGGCGGCGGTGGGCGGCAGTTGGGCCGGACTCACCTGTTCGCCCAGTACCTCCGCCATGAACTGGACGAGCCAGCGCTGCGCCGGAGCGCGCGAGGACTCGTGCCGCGCGTACAGGGCGATCTCGATCGGCTCGGTCTCGAACGGCAGGCGCACCAGGCGCACCCGGTGCGAGGCGGTGAAGACCTCTCCGACGAACTCGGGGACGATGGCGACGAGATCGGTCTGCTCCAGCAGGTAGGGCAGCATCGAGAAGCGGGTGGCGTCCACGGCGACCCGTTCCAGGAGTCCGTGCGCGGCCAGCACCGCCCGGGGCGCGACGTGTCCGCTCGGCCCGAACACCGTCGCGTGGTGCTCGGCGGCGAGGTCCGCCAGTGTGGCCGCGTCGCCCCGGATGCGCGGATGGTCCGCGGCGACCATCAGGACGTAGCGCTCCCGGAAGAGCGGGACCCGCACGGTCAGGTGCGAGGTGATCACCGGGGTGGCCACGAACACGTCGAGGTCGCCGCGGCGCAGCTGGCTCTCGGCGTCCTCCACGTCGAAGGGCCGGACGGTGAACGACACGCCCGGCGCCCGCTCGCGCGCGGCGGCGAGGAGCCTCGGCAGCAGCGTCGCCTCGCCGAGGTCGGACAGCGCGATGGTGAAGCGCCCGGACATGGTGGCGGGGTCGAACACGTCGCCCTGCCGGACCGTCCCGTCGATCTCCGCCAGGGCGCGCTGGAGCGGCTCGTACAGCCGCCGGGCGCCGGCCGTGGGCGTCAGTCCGCGCCCGTTGCGGCGGAACAGCTCGTCGTCGAAGTGGCGCCGGAGCTTGCCCAGGCTATAGCTGACGGTGGGCTGCGTGACGTGCAGCGTCTCGGCGGTGGCCGTGACGCTGCCGGTCTCGTACAGGAGCACGAAGACCCGGGCGAGGTTGAGATCGAAGCTGCCCATATCGACGGAGTCTATATCGGGGCAACGAAACATCTATTGGTGCCCATGTCGCGGGGTGCCTAGCGTGTCGGACGTCACTTCGAAAGGAACGTCCGTGTCATCCGTGCGTCGTGTCTCCCACGAGTTCCTGGAGCGCCAGGGACTCACCACCGTCTTCGGTAACCCGGGCTCCAACGAGCTGCCTTTCCTCGCCGGACTGCCCGACGGTTTCCGCTACGTCCTCGGCCTGCACGAGGGCGCCGTCGTCGGGATGGCCGACGGGTACGCCCAGGCGACCGGGCGCCCGGTCCTGGTCAACCTGCACGCCGCCTCCGGTTCCGGCAACGCGATGGGCGCGCTGACGAACGCGGTGGCCGCGCGCACCCCGCTGGTGGTGCTGGCCGGCCAGCAGGTCAGGCCCGCCATCGGCCCGGAGGCCAACCTGGCCAGCGTCGACGCGCCCGCCCTGATGAAGCCGCTGGTGGGCTGGGCGGCGGAACCGGCGTGCGCCGAGGACGTGCCGCGCGCCCTCGCCCAGGCCGTCTTCGAGGCGCGGCTCCAGCGGCGGCCGACGTACCTCTCGGTGCCGTACGACGACTGGTCGGCCGAGGCCGGCGACAACGCGGCGGCGGTACTGGACCGGCGGGTCGAGCTGGCCGCCGTGCCCGGCGCCGGGCAGAGTCACCGGCTCGTCGAGCGGGTCGCCGCCGCCCGGCGCCCCGCCCTCGTGCTGGGCGGCGACATCGACTCCGACGGCCTCTTCGACGACGCGGTCCGGCTGGCCGAGCGGCTGGGCGCTCCGGTGTGGGCGGCCCCCTCGCTGTTCCGGCTGCCCTTCCCCAACCGGCACCCGCAGTTCCAGGGGGTGCTGCCCGCCGGAATCGCACCGGTCTCGGCGGCGTTCGAGGGCCACGACCTCGTGCTCGTGCTGGGCGCGCCGGTCTTCCGTTACCACGAGCACCTCCCCGGCGCCTATCTTCCCGAGGGCACCCGGCTGGTCCAGGTGACCGGGGACGCCTCGGCCGCCGCGCGGGCGCCGATGGGCGAGGCCCTGGTCGCCGACCCCTCGGCCGTCGTCGACCTGCTCCTGAAGTCGCTGGACGCGCCCGCGAGGCCCGCGGCGCCCTACCGGCCGGTGCCCGCACCGCTCACCGCCGAGGGTCCCGGTCTCCACCCCGAGCAGGTCTTCGCCGCCCTGCGCGACGAACTGCCCGAGGACACGGCGTACGTCGTCGAGTCGACGTCGACCAACGCGGCCTGGTGGCGCCAGATGGATCTGCGCCGCCCCGGCTCCTACTACTTCCCGGCGGCCGGCGGGCTCGGTTTCGGCCTGCCCGGCGCGGTGGGTGTCGCGATGGCCCGGCCCGGCCGCCCGGTCGTGGCGGTGGTCGGCGACGGCTCGGCCAACTACGGCATCACCGCACTGTGGACGGCGGCGCAGCACCGGGTTCCGCTGACCGTCGTACTGCTGCGCAACGGCACGTACGGGGCGCTGCGCTGGTTCGGCGGGCTGCTCGGCGTGCCGGACGCCCCCGGCCTCGACATCCCGGGGCTGGACTTCACCCGTATCGCCGAGGGCTACGGCGTCGCCGCCCGGCACGTCGAGGGCGCCGAGGAGCTGCGCGCCGTCCTCGCCGAACCGGCGGCCGGGCCCCGGCTGATCCAGGTGGACACGGCGCTCACCACGCCCTCCTGACCGCACCGAGGCTCCGAGCATCCCGAGAACGCGCACGAAGAGCACGAGGAAAGGGACACGATGACACTCCTGGACAGCGACGTCTGGGGCCGGAAGTTCTACAGCGACGGCTGGCAGGACTCCCCGGTCGAGCATCCGGTGACCGAGCCGGCCACCGGCGACCGGCTCGGCGCGGTCGGGCTGGCCACGGCCGAGGACGTGGGCCGCGCCGCCGCCCGGGCCGCCGAGGCCCAGCGCTCCTGGGCGGCGACCGGGCCGCAGGAGCGGGCCGCGGTACTGCGGCGCGCGGGTGAGCTGTTCACCGAGCACGCCGCCGAGATCGAGGACTGGCTGGTGCGCGAGGGCGGCTCGGTACGGTCCAAGGCCGCTTTCGAGGTGGGGCTCGCGGTCGGCGAGTGCTTCGAATGCGCGGGTCTGCCGACGTACCCGCAGGGCGAGGTGCTCACCTCCGAGGAGGCCCGCTGGTCGCTCGCCCGCCGCCGCCCGGCCGGTGTCGTGAGCGTGATCGCGCCCTTCAACTTCCCGCTCATCCTGGGTCTGCGCTCCGTGGCGCCGGCGCTGGCCCTGGGCAACGCCGTGCTGCTCAAGCCCGACCCGCGGACCGCGGTCGGCGGCGGTGTGGTCATCGCCCGGATCTTCGAGGAGGCCGGACTGCCCGCCGGTGTCCTGCACCTGCTGCCGGGCGACGGCGCGGTCGGCCAGGCGGTCGTCGAGGCGCCGGAGGTGCGGGTCGTCTCCTTCACCGGCTCCACGCCGGTCGGGCGGGCGATCGGCGAGCGGGCCGGGCGGCTGCTGAAGCGGGCCCATCTGGAACTCGGCGGGAACAACGCGCTGGTCGTGCTGGACGGCGCGGACGTGCCGAAGGCGGCCTCGGCGGGCGCGTTCGGCTCCTACCTGCACCAGGGGCAGATCTGCATGACGACCGGCCGGCACATCGTGCACGAGTCGCTGGTGGAGGAGTACACGGCCGCGCTCGCCGCGAAGGCCGACGCCCTGCAGGTCGGCGACCCGGCCCGCGAGGACGTGGCGCTCGGCCCGCTGATCGACCGCCGTCAGCTGGAGCGGGTGCACGGCATCGTCACCGACAGCGTCGCGGCCGGCGCGAAGGTCGCCGCGGGCGGCGAGACCGACGGCGCCGGATACCGCGCCACCGTCCTCACGGGTCTGACGACCGACATGCCCGCGTGGCGCGAGGAGATCTTCGGCCCCGTCGCGCCGGTCATCGCCTTCTCCACGCTGGAGGAGGCCGCGCGCATCGTCAACGACTGCGAGTTCGGGCTGTCGGTCGGCATCCTCGGCGATGTCGGTACGGCGATGAAGCTGGCCGACCGGATCGACTCCGGCAAGGTGCACATCAACGAGCAGACCGTGAGCGACGAGCCCAACGCCCCCTTCGGCGGGGTCAAGTCCTCGGGCACCGGCTCCCGTTTCGGCGGCGCCGCGGCCAACGTCGAGGCGTTCACCGAGACCCAGTGGGTGACGGTCCGCCCGGACATCGCCGACTACCCGTTCTGATCCCTCCGGCCGCCCCGGCCGTTCCGGCTCCGCTCACTCACACCCGTCCCCCGGGGGGAGAGTCATCATGGCTTCCGCCACCACGTCCGACGCGCCCGCACAGGCCGGCCGCGCCGGCAACAGCTCCTGGACGGTGGTCCTTTGCTGGATCACCGTCCTGCTGGAGGGTTACGACCTCGTCGTCCTCGGCGCCATCATCCCCACCCTGCTCAAGACCCATCACCTCGGCATGACCGCGGGTGACGCGACCACCATCGCGACGCTGTCGCTCGTCGGCGTCGCCATCGGCGCGGTCTGCGTCGGTCCGCTGGCCGACCGGCTGGGCCGCCGCCGGCTGCTCATCGGCTCGGTCGTACTCTTCTCGGTCCTCACCGTCGTGGTGCCGCTGGCGGACTCCGTCGCGATGTTCGCCGCGCTGCGCCTCCTCGCCGGTCTGGGCCTGGGCGCCTGCATGCCGGTCTCGCTGACGATGATGGCCGAGCACATGCCCGCCGCCCGCCGGGCGCGGGCCAGCACCCTGACGATGACCGGCTACCACACCGGTGCGGTGATCACCTCGCTGCTGGCCCTCCAGGTGGCCGACGACTGGGAGATCCTCTTCTACCTGCTCGGCGTCGTCGGCCTCGTGATCGCCGTCGTCCAGTGGTTCAAGCTGCCGGAGTCGGAGGCGTTCGTCCGGGCCAAGCGGGACGGGGCCCGGCGGCTGCCGTTCACCGAGCTGCTCAAACCGGCCTACCTGCGGGCCGGCGTCGGCATCTGGGTCGCGTCGTTCATGGGCCTGCTCCTGGTCTACGGCCTCAACACCTGGCTGCCGAAGCTCATGAACGACGCCGGCTACCCCGTGCCGACCGCCGTCACCCAGCTCCTCGTGCTCAATGTCGGCGGCGTCGTCGGTCTGGTCCTCGGTGGGTTCGTCGCCGACCGGCGAGGCATCAAGGGCACCACCATGGTCTGGTTCGCGGTCTCGGTGGTGATGCTGGGGTGTCTGAGCATCCGCATGGAGAGCGATCTGATGCTCAACGTCGTCGTCTTCCTCACCGGCGTGTTCGTCTTCTCGGCCATGGTGCTCGTCTACGCCTACGTGACGAGCTTCTACCCGGCGTCCGTGCGGAGCACCGCGCTCGGTTCCGCGTCCGGGATCGGCCGGATCGGCTCGATCGTCGGCCCGTCGATCACCGGCGCGCTGGTCGCCTCGGGGGTGGGTCACCCGTGGGGCTTCTACTTCTTCGCCGCGGTCGCGGTCCTCGGCTTCCTGGCCGTCATGACGCTGCCCCGCGTCCGGGGGAACGACCCTGCGGAGGCCGCCGCGCCCGCGGGGTGATGGCGCACGGCACGCGGAACGGGAGCAGTGGGTCCGGTGACCCGCTGCTCCCGCCGGCGTCCGGGGGTTCGGTGACTCAGTCGTTGTCGACGTCCTCGGTCAGAACCTTGCCGTTCGCCGCGTCGACACCGACGGTGGTCTTGTTCCAGTTGTCGGTGGACACCACGTCGACGGCCCAGATGACCTGCTGGTTGTCGTTGTCGCCCAGTTCGACGTGGGTGACGGTGCCCTTGGCCGCGCCGGTGGCCGCCTTGACCGCCTGCTGCGGCGACTGCTTGGCCTTGCCCAGCCAGTCGGCCGTCTGCTGCTTGTCGTCGGCGTCCTGGTCCGCGTCGGCCTGAATGCGGAAGACCTTCCCGCTGACCGCGTCGATGTCGACGCGGTGCACGGTGCCGTCGGTCTCGGCGACCTTGGCCTCCCATTCCGGCGCGCCCTGACTTGGCGCCGGGTTCGGCATGCT
The DNA here is from genome assembly GCF_036246005.1 of Streptomyces sp. NBC_01723. Taxonomy (NCBI): domain Bacteria; kingdom Bacillati; phylum Actinomycetota; class Actinomycetes; order Kitasatosporales; family Streptomycetaceae; genus Streptomyces; species Streptomyces sp. NBC_01723. The sequence goes on from NZ_CP109171.1 coordinate 607,790, forward strand.
GGGGCTCGGGGATCCGGTCGGCGACGCGGTGGCGTCGGCCTCGGTGCGCTTGAGTTCGAGGTCCACGAGCTTGCTCTCGGGAACCTCCTTGACAGCGGTGTCGGCGGCCTTGTCCCAGGTGACCTTGGTCGCCGAGACGAGGTCCTTCCGCTCGGTCTGGTTCTCGTTCAGCGAGGGAGACCCGGTGGGGGACGCGGTGGAGGAATTGGTCGCGGTCGGAGACCCGGTCTGGGCCGCCTCCGCGACGCTCGAACGTGTCGTGTCGGCGTTCGTGCAGGCGGTCAGCAGCAGAACGGAGGTGCCCAGGGCACCCATCACGGCCAGCGAACGCAGCGGCGGAAGTCGTCGTGCAGAGCTCATGATGCTCTCCGTAACCCTTCCGTCACTCGGACACACCGGGCCCGTGGGAAAGTCACTCCATCGGCCGGATTGCGGACTCAGCGGGCCCGGACGAACTCGACCCGGTCGGTGCCGCCCCCGGTCAGCGGGCGCCGGGGCAGCATCCGGATCCCCGCGCCCTCCAGCCACTCCCGGTACGCGGTGGACTGGCGGGCCACCTCCCAGTACGCCTCCTCCAGCGCCGGGAAGACGGCGTCCAGCTCGGCCCGGGTGCGCGCGGCCAGCAGGAGGCGTACGCCTATGGGGTCGCCGTACAGGCGCCGCACCGCCATGTCGGGACGGGACTGGGAGCTGGGCTGGCAGACGGTCACGACCTCGCCGGTGGCGACGAGGGACGCGGCGGTGTGGTAATCGCCGTGCAGGACACGCGGGTTGAGGCCGACGGCGCGCAGCATGCGGTGCACGCCGTCCCACTCGCCGTCGACGGTGGGGTCGACCATCCAGCGGTCGTCGGCCAGGTCGGCGAGGCGGACGACCGGGCGGGTGGCCGCGGGGTGGTCGGCGGGCAACATGACGAACTGGGGTTCGCGCTCGACGAGGACGCGCAGGCGCAGCCCCTCGGGGACGTGCAGGGCGCTGCCCTCGACCTCGTGCACGAAGGCGACGTCGAGCTGTCCCTCGGTCACCCGGCGCAGCAGCGCGTTGGCGGAGACGTCCATCTGGAGGGTGGGCTCCAGGCCCGGGCGTCTGAGCCGGCGCAGCCAGCCGGCCAGGGCGCGGCTGGCGGTGGAGCCGACCCGCAGCCTGCTGTCGCCGCCGGCCGCGGCGGCGCGGGCCTCCCGGACCAGGGTGTTCATGTCGGTCAGCAGCGGACGGGCCCGGCCGAGGACGGAGCGGCCGAGCGGGGTCGGGCGGCAGCCGGTGCGTTCGCGGACGAACAGGGGGCCGCCCAGGGCCTGTTCGATGCGGCTCAGCTGGGTGCTCAACGTGGGTTGGCTGACACCGAGTTGGCGCGCCGCCCGGTGCAGGCTGCCGGCGTCGGCGATGGCGCACAGCGCGCGTAGGTGCCTCACCTCGAGCTCCATGCAGGGAGCGTAGGGCGGAACAGTTGGTTGCGCCAGGTGAACAAAACGCGGCGGATCAGGGCGAGTTCTGCACTCCCGTCCAAGCCGCACCCGAGTCGCGGTGAACGGTGATAGCCCGGGCCTATCACCGGTTGCCATCATCACAGCGGGGTCATGGACGCTCCACACTCACCGGTGACGACTTCTCCCCACTCCCCCACTCTAGGAGTCATCGATGCGCATCAGCATGCCCCTCCTGTCCACCGCGGCCGGTCTCGGCCTGACCGCGGCCCTGCTCGGTACCGCTCCCGCCGCGACGGCCGCCACTCCCCAGGAGCCGTCGCACGCCGCCCACCTGGGCTTCGAGCCCTCGGCCGGCTCGGGCGAGGACGCGGCGGCGAACCGGGCGTTCTTCGAAGCGGTCATCAAGTCCGTGGCCGAGAAGCGCGCCGCCAGTCCGTCGTCAGCGGCGGCCGTCACCGTCTACTACAGCGCCACCAACGCGCCGAGCTTCCGCTCGCAGATATCCCGCTCCACCCAGATCTGGAACGGCTCGGTGTCCAACGTGCGGCTCGCGGAGAGAAGTTCCGGCGCCGACTTCGCGTACTACGAGGGCAACGACTCGCGCGGCTCGTACGCCTCGACGGACGGGCACGGCAACGGGTACATCTTCCTCGACTACCGGCAGAACCAGCAGTACGACTCGACGCGGGTGACCGCGCACGAGACGGGGCACGTGCTCGGCCTGCCCGACCACTACTCGGGACCGTGCAGCGAGCTGATGTCCGGCGGCGGCCCCGGCCCGTCGTGCACCAACGCCTACCCGAACTCCGCCGAGCGCAGCCGGGTGAACCAGCTGTGGGTCAACGGCTTCAAGGCGGCCCTCGACAAGGCGCTGGAGAAGACCTCCGCGCGCTGACGGCCCGATGACACACGCGGGGGCGGCCCGGCCGGGGCCGCCCCCGCGTGCGCGTATATCGGCCCGCTTGCCCAAACCCATCGCGGGTAACCGGAGTTCACATCTCTACGACCCCCGTGAGGAGTCCGACATGGACGAGCGGCAGACGCCCGCCGACAGCGATCTCGGCGACCTGGAACCGGGCACACGCCAGCGCGCCCAGTTGCGCACCCGCCTGTCCGACATCGCCTGGACCGCGCTGTGCGTCGTGCTCGCCCTGTGGGCGGTGTGGACCGTCGTCGATCTCGCCCGGGGCGCGACCGCCTGGGCGTACAGCGCCGTGGCCTGGGTGCTGCTGGCCACGGCGCTGGTCCTGCGCACGATGGCCATGCGGCGCAGGACGTCGTTGTAGCGGGGCGTGTACTCACCCGGGGGTGGGCAGTGCCGCCCCCACGGCCCGGTGGACGGCGCGGGCCAGCCGGGCACCCCATTCGGAACGGGGGCCGGCGAAGGAGTGCGTGACCTCGGCGCCGTGCGGCGCGCGGGCGGCGACGCACACGGCGTCCGTGGGGGTTCCCGAGCAGTCGAGTCCCGCGTCCAGCAGCGCCTGCACCTTGGCCTCGGTCGCCGTCATCACGGCGTTCACCAGTGCGGCGTCGCTCAGCGCGACCGGCACCGCGGCGACGATGTTGATCGTCCCGGGCGGGGCGGCGGCGGGGGCGCCCTCCTCGGGCGAGGCCGCCCAGCCGCGTACCGAGATACCGGCGGTCACGACGGCTTCGGCCCCGCCGTCGCGCGCGCGGGCGAAGGCGGACACGTCGGCGGCCGTCATCAGACCCACACCGGGCCCCCGGGCGCCGGCGGCGTGGGCGAGGCCCGTCAGGTGGCGGGCGGGGTCGGTGCGCCGGTACCCGTGGGCGACCTGGGCGTTGAGCACCCACGCGCGCTCGGCGATCCCGCCGCCCAGCACGGCGCTGCTGGCCATCCGCCAGCCGGGGCCCGGACGCCAGAGCAGGGCGTGCAGCCGTTCGCCGTCCTCCAGCCGCGTCAGGTGCTCCGGGGCCGGCAGGCGGTGCCCGGTGCGGGGCGGGGGCAGCAGGGCGGGCACGGGTCGGGGCTCCTCGGGGTGGCCGGGCGGGGGTCCGGGCGGACCGGACGATCGTACTCAGCGGCGGTGCGCCCGGAGCGGTGCCGGGTGCGTCGTGGTCCGGGGTGCGTTGCGGACCCGGTGCGGGGGACCTTCACTGAACACAACTTCGCCACCAGGCGACGGATCGGAGGCCGCGATGCTGTCCCACACCCTGGAGCATGGGGTCCTGGTCATCACGGTGGACCAGGACCCGGGAATCGACGGGCGGGCCACGCTGACCACGCACATCACCAACCTGGTCGACGCCCATCAGCCGACCCCCGTCGTCATCGTGCTGACCGACGGGGCCGACGGCCACGCGGCGGTCAGTGCCGTACTCCGGGCCCATCAGTGGTGCGGGCGGCTCGGTGTCCTGATGTCCGTGGTCACCCACAGCGCGCCGGTCCGGCGGCTGCTGGAGGACAACGCGGACACCTCCGGTACCCGACTGGTGGTGCACGCCCGCGTCGACACCGCCATCACGACCGCGTTCACCGCTGCGGCCTAACGTCCGCGCGCGATTCCGCCATGCCGGTGCGCGTTGGCCGGCGCCCGTTACGAGCGTCCGAGCCAGAGGTCGGGCCCGAAGACCTCGTAGTGGACGGCCTCGGCGGGCACACCCCGGCGCAGCAGGTCGCCGCGGACGGCGCGCATGAACGGCACCGGGCCGCACAGGTAGGCCGTGAGCCCCGGGGGCAGTTCGACTCCGGCGAGGTCGACGAGACCGGCCGTCGCCTCCGGTGCCGCCTCACCGGGCTCCTCGTAGAACAGGTGCAGCCGGGCGTCGGGCAGCGCACGGACCAGGTCGCGCTGTTCCCGCCGGTGGGCGTGGTGGGCGGGGGTGCGGTCGGCGTGCACGACGGTGACCGGCCGGGTGGCGCCGGCCGCGGCCAGGTGGTCGAGCATGGCCAGCACGGGGGTGACGCCGATGCCGGCGGAGGCCAGCAGCAGCGGTCCGTCGTCCTCCGCGAGGGCGAGGTCGCCGAAGGGGGCGGAGACGGCGAGTACGTCGCCCTCGCGGGCGTGCGCGTGCAGCCAGGAGGAGACCTCGCCGTCGGGCCGCCCGTCGCCGTGCACGCGCTTGACGGTGATGCGCAGGCCGGTGCGGCCCGGGGCGGCGGAGAGGCTGTACTGGCGGATCTGATGGGAGCCGTCGGGCAGTTCGGAGCGGACGCTGACGTACTGGCCCGGGCGGAAGGGAGCCACGGGGCGGCCGTCGGCGGGCCGCAGGACGAGGCTGAGCGCGTCGGGGCCCTCCTCGCGCCGTTCGACGATCTCCATCCGGCGCCACACGTCACCCTCGGCCACGCCCGCCTCCGCGTAGAGACGGGCCTCGACGGCCACCAGCGCGTTGGCCATCAGCCAGTAGACCTCGTCCCAGGCGGCGGCGACCTCGGGGGTCACGGCGTCGCCGAGTACGTCGCCGATCGCGGCGAACAGATGGCGATGGACGGTCTTGTACTGGTCGGAGGTGATGCCCAGGGAGGCGTGCTTGTGCGCGATCCGGGACAGCATGGCGTCGGGCCGGGCGTCGGGGCTCTCCAGCAGCAGGCCGGCGAACGCGGCGATGGAGCCGGCCAGGGCCCGCTGCTGCTCCCCGCTGACCTGGTTGCCGCGGTTGAACAGGTCCCGGAGCAGCTCGGGGTGGGCGTCGAACAGCTTCCGGTAGAACAGCTCGGTGATGTCGCCGATGGCCGCTCCGACGGCGGGCAGGGTCGCGCGGACCACGGGGACGGACTGTTCGGAGAGCACGGCGGCTCCTTAATTGGTAGATGATATTCGTGTTTTAGGCCACGGGTGCGCGCCGCCACGGGCGCGCGCCCGTCAGCCGGAGGGGCGGTCCGAGAGGCCGACGAGCAGCGGGCCGGTGGGCGAGGCCACCAGGTCGGCGACGGTCAGCGGGTCGAGCGCGGCGTAGAACGCCTCCTGGGCGTCGCGCAACGCGGCCCGCAGCCGGCAGGCCGTCCGCAGCGGGCACGGCGGATCGCCTTCGCAGGCGACGACTTCACCGTCCCCTTCGAGCTCTCGCACCAGCCGGCCGACCGAGGCGTCGCGCCCCGCGCCGGTCAGCGCCAGCCCGCCGCCGCGACCGCGCCGCGCCTCGACCACTCCGAGATGCTGGAGCCGGGTGACGGCCTTCGCCGCGTGCGTGTACGGCACGCCCATCGCGTCGGCCACCTCGCGGGTGGTCAGCGGGTCGTCACCGTCTCTCACGACCGCCAGGCGCATGACGGAACGCAGCGCCAGGTCGGTGAACTTCGTCAGCCGCACAGCCGTGACGCTATCAAATACGCATAATGGATTCGTGTTTATTGACGGCTATGACCCTGTGGCACGCGTCACCGGGCGCGGAAGGCGCGGTGACCGCTGATGGCAGGGCACGAAGACGGCTCCCCCGCACCGGCACCCGGGCCTCCCCTCCCCCGGGTCCTGTGCGACACCGCGCGACTGCTGGCGCCCGGCGACGAGGCGGCCACCGGCGCCCTGTGGCGACTGGCGGAGCCCGGGCGGCAGCTCGACGCCAACGTCGTCCGCCTCCCCGCGGCGGGGCGGGTCGGCACGCACACCGAACCGGACCTCGACGTCCTGCTGCTCGTCCTCGACGGCGCGGCCTCCCTGGTCGGCGCCGACGGCGACCGCCCCCTGCACAGGGGCGTCCTGACCTGGCTGCCCCACGGTTCGGCCCGGGGGGTCGTCGCCGGCCCGGACGGGGTGACGTACCTGACCGTGCACCGACGGCGTCCCGGCATGCGCGTGCAGCCGCCGAGCGCCGCCGACCGGCTCCGGCCCGGCGGAGACTGACACCGGGCCGGCCGCACGGCTCAGCCCTCGGCGCTCAGCTCCGTCAGGGACCGCGCGGTCAGGGGGTGCGGGGCGTCGTCCGGGTCGACGAGGCCGACGGTGCAGGTGGCGGCGTGGGTGAGGGCGCCGGCGAAACTGCCGTCGGCGAACTGCTCCAGCGGGTCGCGCGGTGAACGGCCGACGGCGACCCTACGGGGCGAGTCGGCCCCGCGGGTCACCTTCCTCGCCCGGAACGGCGCCCGCGGCTGGGGCACCCATGGCGCCGCCGCGCGCGCTGCGCCACCGCGGCCTGCTCACCATGGGCATCATGGCCCTGCTGTAGCGTCCATCGGCGCCTGATGCATTTAGATGTAGCACGAATCAAGATGCGTGGGGGGTGACTTCCGCTGTTGCTTCCCTCCCTCTGCGGGCACTCGCTCCGGAAGCGAGGAAGCGAGGGAGGTGACGGCATGGACTGGCGCGGGTTCGCGCAACAGATGGCGTCCTTGGCCCGCGATCTGCTGGCCCAGGAATCGGTGAACGACACCCTGGAGCGGATCACCGGCTCGGCCACGGAACTGGTGGACGGCTGCGACGCCGCGGGCATCCTCATCCTGCGTGGGCGCCAGGTGCGGTCGCTCGCCCCCACCGACCAGGTCGTCGAGGAGAGCGACGCGCTCCAGGAGCGGGTCGGTGAGGGGCCGTGCTTCGACGCGGCCCGCACGGCGGACGGGCAGCGGCAGTACCGGATCGCCGACTTCCGCGACGAGGCGCGACGCTGGCCCAAGTACGTCCCCCAGGCGCGCAGGCTGAACCTCGGCAGCATGATGGGTTTCCTGCTGTTCACCAGGGACGAGGAGCTCGGGGCGCTGAACCTCTACTCCTACCGGCCCGGCGCCTTCACCGAGGCCGACGAGACGGCGGGCTGGCTGCTGGCCTCGCACGCGGCGGTCGCCTTCTCCACCGCCCGTACGCATGCCCAGTTGCAGGAGGCCATCGGCACCCGGCACACCATCGGCGAGGCCATGGGCATCCTCATGGGCAGCCACCACCTCACCGAGGAGCAGGCCTTCGCCGCACTGCGCCGGTACTCGCAGGACAACAACGTCAAACTGCGCGATCTCGCGGCCCGTGTCTGTGAGTTGGGGACCCTGCCCTGAGCGCCGTGCGCACGCATGAGCAAAGATTGACCGACTTCTTCTCGTTTCGATCACGAACTCTCGTATAGTGATCGTCCGTTGAGTGGTGTGTGACTATCCCCTGCTCGCACGCGCCCCGTTGGACGACACGAGGGCCGCTCCGGCGGCCTGGCGAGGACCCGATTGATGACCGCGCCCGCCCGCCCCGGCGACCGATCCGCTCCCCGCACCCTGGTGGCTGTCGCCCTGCCCTGCGCCGTGGTGTCGGCGCTCGCCGTCGCCGGCGCCGTCGCCGCGGCGCCCTCCTCGGTACGCCTTCCACTCGGCCTGGGCGCGAGCGCGGCGGCGATCCTGCTCTGTGTCGCCGTGACGGTGGCCGTGCACGCCGTCCGTCGGGAACGGGCCACGCGCCGGCTGCTGGACGCCGCCCGCGCGGAGGCGGGAGCCCTCGCCCAGGAGCGCGGGCAGCTGTCCGAGCGCGCCCGGCAGGAGCGGGAGCGACTGCGGGCGGAGGCCGACCGCGAGCAGGCCGACCTCGTCGCCCAGGCCGACCGTGAACGCAGCGGCCTGCTGGACGGGTTCGACCGCGAGCGGGAACGACTCGCCGCCGGTTTCGAGCAGGAGCGGATCCGGCTGGCCGAGCAGCACGCGCAGGAGGTCGCGCGGCTCGCCGAGGAGGCCGGCCGGCTGCGGTCGCGGCTGGACCGGGCGCGCGGCGAACGTGCCGCCGCCGTCTCCGCGACCGCCAACGCGGCCGGCCGGATGCAGGCGCTGGCCACCGGGATGCTCGCGGACCTGCGCGCCATGGAGGAGCGGCACGGTGACGAGGACGTCCTCGCCGACCTGCTCCACCTCGACCACCGCACCGCGCAGGCGGGCCGGCTCGCGGACTCCGTCGCCGTCCTCACGGGGGCCCGCTCCGGACGGCGTTGGGCGCGACCCATCGGTATGGAGTCCATTCTCCGCGGGGCCATGGGACGTATCGCCGGGTACCAGCGGGTGCGGGTGCACTCCGCCAGCGACGCCGCGGTCGCCGGGCACGCCGCCGAGGGCGTCATGCACGCCCTGGCCGAACTCCTCGACAACGCGGCGAACTTCTCGCCGCCCACCGCCGAGGTCCACGTCTACGTGGAGGCGGTGCCGGCCGGGGCGATCGTCTCCGTGGAGGACAGCGGTCTCGTGATGGGCGACGTGCAATTGCGCCGGGCCCAGCAGGCGGTGGCCGGCGAGGCCGCCGGGCTCGGTGGTCTGACCGGCACCCGGCTCGGCCTCGCGGTCGTGGGCCGGCTGTCGGCCAAGTACGGCCTGAAGGTGTCCTTCCGGCCGTCGGCGCGCGGTGGCACGGGCGTGCTGATGCTCATCCCCCAGGACATTCTGAGCGGCCCCGGCGCTTCCGACGGTCCGGCGGCCCCGCCCGTGGCGCCCCCCACCGAGCGGCTGCGGGGCTCCGCGCCGGCCGCGACCGCCAACGCTCCCGCGCTCGAACCGGGTCCCGGGGCGGCCTCGGCCGACGCCACGCCCCTCCCGGAGACCGGAGCCGCGGAGGCCGCGCCCGGACGGGAGACCGGATCCGCCCCGGTCGTGTCCGCCCGGGCGACCGAGACCGCCCCTGCCGAGCGTGAACCGGATGCGGGGACCGCGCCGGTCGTGTCCGACTCGGACGCCGGATCCGGCCCCGCCCCTTCCGAACCGCCGCCCATGCACGACCTGGCGGACCGGGAGGAGGACGACGGGGTCGCCGGGCTGCCCAAGCGCCGCCGGGGCAGGACCCTCGCCGCGGCCGAACGCGCCCGGGCCACCGCCCGTGCCGCCGAACCGCGCCCCGCGCCGGCGGCCGACGACGCGAAGGTGCGCGCGGCCCGGTTCAGCAGCTTCCGCCAGGCCGTGCGCTCCGCCGACACCGGCGCCTCGCGGACCGGCACCAACCCGATGCCGGACGGCACCAGCTCCACGCGGGGCGCGGCCGCCCCACCCGCACCGGACGAGACCACCCCCGACCACCCCGCCCACTCGCACGCGCACCCGGAAGGCGACACCACTTCATGACCGGCTCGACCACCGCCGACGAGAAGCTCACCTGGCTCATCGAGGGCCTGCTGGAGCGCACGCCGGGGGCTCGGCACGCGCTCGTGCTCTCCCGCGACGGCCTCAAGCTGTGCCGCACCCCGGAACTCTCCGTCGACCAGGCCGATCAGCTGGCCGCGATCGCCGCCGGCATCCAGTCGCTGTCCCAGGGCGCCTCCGTGGAGTTCGGCGACGGCAGCGGCGGGGTGCGCTCGGCCATGACCGAGTTCTACGGCGGAATCCTGTTCATCGTCGAGGCCGGAGAGGGCGCGCACCTCGCCGTGATCACCGCGGAGGACGCGGACGCGGGGCTGGTCGGACACAACATGAGCGAGCTGATCGAGCAGCTCGGCGAGCACCTCACCGCGCAGCCCCGCACGTCATGAGCCGCCCCGGCAGGGACGACTCCCCCGACCGGCTGTACACCGTCACCCAGGGGCGCAGCCGGTCCGACTCCGACAACCCCTTCGACCTGGTCACCCTGGTGGTCGCGGAGTGCGAGCCGACGCGCGGCATGCAGTCGGAGCACTCGGCGATCCTGCGGCTGGCCCAGGCGCCCACGGCCGTCGTGGAGATCGCCGCCGAACTGCGGCTGCCCGTGAGCATCACCAAGATCCTGCTCTCCGACCTGCACGCCGCGGGCCGGGTGAGCGCCCGCCATCCGTACACGGCAGCCGTCCCCGATCCCGACATCCTGGAGCAGGTGCTCGTTGGACTCCGCAATCTCTGACGCCCGCACCCCACTGGGTGCGTCCGCCGACAACGGCCTCAAGATCGTGGTCGTGGGCGGGTTCGGCGTCGGCAAGACGACCCTGGTCCGCTCGGTCAGCGAGATACGTCCCCTCAACACCGAGGAGACGATGACGCAGGCCGGCGAGACGGTCGACGACATCAGCGAGGTGCGCGGCAAGACCGCGACGACCGTCGCCTTCGACTTCGGCCGGATCAGCCTCGACGCGCGCAACGTGCTGTACCTGTTCGGCGCGCCCGGCCAGGAGCGGTTCTGGTTCCTGTGGGACCGGCTGTTCTCCGGCACGCTCGGCGCGGTGGTCCTCGTCGACACCCGGCGCATCGACGACTCCTGGTACGCCATCGACCGGCTGGAGCACCACGGCACGCCGTTCATCGTCGCCTGCAACGACTTCGGCGGCCCGCGGCACCAGCCCCAGGCGCTCCGCGAGGCACTGGACCTGGACCCGGGGGTGCCGCTGGTGTTCTGCGACGCACGGTCCCGCGAGTCCAGCAAGCAGGTACTGATCGCGCTGGTCGAGCACCTGAGGACCCGTTACGCCGGCCATGCCGCCCCGCCCCGACAGGAGTTCGTGTGAGCACCGACGCCACCGACGCCGTACCGCTCAGCGGCCCCCGCTTCCAGACCGAGCCCGCGCTGCTGTACCGGCAGATGCGGCGCGACCACGGTGCCGTCACACCGGTGCTGCTGGACGGGGACGTCCCGGCCTGGCTGGTGGTCGGCTACCGCGAGCTGCACCAGGTGACCGGCGATCCGGTGCTGTTCAGCCGGGACTCGGAGCTGTGGAACCAGTGGGAGAACATCCCGGAGGACTGGCCGCTGCTCCCGATGATCGGGCGCAGGCAGCCGTCGATCCTCTACACGGTCGGCGAGCGGCACCGGGAGCGCGCGGCCATGATCAGCGACGCGCTGGAGGCCGTCGACCCGCACGTCCTGCGCGGCCACGCCGAGCGGTTCGCCGACGAACTCGTCGACCGGCTCTGCGCCAGGGGCGAGGCGGACCTGGTCGCCGACTACGCCATGCTGCTGCCGGTGCGAGTCCTGGCCCGGCTGTACGGGTTCTCCGACGAGCAGGGACCGGCACTGGTCACCGCCCTCAACGACATGATCGACGGCAGGGAGCGGGCCATCGCGGGCCAGACGCACCTCGGTACGTCGATGGCGCGGCTCCTCGCCGACCGGAAGGCGGCGCCCGCCGACGACGTCGCCTCCCGGATGCTGGCCGACGAGAGCGGCTTCACCGAGGAGGAGGTCGCCCAGGACCTGATGGTGATGCTGGCCGCGGGCCACCAGCCGACGGCGGACTGGATCGGCAACTCGCTGCGCCTGATGCTCACCGACGAGCGGTTCGCGGCGTCGCTGTTCGGCGGCCGCAACAGCGTCGCCGAGGCCATGAACGAGGTGCTGTGGGAGGACACCCCCACGCAGAACGTGGCCGGCCGCTGGGCCTCGCGCGACACCCGGCTCGGCGACCGCCGGATCCGCGCCGGCGACCTGGTGCTGCTCGGCCTCCAGGGCGCCAACTCCGACCCGCAGGTACGCACCGACGGTTCCGCCCTCACCGGCGGCAACAACGCGCACTTCTCCTTCGGCCACGGCGAGCACCGCTGCCCCTTCCCCGCGCAGGAGGTCGCCGAGGTCATCGCGCGCACGGGCATCGAGGTCGTCCTCGACCGGCTGCCGGACATCGACCTGGCGGTGCCCGCCGCGTCCCTCACCCGTCGCCCCTCGCCCTGGCTGCGGGGGCTGACCGAGTTGCCCGTGCGGTTCACCCCGACCACTGCCCTGGGAGGCACGCCAGCATGACGACCGGTACCGAAGAAGCCCGGATACCCCTGGATCCGTTCGTCACCGACCTGGACGGCGAGGGCGCGCGGCTGCGCGCCGCCGGACCGCTCGCCGCCGTGGAGCTGCCGGGCGGGGTCCCCGTCTGGGCGGTCACGCACCACGCGGAGGCCAAGTCCCTGCTGACGGACCCCCGGCTGGTCAAGGACATCAACGTGTGGGGCGCCTGGCAGCGCGGGGAGATCCCCGCGGACTGGCCGCTGATCGGGCTGGCCAACCCCGGCCGCTCGATGCTCACGGTGGACGGCGCCGAGCACCGGCGGCTGCGGATGCTGGTGGCGCAGGCGCTCACGGTGCGCCGGGTGGAGCACATGCGGGAGCGGATCACCGAGCTGACCGGCCGGCTGCTCGACGATCTGCCCGCGGACGGCGGCGTGGTCGACCTCAAGTCGGTCTTCGCCTACCCGCTGCCCATGTACGTCGTCGCCGACCTGATGGGCATCGAGGAGGCGCGCCTGCCGCGCCTGAAGGTGCTGTTCGAGAAGTTCTTCTCCACGCAGACACCGCCCGAGGAGGTCCTCGCGACCCTCACCGAGCTGGCCTCGATCATGGCGGAGACGGTCGCCGCGAAACGGGCCGCGCCCGGCGACGACCTGACCAGCGCGCTGATCCAGGCGTCCGAGAACGGCGACCACCTCACCGACGAGGAGATCGTCTCCACGCTCCAGCTGATGGTGGCCGCCGGACACGAGACCACCATCTCGCTGATCGTGAACTCGGTGGTCAACCTGTCCACCCATCCCGAGCAGCGGGACCTGGTGCTCTCCGGGAAGGCGGACTGGTCGGCGGTGATCGAGGAGACGCTGCGCTGGTCCACCCCGACCTCGCACGTCCTGATCCGCTTCGCGACCGAGGACGTGCCGGTCGGCGACCGGGTGATCCCCGCCGGGGACGCGCTGATCGTGTCGTACGGCGCGCTGGGCCGGGACGAGCGGGCGCACGGGCCGACGGCCGGGGCGTTCGACATCACCCGCACGTCGGAGAACCGGCACATCTCGTTCGGGCACGGCCCGCACGTGTGCCCCGGCGCCGCCCTGTCCCGGCTGGAGGCGGGCGTGGCGCTCCCCGCCCTCTACGCCCGCTTCCCGGATCTGGACCTCGCGGTGCCCGCCGCGGAGCTGCGCAACAAGCCGGTGGTCACGCAGAACGACCTGTTCGAGCTGCCGGTCAAGCTGGCTTGACGTACCCGGGCCACGCACAGGCGCGGCCCGGCCTTCGCCCGGTCGTCCACCCGCGGGGCGTTTGCTTCCCGCCCCGCGGGCAACTCCGACATTCCGGACGTCGACCCCGTTCCGGCAACCGGCGTCGACACTGCTGTGTGGCACCCCCGGGAGTCGCCATGTGGAAGCGCAAGGGCAGGAAGGACCGGACCCCGCGGCCGGTCCCGATGGAGCTGTGCGACCTGTGCGCCAGGGTCTTCCCCCAGGACGAGTCCGTGACCGGCTACGTGCCGGACTCCTCCGCGGTGCAGGCCGCCCATGAACGGTTCGACGGGCTTCGGCTCATCACCGCGTGCTCGGACGACCACTTCGACGTGATCAAGGAGGGCTACTCGCACCGGCCCTTCGTCGAGGAGGAGCTGTGGGCCGCCAAGCTCACCCGCGCCCTGACCCAGGGTCCGTCGGCCCTCTCCATGGACCAGCTCGGCTCCCGGACCGGTCTCCAGGAGCCGCAGATACGCGCCGCCATCGCCTGGCACAACGACTGGCTGCGTGAACAGCAGCGCACGGACCCCTGATTCGCGCGGCGCTCCAGGTGACCGGGGCCGTCCGGGTGGCGCGACGTTTGCCCGGACGTCCCCGGGGTCACTCAGTTCCCCGTCGGCGAGCCATCGAAAGGACGCCCGAGGAGCACCCGTGAACCGGTTGTGGCGGCCGTTCCACCGTGTGTGGGACCGGCTGGCCGCGTCGTCCCTCGTCCGGCGCGGCCGGGACCTGGAACTGATGCACAGGGCGATGGGCTTCGCCACGCTCGCCCTGGTCACGCTGGCGCCCCTGCTGATCGTCGTGGCCGCCGCCGATCCGCTGGGACGCGGCGGTTTCGCCTCCTGGCTGGCGGACGGGATGGGGCTGTCGGGACGGTCCGCCAAGGCGCTGACCGACATCATCAGTCCCCCCACCAAGGTCGTCGGCACGACCAGCGTGTGGGGCGGCATCCTGCTCGCCGTCTTCGGCGTGTCCTTCGCGGCGAGCGTCCAGAACGGCTACGAACGCATCTGGGAGCTGCCCTCCGGCCCGTGGCACCGCGTCTGGCGCCAGGCGACCTGGGTGGTCGCGCTGACCGCGTACCTCTACCAGGAGGTGCAGACGCGGACCGCCCTGCACGGGACGGCCCGGATCGCGCTGTCCACCGCCGTCGGCATGCTGTTCTTCTGGTGGGGCCAGCACTTCCTGCTGGGCGGCCAGGTGCGCTGGCGGGACCTGCTGCCGGGGGCGCTGGCGACCATGGTGGGCCTGATCGGCCTGCGGGGGTTCTCGTACCTGGTCTTCACGCCGCTCATCCTCGACAACGCGAGCGGTTACGGCACCGTCGGCATCGTGCTGGTGGTGGAGTCCTGGCTGATCGGGGTGGGGTTCGTCGTCTTCGGGGGCGCGATGGTCGGGCACTGGTTCTGCGAGCACCACTGGTGGACCCGGAACATCGACCGTCTCCCGGACTGACCCCGCGCCGGTGGGCGGGCGCGACTACCCCGGCGGTGGCGCCGTGCTCGCGCGGGTCACCAGCCGGGTCGGCACGAGCGTCGTGCCCCGCTCCGGGGCGGCCTCGCGCATCTTGCGCAGGACGGCCCGCACGCAGAGCCGCCCCACCTCGGCGAAGTCCTGGTGGACGGTGGTCAGCGGGGGCAGGAAGGAGCCGGCCTCGGCGATGTCGTCGAAGCCGATGACACTGACGTCCCGCGGAACGCTGCGGCCGTTTTCGTGCAGGGCCCGCATCAGGCCGAGGGCCATCTGGTCGTTGGCCGCGAAGACGGCCGTGCACTCGGGGCGGGCGGCCAGCTCCAGGCCGGCCCGGTACCCGGACTCCGCCGACCAGTCGCCGCGGACGAGCGGCGGCACGGCGCGGCCGGCCTCGGTGAGCGTGTGCCGCCAGGCGTCGGTGCGGCGCTGCGCGGCGAAGGAGCCCTCGGGGCCGCCCAGGTGCCACACCGTGTCGTGCCCGAGGTCGAGCAGGTGGCGCACGGCGGTGCGGGAGCCGCCGGCCTGGTCCGTGTCGACGACCGTGTAGTGGTCGCCCGCGTCGGAGTCGACGACGACGACCTGGACGTGGGGCGGCAGGGTGAGGCTCGCCGCGTCCAGGAGGTGCACCTCCATGATGACGATCACGGCGTCGACGGCCAGTTCCTCCAGCCGGGAGAACGCGCCCCGCACCTCGTCCTGGGTCGGCACGGCGACCGGCAGCAGCGTCACCGCGTACCCCTCGCTCGCCGCGGAGGTGGCGATGGCCTCCAGCGTGCGCACGTTGCCCGTGGTGGCCAGCGTGAAGGTGATGACGCCGATGGTGCGGAACTCGCCGCGCTTGAGGGCCCGGGCCGCGCTGTTGGGCCGGTACCCCAGCTCCTTCATGGCCGCCAGCACCTGCCGCCGGGTCTCCTCGGTCACTCCGGCGTAGCCGTTGGAGACGCGGGAGACGGTCTGCGAGGAGACCCCCGCCAGCCGGGCCACGTCCGCCATGGACGCCGTCGGCACCCGGCCGCCGCGCCGGCGCCGCGGAACCGTGTTCGCGGCGTCTCTCGCGTCCGCGGCTCCCTCAGCGGTGTCCACTGCGTTCCGCCACCTCTCGCACTGTTCCGGTCCCCGGCCCCGAAGGACCCTTGACCGTCGTCCTCGGGGCAGTGTAGACATGCCGCCATCAAATGTTTACGTAAACATAACAGCAATCCTCCGGCCGGGCCGCTTTCCGCGCCGCTCGATGTTTACGCAAACACGCTAGGACTCCCGGACGTGGACGAGCGAGGACCGACATGACGACGCTGCAACCGCCGGCCATCGCCGAGCCGCGGCCCGCCCCGCCCCCGGCGCGGCGCGACCGCCGCTCCTGGACGGGGTGGGGGTTCCTCGGCCCCTTCGTGGCCGTGTTCGCCCTGGTGTTCCTCGCGCCGATCGCCTACTCGGTCTACCTCAGCCTCTTCCGCGAGCAGCTCATCGGCGGGACCACCTTCGTCGGTCTGGACAACTACGGTCAGGCCCTGACGGACGACCGGTTCTGGGCCTCGCTCGGCCGGGTCTCGCTCTTCCTCGCCGTACAGGTGCCGATCATGCTGGGCATCGCGCTGCTGGTGGCGCTGGCGCTGGACAGCGGGCGCCTCTACGGCCGGGACTTCTTCCGCGTCTCGATCTTCCTGCCGTACGCCGTGCCCGCCGTGGTGGCCACCCTGATGTGGGGCTTCATGTACGGCACCCGCTTCGGCCTGGTCGGCGACATCAACGGGGCGCTGGGCGTCTCGCTGCCCGACCCGCTCTCCCCCGACCTGGTGCTCGCCTCCATCGGCAATATCGTGACCTGGGAGTTCGTCGGCTACAACATGCTGATCTTCTACGCGGCCCTGCGGGTCGTCCCGCACTCGCTGTACGAGGCCGCACAGATCGACGGTGCGGGGCAGATCCGCGTGATCACCGCCATCAAGCTGCCGGCGATCCGCGGCGCCCTGGTGATCGCCACGATCTTCTCCATCATCGGCAGCTTCCAGCTCTTCAACGAGCCCAGCATCCTCCAGCCGCTGGCGCCCAACGCCATCACCACCGACTACACGCCGAACTCCTACACCTACGCGCTCTCCTTCAACGGACAGCAGCACAACTACTCCGCGACGGTCGCCATCGTGATGGGGCTGATCACCATGGCCATCGCGTACGTCGTCCAGCTGCGCGGCATGCGCAAGGGAGTGTGATCCGGCGATGACCAGTCCTGCCGCCACCGCCGTCGACCGTTCCGCGCCCGCGCCGTCCGGCCCGTCCGGCTCCGCGCCCCGGCTGCGCACGTCCCGGCGCCGGCACTCCTCGGACCAGCCCCGGCGCAGCGTCCTGCTGACCGTGCTCACCGGTCTCGTGCTGCTGTACAGCCTGGTACCGCTGATCTGGCTGGCCGTCAGCGCCACCAAGACCCAGGAGGGGCTGTCGCGTTCGTTCGGCCTCTGGTTCGACGGCGACTTCGCGCTCTGGGACAACATCGGCGAGACGTTCACCTACGACGACGGTGTCTTCACCCGCTGGCTGCTCAACACCCTGCTGTACGTGGGGCTGGGCGCGGGCGGCGCCACCCTCCTCGCCGTGCTCGGCGGCTACGCGCTCGCCAAGTTCCGCTTCCCCGGCCGGCGCGCGGTCTTCGCCGTCGTCATCGGCGCGGTGGCCGTGCCGGGGACCGCCCTGGCGGTGCCGACCTTCCTGATGTTCAGCGAGATGGGGCTCACCAACACCCCCTGGGCGGTGATCATCCCGTCCCTGATCTCACCGTTCGGCCTCTATCTGATGTGGGTCTTCGCGACCGAGGCGATCCCCACCGAACTGATGGAGGCCGCCCGGATCGACGGCGCCGGCGAGGTGCGCACCTTCTTCCGGGTCGCGCTGCCGCTGCTGGCGCCGGGCATCGTCACCGTCCTGCTCTTCACCATGGTGGCGACCTGGAACAACTACTTCCTGCCGCTGGTCATGCTCAAGGACCCCGACTGGTATCCGCTGACCCTGGGCCTGAACAGCTGGAACGCCCAGGCCGCGACCGCCGGTGGCGAGGCCGTCTTCAACCTGGTCGTCACCGGCTCGCTCATCACGATCCTCCCGCTGATCGCGGCGTTCCTGCTGCTCCAGCGCTACTGGCAGTCCGGCCTGGCCGCCGGAAGCGTCAAGGAATGACCCTCACGCGTCCCTCCTCCCCTCCAACCCTCGACGGTGCCGGTCACGGCCACGAAGAAGTGGAAGCACACCCATGTCCAAGCACTCGCGCCGCCTGCTGAGCGGTATAGGTCTCGTCTGCGCCCTCGCCCTGACGGCGACCGCCTGCGGCGACTCCGACGACGGGGGATCGAGCCAGAAGCCGGTCTCCCAGGACGACGTCCGAGCCGCCCTCAAGAAGGGCGGCACGATCACGGTCTGGGCGTGGGAGCCCACGCTCGAGAAGGTGGCCACGGACTTCGAGAAGAAGTACCCGGGCGTCAAGGTGAACCTCGTCAACGCCGGCACCAACAACGACCAGTACACCGCCCTCCAGAACGCCGTGTCGGCGAAGAAGGGCGTCCCGGACGTCGCCCAGATCGAGTACTACGCGATGGGCCAGTACGCCCTCACCAAGCAGCTCACCGACCTCACGGCGTTCGGCGCGGACAAGCTCTCCGCCAAGTTCTCCCCCGGACCGTGGAACGGGGTCAAGGCCGGCTCGGACGGCATCTGGGCGCTGCCCATGGACTCGGGCCCGATGGCGCTCTTCTACAACAAGAAGGTCTTCGACAAGTACGACATCGAGGTGCCCGCCACCTGGGCCGAGTACCTGGACGCCGCGCGCGAACTGCACAAGGCCGACCCGAAGGCGTACATCACCGCCGACACCGGCGACGCCGGGCTCACCACCAGCATGCTCTGGCAGGCCGGTTCGCGGCCCTACACGGTGAACGGCACCAAGGTGAAGATCGACTTCTCCGACCGGGGCGCCAAGACGTACACCGACACCTGGCAGAAGCTGATCGACGAGAAGCTCCTCACCTCGGTCAACCCCTGGACCGACGAGTGGTACAAGGGCCTCGGCGACGGCACCATCGCGACCCTCGCCACGGGCGCATGGATGCCCGCGAACCTCGCCTCCGGCGTGAAGGAGGCGGCCGGCGACTGGCGCGCCGCGCCGCTGCCGCAGTGGACCGCGGGCGGCAAGGCGAGCGCGGAGAACGGCGGCAGCGCCCTCGCGCTGCCGGAACTCGGCAAGAACGAGGCGCTGGCGTACGCCTTCGTCGAGTACGCGAACGCGGGCGACGGCGTGGGGACCCGCCTGGAGGGCGGCGCCTTCCCGGCGACCACCGCGGAGCTGCAGTCCACGGCGTTCCAGGACACCGCGTTCCCCTACTTCGGCGGCCAGAAGGCCAACAAGATCTTCGCCGAGTCGGCCGCGAACGTCGCCGACGACTGGTCGTACCTGCCCTACCAGGTGTACGCGAACTCGGTCTTCAACGACACCGCGGGCAAGGCCTACGTCTCCGGCACCCCGCTCGCCGAGGGACTGAGGTCGTGGCAGGAGGCCTCCGTCAAGTACGGCGAGGAGCAGGGCTTCACCGTCGAGAAGTAGCCCCCGGAACCGCACGCACCTCACCGGAAGGACCGCCATGATCTCCACCTTCGCGTCCCGCCTCCACCGCGGGCCGGACGGTGCCCCCACCCCCCGGCTCGCCTTCGGCGCCGACTACAACCCCGAGCAGTGGCCGAGGGAGGTGTGGGAGGAGGACGTCCGGCTGATGCGCGAGGCCGGCGTCACCATCGTGTCGCTCGGCATCTTCTCCTGGGCCCGTGTCCAGCCCGGCCCCGGCACCTGGGACTTCGGCTGGCTCGACGACGTGATGGACCTGCTGCACGAGCACGGCGTCGGCGTCGACCTGGCCACCGCCACCGCCTCCCCGCCGCCCTGGCTGACCACCGCGCACCCGGAGATCCTCCCGGTGACGGACCGGGGCGAGACGCTGTCGCCGGGCGCGCGCCAGCACTGGCGGCCGACCTCGCCCGTCTTCCGCGAGCACGCCCTGCGCCTGGTCCGGGAGATGGCGACCCGGTACGCCGGACACCCGGCGCTGGTCGCCTGGCACGTCAACAACGAGCTGGGCTGCCACAACGTGTACGACTACTCGGACGACGCGACCCGTGCCTTCCGGGACTGGCTGCGCGCCCGGTACGGCACGCTCGACGCGCTCAACCACGCCTGGGGCACGGCGTTCTGGTCGCAGCGCTACAGCGACTGGGAGCAGATCCTGCCGCCGCGACTGGCCGCCTCGCACCCCAACCCGACCCAGCAGCTGGACTTCAAGCGGTTTTCCTCGGACGCGCTCAAGGAGCACCTGCTGGCCGAGCGCGACCTCCTGCGGGAACTGACCCCCGGCATCCCCGTGACCACCAACTTCATGGTGATGCCCGGCACCAAGGGCATGAACTACGCGGACTGGGCCGCCGAGGTCGACTTCGTCGCCAACGACCACTACGTGGTGCCGAGCGGGCGCGAGCGGGACGAGCTGTCGTTCTCGGCGAACCTCACCAGCGGCATCGCGGGCGGCCGGCCGTGGTTCCTGATGGAGCACTCCACCAGCGCGGTGAACTGGCAGCCCGTCAACCTGGCCAAGCGGCCGGGCGAGCTGGCCCGGGACTCGCTGACGCACGTGGCGCACGGCGCCGACGCGGTCTGCTTCTTCCAGTGGCGGCAGTCTGCGGCGGGCGCCGAGAAGTACCACTCGGCGATGGTCCCGCACGCCGGCCCCGACAGTGACGTGTTCCGCGCGGTCACGGCGCTGGGCGGCACGCTGGCGGCGCTGGCCCCGGTCGCCGGCAGCGAGCGGGAGCCCGCGGAGGTCGGCATCCTCTTCGACTGGGAGTCCTGGTGGGCGAGCGAGCAGGACTCGCACCCGACCTCCCTGCTCGACTACCACCGGGAGGCGCTCGACTGGTACTCGGCGCTGCTCTCCCTCGGCGTCCGCGCCGACGTCGTCACCACCGGCGCCGACCTGAGCCGCCACCGGGTGCTGATCGCACCGGTGCTGCACATGGTCCCGGCCGGGACGGCCAAGGACCTTACCCGGTACGCCGAGCAGGGCGGGCACCTGGTCACCACGTACTTCTCCGGAGTCGTCGACGAGAACGACCACGTCTGGCTCGGCGGCTACCCGGGCGCCCTGCGGGACCTGCTCGGCATCCGCGTCGAGGAGTTCGGGCCGCTGCCCGCCGGGGAGCGCGTGGAGCTGGACGACGCCGGCACCGGCGACCTGTGGACCGACCAGATCACCGTGACCGCGCCGGAGACCGAGGTCCTGGTCCGCTACCGCACCGGCACGCACGCGGGCCGCCCGGCCGTCACCCGGCGCCCCACCGGGAGCGGTTCGGCCGCCTACGTGTCCACCCGGCTCGGTGCGGCCGGGCTCGCCTCACTGCTGCCGCGGCTGCTGGATCCGGCCGGTGTCGCGAGCGACCTGCCCGCCGAGGTGCGCGGGGCGGTCGAGGCCACCGTGCGGCGCGGCCCCGGCGGCCGGTTCCTGTTCCTGGTCAACCGGACCGACGCGGCGGTGACCGTTCCCGGACTCGCCGGAGAGGCCCTGGTCGGCGACTTGGGCACCGACGGCACCCTCGTCCTCGCACCCAGGGCCGTCGCCGTAGTGCGCACGTCCACCGACTGAGCCGCAGCGACCACACCTTCCAGTGGGGAGCACAGATGGCACGCCGTACCCGCAACAGACGCCTCCTCGGGACCGCCGTCCTGACCGCCCTGGCCACGGGGGCCGCCCTGCTGGGCGTTCCCGCCCAGGCGGAACCGGCCGCGCCCGCCGCCTCCGTGACCGTGCGGCCCGACCCGTCGTACCGGCAGGAGAGGTTCGAGGGCTGGGGCACCAGCCTGGTCTGGTTCGCCAACGCGACCGGCGACTACCCGCCGGAGATCCGCGAGAAGCTGGCCCGGCTCCTGTTCGACGACGACGGCCTCGGGCTGAACATCGCCCGCTACAACATCGGCGGCGGCAACGCGCCGGACGTGCGGGACTACCTGCGGGCCGGCGGCGCGGTCGAGGGCTGGTGGAAGGCGCCCGCGGGCACCACCCGCGAGGACACCGACTGGTGGAGCGCCGACGACCCCGCCGACTGGAACGAGGACGCCGACGCCACCCAGCGCTGGTGGGTCGAGCGCGTCAAGCACGACGTCGACCACTGGGAGACGTTCAGCAACTCGCCGCCCTGGTTCATGACCGTCAGCGGCTACGTCTCCGGCGGCTTCGACTCCTCCGCCGACCAGCTCAAGGCCGATTCGGTCGACGACTTCGCGGCCTACGTGGCCGGGGCGACCCGGCGGCTGGAGCGGGCCGAGGGCATCCGGGTCGACACGGTGGACCCGTTCAACGAGCCCCACACCCCCTACTGGGGGACCCGGCTGGGCGCCGACGGCGAACCCGTCGGCGGCCGGCAGGAGGGCGCCCACATGGGACCCGAGCTTCAGACCGAGGTCCTCCGGGCCCTCGCCCCGGCGCTGAGGAAGGCCGGGGTCGGCGCGGACATCTCCGCGATGGACGAGACCAACCCCGGCATCTTCGCCCGGAACTGGGACGCCTACTCCGCGGCCGACCGCGACCTGGTCGGGCGGATGAACGTCCACACCTACGGCACCGGGCAGCGCACCACCGTGCGCGACCTCGCCAAGGCGGCCGGCAAGCCGCTGTGGATGAGCGAGGTGGGCGGCGACTGGGGCGACGGCCAGGACTTCGAGGACATGCGGCCCGGTCTCGGTCTCGCCCAGCAGATCGTCGACGACCTGCGTGAACTGGAGCCCCGCGCCTGGGTGTTCTGGCAGCCCGTCGAGGACTACGACAACATGAAGCCCGGCGGCGAGTCGGCCAGGGGCGGCAACTGGGGCAGTATCCAACTCCCGTTCGGCTGCACCGCCGAGGACACCCTGGAGACCTGCCCGATCCGGACCAACACCAAGTTCGACACGGCCCGCAACTTCACCCACTTCATCAAGCCCGGCGACCGGCTGATCGGCACGGACGACACCTCCAGCGCCGCCGCCGTCGGCCGTGACGGCAAGAGCGCCTCGCTCGTCCACGTCAACCGCACCAGCGAGGCCCGCACCGTCACCCTCGACCTGTCGAAGTTCGGGGAGGTGAGCCGCCGCGCCACCGTCACCCCGGTGGTCACCGACGCCGGCGGCCGACTCGAACGCAAGGCCCCGATCCGGGTGAAGGACCGCACGGCCGCCTTCACCGTGCCCGCGCAGTCCGTCACCTCCTTCGAGATCAAGGGCGTCTCCGGCGTCGCGAGGGACGCCGCCCCGCTGCGCCGGGGCCACGACTACTACACCCTCACCGGCGTGCAGAGCGGGCGGGCCGTCACCGTCGGGGACGACGGCACCGGCCTGGTCCTGGGCGGCGGAACGAACTGGCGGCTGGGCGCGGTCCGTCACGACGGCGGCGTCCGCGACCGCTACGTCCTCACCGCCCCCGGGCACGGCACCCGGCTGGCGGTGCGCGACGACGTCCCGGTGGCCGAGCCCGACACCGGCCGACCCGGCAGGGCCGCCGAGTGGCTCGCCTCCACCACCGGCGACGGCACCTGGACGCTGGTCAACGCCGCCACCGGGCGCCTGCTCGAAGTAGGCGGTCAGGCGACGCACGCGGGTGCGGCCGTCACCACGTGGCCGCCCAACTCCGGCGCCAACCAGCGCTGGACGCTGACGGACACGTCCACCGGCTGAATCCCCTCCCTCCTCCCCCGAGAGACCGAAGGAGACGGCATGACCATCGACCCCCGCGAGCGCGAGGTGCGCCGCAGGATGGCGGCCCGTGAGCTGTACTCCGACGGCGCCCCGGGACTGGAGGGGCTGGCGGAGGAGCGGCTGCGCGGCAAGGAACTGGCGGATGCCTACAACCGGACCGGGGCGCGGGACGAGGAGGGGCGCCGGGCGATCCTGAAGGAGATGTTCGCGGCCGTGGGCACCGGCGTGTGGATCGAGCCTGAGCTGCACGTGGCCTACGGCAACCGCGTGCACCTGGGTGACGACGTGTACGCCAACTTCGGCCTCACCCTCGTCGACGACGTCGAGGTCTTCGTCGGGGACCGGGTGATGTTCGCGCCGCACGTCACCATCAGCACCACCGGACACCCCGTCCACCCGAGGCTGCGCCGGGACGGCACGCAGTTCTCGGCGCCGGTGACCGTCGAGGACGACGTGTGGATCGGGGCCGGCGCGCTGATCATGCCGGGGGTCACCATCGGGCGCGGCTCGGTGGTCGGCGCGGGCAGCGTCGTGACGGCGCACGTCCCGGCGATGACCGTCGTCGCCGGGACCCCGGCCCGCGTGCTGCGCGCGATCACCGACGCGGACCGGGAGTGGACCTACGCTCCGCCCCGCACCCTGGGCACGGTCTGATCGGCAACTTCCGCCGTGCGCCCGGGACATGGCACGGGGCGCGGGGCAGTACGATGATCGAAATTTACGGCGGAGCGTCACCTCCCGGACCACGGAGCCTGCCATGACGACGGACCATTCCCAGCCTCCCCACATCGACACCGGCCGGGCCCACCCCGCGCGGGTCTACGACTGGCTGCTGGGCGGCAAGGACAACTACCCCGTCGACGAGGCGGTGGGCGAGACCCTGCCGCCCGAGGCACGGGACGCGGCGCGGCAGAACCGCGCGTTCATGAACCGCGCGGCGGCCCACCTCGCCGCGCAGGGCGTCGACCAGTTCCTGGACATCGGCACGGGCATCCCGACCGAGCCCAACCTGCACCAGATCGTGCAGCGGACGGTCCCGGCGGCCAGGGTCGTCTACGCCGACAACGACCCGATCGTGCTGCGGCACGCGGAGGCCCTGCTGGTCAGCAGCCCGGAGGGGGCCACGGACTACATCCAGGCCGATGTCCGCGAGCCGGAGCAGATCGTGCGCCACGCCCGCGAGATCCTCGACTTCGACCGGCCGATCGCCCTGTCGCTGATCGCCCTGATGCACTTCATCACGGACGACCAGAACGCCCACGGGATAGTCCGCGGGCTGGTCGAGACCCTGCCCTCCGGCAGCCACCTGGTCCTCTCGCACGCCTCGATCGACCTCTTCCCCGAGCTGTCGGAGCAGGTGATCGCCCAGTACGCCAAGGGCGGCATCCGCCTCGGCTTCCGCACCCGGGCGGAGGTGACCCGCTTCTTCGACGGGCTGGAACTGGTCCAGCCGGGCCTGGTCACGGCCACCGAGTGGTACGGCGAGGGCCAGGAGCCGCCGGCGCCGGAGGACAGCGGCATCTACGCGGCCGTGGCGCGCATCCCCTGACGGGGACGCGCGCACGGCTCAGCGGCGACGCCCGCGGGCCGCCCAGCCGCTGCCGACACCGGCGACGTGCAGGGCGACCAGGGCGAGGCCTATGAGCATCACGTTGGTGGAGGTGAAGACGTCGTTGGTCGACACCTCCGCCGCGTTGATCAGCCAGGCGATGAGGAACAGAACCGCGGCGATGATGGCGAGCACGGTGTACATCCCTTCGGGTAGGTGGCACCCGACCGGTGCCGTGTCACGCGTATGCCCCCGACGGAGGGTGTGACACGGCGCGGTGCTCCCCTTGCCCGGCACGGGCCTCCGCGTGCTTCGTACAGTGGACGGACGTGGACGGTCCCGGGTGTGCCGGGGACCGGTCCGGCCCGTCCCGCACCCCGCACCGGAGCACGCCATGCACGATCCGTCCCCCGCGCCGGACGACGGCTCCGGCACCCTGTTCGGGCTCGACGCCCTGACGCCGGGCGGGCCGGCCGCCGAGCCCACCGGGCCGCGCTTCCGGGACTCCGCCGCCGCCCGCCGTCTGCTGCCGGTCCGGGAGATCCACGCCGAGCCGGCGGCGGCCGCCTCCCCGCGCGGCCGGCAGGTGCTCGCCCGGTTCCCCGAGGCGCGCGTGGTGGAGGTGGACTCCCACTGGCGCATCCCGGGCCTGCACGGCAACGAGGGCAACGTCGAACGCTGGGTGCGGATCAAGGGCGAGACCCTCGTCCTGGGTGAGCGCAAGACCCTGGCCACCCGCCCCAACGGCCGCTCCGCGGACTGGATCGCGCCCGGCGCCTCCAACGGCTGCGCCATGGCCTGCGCCTACTGCTACGTGCCCCGGCGCAAGGGGTACGCCAACCCCGTCACCGTCTTCACCAACATCGACGGGATCATCGCCCACCTCGGCCGGCACATCGCCCGGCAGGGGCCGAAGCCGGAGCCGAACCAGTGCGACGCCGAGGCGTGGGTGTACGACGTGGGCGAGAACGGCGACTGCTCGGTGGACGCCCTGATCTGCGACAACACCGCGGACCTGGTGCACGCGTTCCGGCAGTGGCCGACGGCCAAGGCGTCCTTCGCCACCAAGTTCGTCAACCCCGACCTGCTCGCCCTCGACCCGCGCGGCCGCACCCGGATCCGCTTCTCCCTGATGCCGCCGGACGACTCACGGCTGCTGGACGTGCGCACCTCGCCGGTCGCCGAGCGGATCGCCGCGGCGGCCGACTTCCTGGACGCCGGGTACGAGGTGCACTTCAACCTCTCCCCCGTGGTGGTGCGGCCGGGCTGGGAGGAGGCCTGGGCGGAGCTGCTGCGCCACCTCGACGACGTCCTGCCGGAGCGGGTCAGGCGGCAGGCCGCCGCCGAGGTGATCATGCTGACGCACAACCGGGAGCTGCACGGGGTCAACCAGGGCTGGCATCCGCGCGCCGAAGAGGTGCTGTGGCGGCCGGAGCTGCAGGAGGCGAAACGCTCCGAGAACGGCGCGCTCAACGTGCGCTACCGCGCCGGGGTCAAGGCCGACGCGGTCGCCCGGCTGCGCGCTCTGGTCGCCGCCCACGCACCGTGGCTGCGCGTGCGGTACGCCTTCTGACCGCGTTGGGTAAGGGGAACCTAACGTCAGATAATGTTCTACGTGCAACCACCCAGCCGGAAGCTCCCGCCTCCGGTCAGCACGCACCGGGGGAGCCGGCCTTGCCACACACGATCGACGCGACCGGAGACCGGACGGACACCGCCAAGGAGGACGGCTGGGTCGCACTGGACTCGCCCGCCGAGCTGCGCGAGCTGCTGGGCGAGCCCTGGCCCGTCGTCATCGACAAGGTGCACGAGCGGCTCACCGACGACGACGTGGACATTCTGGCCCGCTCCCCGTTCTGCCTGCTGGCCACCTCCGACCCGCGGGGCAACTGCGACGTGTCGCCGCGCGGTGACGCGCCGGGCTTCACCCGGGTCCTGGACGCCGGCACCATCGCCCTGCCGGACCGGCCGGGCAACCGGCGGGGGGACAGCTTCCACAACATCCTCGGCAATCCGCACGCCGGCCTGCTCTATCTGATCCCCGGCGGCAAGCAGGTGCTGCGGATCAACGGCCGGGCCCGCCTCCTCACCGACGCGCCCTTCTTCGACGCGATGGCCCGCGACGGCAGGCGTCCGGACCTCGCCCTGGTCCTGGAGATCGACGAGATCTACCTGCACTGCCCGCAGTCCCTGAATCGGGCGGGACTATGGAACTCCCCTTCCCCGAAGGGGAGTTGAGCGCGCCGCCCGACCGGGGACACAGGACGGGGCCGGAGCCGGGACGGCCGGTGTGAGCCCCGCCTCTACCAGCAGATATTAGGTTAGGCTAACCTTCGCCACGTGAGATCTGGTGAAGACACGGCCGGCACCCCGCGCCTGCGCGGTCATCGGCTGTCGGCGACGAATGTGACCGTCGCGTACGACGGCGTCGATGTCGTGCACGACGCGGAGGTCACCCTCCGGCCCGGCGAAGTGACCGTTCTGGTGGGCCCGAACGGCAGCGGGAAGTCGACGCTGCTGCGCACCGTCGCCCGCCTGCAGCGGGCCCGGAGCGCGACGATCGGCATCGACGGCGACACCGACGGCCTGGCGCTGACGCCCCGGGAGTTCTCGCGCTACGTCGCCCTGCTGACGCAGGGCCGTCCGACACCGGGCGGGCTGACCGTGCGGGACGTCGTCGAGTTCGGCCGCTATCCGTACCGGGGCCGCTGGGGGCGGCCCGACCCGGACGGCCCGGCCGCCATCGACCGGGCGCTCGCGCTCACCGGCGTCGACGGCTTCGCCGACCGCGGCGCCGACCACCTCTCCGGCGGCCAGTTGCAGCGGGTGTGGCTCGCGAGCTGCCTGGCACAGGAGACCGGCGTGCTGCTGCTGGACGAACCCACCACCTATCTCGACCTCCGCTACCAGGTCGAACTACTCGACCTCATCCGCGATCTGGCCGACGTCCACGGGATCGCCGTCGGCGTCGTGCTGCACGACCTCGACCAGGCGGCGGCCGTCGCCGACCGGATCACGCTCCTCGAAGCGGGCCGGATCGTCGCCGACGGCCCGCCCGAGGACGTACTGACGCCGGAACGGCTGAGTGCCGTCTACGGCATCCGGATCGACGTCGACACCGACCCCCTCACCGGCCGGCTGCGCACCCGCCCGATCGGCCGCCACCACATACGAACCGAAAGGCTCGGCACCACCTCATGAGACGCCTCCTGCTCACCGCGGCCGCCACCACCGCCGCGGCGCTCACCCTCGCCGCCTGCGGCACCACCGAACCCGCCGCCGACACGTCCGAGAAGAAGGCCTCCGAGGCCATCACGCTCAAGGACGGCAAGGGCACCGAGGTGAAGCTCGACGGCCCGGCCACCAAGGTCGTCGCCACCGAGTGGAACGTCGTCGAGAGCCTGGTCTCCCTGGGCGTGGACCCGGTCGGCGTCGCGGACGTCAAGGGCTACAAGACCTGGGACAGCGCCGTGCCGCTGAAGAACGAGCCCAAGGACATCGGCACCCGCGGCGAGCCGAGCATGGACACCGTCGCCTCCCTCGCCCCCGACCTCATCGTGGCCACCACGGACCTCACCCCGGCCGCCGTGAAGCAGCTGCGCGAGGTCGCCCCGGTCATCGAGGTCACCTCCGCCGACGGCACCGGCCAGATCGACCAGATGCTGGAGAACGTCGACCTCATCGCGAAGGCCACCGGCAGGACGGAGCAGGCGAAGACGCTGCGCACCGGCTTCGAGGCCAAGGTCGCCGAGGGCAAGAAGGCCCTGGCCGACGCAGGGTTCGCCGGCAAGGACTACGCCTTCGCGGACGGCTACGTCGCCTCCAACCAGGTCTCGATCCGCCCCTACACCGCGACCTCCCTCATCGGTGAGGTCAACGAGGCGATCGGTCTGAAGAACGCCTGGACGGTGAAGGGCGACCCCGCCTACGGTCTCGGCGCCACCGACGTCGAGGGCCTCACCAAGCTGCCCGAGGACACGCAGTTCGCCTACATCGGCAACGAGGACGACCCGTCCGCCACCCCGTTCACCGGTGAGCTGGCCAAGAACTCGGTGTGGAAGTCCCTGCCGTTCGTGAAGTCCGGCGACGTGCACCGGCTGGACGACGGCATCTGGATGTTCGGTGGTCCCGGGTCGATGGAGGCGTACGTCGACGCCGTCGTCGGCGCGCTGACGAAGTAGCGAGGCCATGGCCGTCACCGCAACCGAACCCGCGACCCGTGCGTCGACGGTCCCCACGTACCGGTCGGGCGCGGCCGCGGTGACGGCCGGGATCGTCCTGCTGGTCGCCGTCCTCGCCGTCGTCGACATCACCCAGGGCACCGCCGCCGTCGGACCGTCCGAGGTCTTCAAGGCCCTCACCGGACAGGCCGACCCGGACGACGCGTCGGTCGTCGTCGCCTCGCGGCTGCCCCGGATGGCCGCCGGCCTGCTGGTCGGCGTCGTCCTCGGGATGGCCGGCGCCGTGCTCCAGTCGGTCAGCCGCAACGTGCTGGCCTCCCCCGACACCCTGGCCGTGAACGCGGGCGCGTACCTGGCCCTCGGGGTGGCCGGCGCCACCGGCGTCTCGCTGCCGATGATCGCCTCCTCCGGCGTCGCCTTCGTGGGCGGGCTGGCGGCGGCGGCCGTCGTGCTCGGACTCTCCGGCCTCGGCACCGGCACCGTCCGTCTGGTGCTGGCCGGTACCGCGCTCATGCTGGGCCTGCACTCCATGACCGAGGGACTGCTCCTGCTCTTCCCCGAGCAGACCGAGGGCCTCTACGCGTGGAACCAGGGCAGCATCTCCCAGAACGGCTTCGACGGCGTCCTCCAGATGCTGCCGATCGCGCTGGCCGGGCTGGTGGGCCTGATGCTGACGGCCCGTCGGGTGGACGCGCTGGCGCTCGGCGACGACGCGGCACGCGGGGTCGGCGTGCCGGTCCGGGCGACCCGGGCCACCGTCGTCGTACTGGCGGCGCTGCTGTCCGCGGCGGCCGTCACGCTCGCCGGGCCGATCGGCTTCGTCGGCCTGTGCGCACCCGCCCTGGTCCGCCCGCTGGCCCGCCGCTTCCGCGGCTTCGCCCGCTCCCGTACGTCGATGCCGGCGGCCGGGCTCACCGGCGCGGCCCTGGTGCTCGGTTCGGACGTGCTGCTGCGCACCCTGGTGCCGGAGAACCGCGCGGTGGGCGTGCCCACGGGCGTGGTCACCAGCCTCGTCGGGGCCGTGTTCCTCGTCGTCATGGCGATGCGGCTGCGGGACACCGCCGGGGCCGGCGCCCCGGACCGGCTGCGCATCCCGAGCCGGGCGGTGTTCCTGGCCACGGTCGCCGTCCTGGTGGCCGTGTCGGTGGGCCTCGTCATCGCCTCGGTACTGATCGGCGACAGCAAGCTGCTCCTCGGTGACGTCGTCAACTGGGCGCAGGGCAGGGCCGGCCGGACCGTCTCCTTCGTGCTGGACACCCGGGTGCCCCGGGTGCTCGCGGCGCTCGGCGCGGGTGCGGCGCTCGCCCTGGCCGGCACGCTCGTGCAGGCCGTGACGC
Source organism: Streptomyces sp. NBC_01723 (assembly GCF_036246005.1). Taxonomy (NCBI): domain Bacteria; kingdom Bacillati; phylum Actinomycetota; class Actinomycetes; order Kitasatosporales; family Streptomycetaceae; genus Streptomyces; species Streptomyces sp. NBC_01723. The sequence goes on from NZ_CP109171.1 coordinate 638,297, forward strand.
GCAACCCGCTCGCGGAGCCGAACGTCCTCGGTGTCACCGGCGGTGGCGCGCTGGGCGCGGTGATCCTGGTGACCACCGTGCCGGCCGCCGGGACGTGGGGCGTCGCCGCCGCCGCGTTCGCCGGGTCCGCCGTCACCGCGGTCCTCGTCTTCGGGCTGGCCGCCCGGGGCGGCTACCGGCAGAACCGGCTGGTCCTCGTCGGCATCGGCGTGGCCTCCGGGACGGCGGCCCTGATCAGCCTGCTGATCGTGCTCACCGACCCGTTCAACGCGAACAAGGCCCTGACCTGGCTGTCGGGTTCGACCTACGGGCGGACCATGCCGGACGTCGTGCCGGTCGCGCTGGCGCTGGCCGTCGGCATCGGCGTGGCGGTCGCGCGGCGCACCGAGCTCGACCTGATCTCGCTGGACGAGGACACGCCGCGACTGCTGGGCCTGCGGCTGGCGCCGGGGCGGCTCGGGTTCCTGGTGGTGAGCGTCGTACTCAGTTCGAGCGCCGTGGCCTGTGCGGGCACCATCGGGTTCGTCGGGCTGGTCGCCCCGCACGCGGCACGGGCCCTGGTGGGCCGGCGGCACGTCCGGGTCGTGCCGGTCTCGATCCTCCTGGGCGCCGTCCTGGTCTGCGCGGCCGACCTGATCGGCCGCACGGTGATCGCCCCGGCCCAGCTCGGCGCGGGACTCATGACGGCCGTGATCGGGACGCCGTACTTCCTGTACCTGCTGGTGCGCGGCCGCCGGTAGCGGGCGGCCTGGTCCGGCGGGGCACGGATCCCGCCGGACCGGCACCTTGCCGGGCGCGGCTTGTTAGACGCGGCGTCAAGTTACTGAACCGTAATGAGCATGGTGCTACCGCCGGTAACTCCTGTCCGGGTACGGTCCCGTCACCCCACAGGAGCAGCGCGGCCACGGTCCTCCCCCAACGGACCGCGGACGACCGGTTCCGGCCCTTCCCCAGGAGGTTCGCCATGCCCGCACGTCCCCGCATGCTCGCCGCGGCGATCACCGCCGCGCTCGCCCTCGGCGCCCAGGCGGTGCCCGCCGCCGCGGCAGGCACCGCCGGCGACACGGCCACCGGACCCGCCTCGGAAGTGTCCCGGGGCGTGGAGATACCCCCCTTCTACACGCCGCCGGCCGGACTCCCGGCCGCCGACGGCACCCTGATCCGCAGTGAGCACCTGCCGCTCGCCCTGAGCCTGCCCGGCCTCGACGGCCCCCTCCCGGGGCGGGCGACCCGCCTGATGTACAAGTCCACCGACGCGAACGGCGAGGCGGTCGCCGTCACCGGCGCCTACATCGAACCCGCCGCGAAGTGGCGCGGCGACGGACCGCGGCCCCTGGTCGCCGTCGCCCCCGGCACCATGGGACAGGGCGACCAGTGCGCCGCCTCCATGGCCCTGGAGAACCCGCTGCGCCTCGGCGACGGAACGGTCTCCGTGGGATACGAGAACCTGTCGGTCTACCGGCTGCTGCTGCGCGGCGTCGCCGTCGTCGTCACCGACTACGTCGGCCTGGGCACCACCGACCGGCTGCACACCTACGTCAACCGCGTCGACGGAGCCCACGCCGTACTGGACGCCGTACGCGCCGCGCGCTCGCTCGACTCGGCCTCGGTCACCGCCGACTCCCGGGTCGGCCTGTTCGGGTACAGCCAGGGCGGCGGCGCCACGGCGGCCGCGGCCGAACTCCAGCCGGGCTACGCCCCGGACGTGCCGCTGGCGGGCACCTACGCGGGCGCGCCGCCCGCGGACCTGACCGAGGTGACCGAGGCGATCGACGGCGGCGACCTGGCCGGCGCGCTGGGCTGGTCGCTCAACGGCTTCCTGCAGACGGAGCCCGCCCTGCGTCCCATCGCCGACCGGTACATCAACGCCGAGGGCCGGGAGGCGCTCAAGGACCTGTCGACCATGTGCGTCGGCGACGCCCTCTTCAAGTACGGCGGCGCGAGCAGCGAGGACTGGACGACGACCGGTCAGTCCATCAGCGACGTCATCCGCGCCGAGCCCGTACTGCGGGACTTCCTCGCCGAGCAGCGCATAGGCTCGCTCAAGCCCGGCAGCCCGGTCCGCGTGGCGACCGGCGTCAGCGACGACCTGGTCCCGCACGGCCAGTCCCGTCAACTCGCCGTCGACTGGTGCCGCAAGGGCGCCACGGTCACCTACGCCCCCGTCCTGCTGCCGGGCGTCGGAAGCGGCCTGCTCAACCACTTCGCCCCGCTCCTCACCGACCAGGGCAGCGCCATCTCCTGGCTGACCGACCGGCTCTCCGGGGAGCCGGCGCGCTCCAACTGCGGCAGCATGCCCCTGCAGCCCTGAGCCACCGGGCCCACCCGCGGGCGGGCAGCCTCTCCGGCGCCGAGGGCTTCTACAGCTTCTCCGCCAAGCGGGACTCGAAGGACCTCTGCCGCGCCGTCCGGGCCTCACCCGGGCGGGCGGACGAGGGACCGCCCCGGCGGGCGAAGGAGAGCGACACGCCCGATCCCACGGCGACCCCCGCGCAGACCAGGGCGCTGCCCACGGCCTGCGCGGCGCCGTAGGAACCGGTGCCGACCAGGGGCGCGGTGCAGGCCGCGGCGACCGGGATCAGGCCGGAGAACAGGGTGGCGCGCTCCGCCCCGATCCGCTGCATGCCCATGTACCAGCAGACGAAGCCGACGACGGTGACCACCGCCGCCTGCCACAGCAGCGCGCCCGCCTCCACCGCGTCCGGCGGCCGCAACCAGCCGGCGCCGTCGGCCAGGACGCCCGCCACCGCCGACTGCAGCGCCGCGATGCCGCACACCGTGGTGGACAGCAGCCGCGGGCCCAGCGGCCGCAGGACGGGCACGGCCAGGACCGCGAAGCCGACCTCGCCCAGCAGCGCGCACACGGAGAACGCGATGCCCGCGCCGTCGGTGCGCCCCCAGCCCTGGACCGTGAAGGCGCCCGCGGCCACCAGCGACGCCCCGTAGAGCACGACCCGTTGCGGCCGGCGCCCGTCGAGGAGGGGCACGAGGACGGCGACCACGACCGGCGCGCAGCCCACGAAGACCCCGGGGACGGCCGGTTCCGCGGTGCGTTCCGCCGCGAGGACGGCCAGGTTGAAGCCGACCATGCCGACGGCGGCCAGCAGGGCCAGGCGCAGCCACGGGCCGGGGCCCAGCGCGCGCAGCCGGGCCGTGGCGCCGGGCCCGGCGAGGGGGACGAGCAGCAGGAAGGCCAGCCCGTAGCGCAGGAACTGTCCCCCGGCGTAGGGGTAGTCGCCGAGGAGGCTGTTGGCGGTGAAGGATCCTCCGACGAGGACGCAGGCGAGGGCGGCGAGCAGGGAGCCGCGTGCGGTGGTGGCGTTCATGGCACCGACGTTAGGAAGCCGGCCGGTCTCGCACGGGGTCCACTTCCGGGGCCGTATGGGGGACCAATCGGCGACCGTGGCGGTCACACGGGTGTCACCGGTCCCTCACCGGGTGCGGGGCGCGGGAATCGGGGTATTCGGAACGTCCGGCACCAACAGGCCGGTAGGGCACGTGACTTGACGGTTTCGAACAGACACGGGAAGGAACTGCCAGTGCGCACCCGCAATGTGACAACCGCCGTGGCGACCGCGAGCGCCTCCCTCGCACTCCTGGCCGGTTGCGGCGGCTCCGGTGACGGGGGGAGCAAGCCCTTCGACGGGCAGAGCGCCGACTCGGTCGCGGCGAAGGCCGTCGAGGCCACCCGGGAGGCGAAGTCCATGCACGTGAAGGGGGACACCCGCCAGGAGGGCGGCTCCACGGTCACCATCGACGTCTCGGTCGACCGGGCGAAGAACTGCCAGGGCACCATCGGCGCCGGCGACACCGAGGCCGAGGTCCGCTACACCGGCTCGACCCTGTACCTGCGCGGCGACCGCCGGTACTGGGAGAACGCCCTGAAGCAACAGCCCGACGAGGCGCGGGAGATGGTGCCCAGGCTGTCGGACAAGTGGGTGCGGATGCCGGGCAACGACGCCACGACCGCCGGGGTCTGCGACAAGCAGGGCTTCGTCGCGGCGATGGACCAGGACAAGTCCCAGCGCCAGGGCATGAAGCGCGGGGAGACCTCCGAGGTGGACGGCAAGGAGGCGCTCAAGCTCACCAAGGAGGGCGACGGCGGCGAGACGCTCGCGATGTACGTGGCCACGGAGGGCGAGCCCTACATCCTCAGGACCACCACGGAGGGCGGCGAGAACCCGGGCAGCGTCACCTTCAGCGA